>JBKPAZ010000045.1:0-8868 GCA_046726655.1 Chloroflexota bacterium
AACAGGAGAAAGGCTACCAGAGCCATCATGAACGACAGAGCAACACCGATAGCGAAGGTGATCTGTGCCGTGATCCAGAGGCCAACGAGCGCCTGAGCCAGCGGGCCGAGCATGATGGCAAGCGAGATGGCCGCGATTTTCGTCGGTCGTGGCAGCCAGGTAGATGCTGCCCATGGCTGGCTCGACGAAAGCACTGCCCAGTCCTGCCAGAGCCGCACCCGCTAGCAAAAGCGGATAGAGGGGAGCTGCTAACATGAGCACGTCGGGTTGACCTATCCTCTGGCTGGCCCCTGGAACGAGATGCTTCCAGCTTTGCGCATCGCTTCCATCGTCTCCTCAACGGTGAACAACTTGGTCGTATGGGATGCTTTGAGATGCCCTGGACTCACTGCTGCCATCGAGATAGCTGTGGCAGTCGTGTCATCGGGGGCTTCATAGAGTGCGACCCCATCGTACTCTCCAAAGCAAAAGTAGAAGCCGATCATCTGTCCACCAAGCTTCTCGATCAGTTCTCTGCTCGGCACACTGCGGTCTTGCGGGTTCTTCGCCATCGTTGCCAAAGCTTCGGCGGTGTAAGCGAATTGCACCAGGTAAAGCGCCATGATGTTTGCCTCCTTTGTGGTTATTGCTTCTTTGCTCGTAGAAAGGGTGACGTGAAAGCTGAGATACGAAGGTCAATAGAAACGCGACGAGCTGTGCAGAAATCGGGGTTTCTATCAGCTAGTATATCCGCCAAACAGTGCAGGTGCAACAGGCGAGCAGTTCAATTTCGCAAGCTCTTTGATTTTTCTGCTCCTCATGTATAAGAGTGCCTGAAAATGCAGGGGCGTAGAGCGAAGCTACAACTTTGCGGGGATAATCTCAGCAAAAAGTGGTAAAGTTTTGGAAATGAGGCCTCTGCGCTCTCGGACACATGGGGAGATCAGACATTCCATAAAAAAAACGGCAAGGTTCACGACGAGAACCCTGCTGTTTTGCGGAAGTTCGGGGGAGCGCTCGGCTGCGTGGAACCTTCCGCATTGGAGCAGTGCTAGACGAATTGACCCATAAGACTCTTCTCGCCTACAAAAACAGAGCCGCCGCTTTGCACCGTTTCACGAATGAGTCGGATCATTTTCTCTCTGTCGGCCTTCATCAGGGCAATCCAGGCCGCAGGGGCAGCGGTGTGTGGATCGTGCTCAGCACTCCAGTTAGCCATTTCCACCAGGACAGGGATGAGATCGAGACCTTTTTCCGTAAGGACATACTCCTCTTTGCGCTTATCTTGCTCAGAGAGCTTTTTCACCAGAAGGCCCTGGTGCTCCAGATGAGCGAGACGGCTGGCGAGAATGTTGGTCGCCATCCCTTCTTCTGACGCTAAAAATTCCCCGTAGGTTTTCTTCCCAAAGTAGACGATATCACGGATGATCAACAGCGACCACGGATCGCCAAACATCTCTAAGGCAAAGTTGATTGGGCAGTCCGAGCGTCTTTGGTGTGTGTGTTTCATGTTCTCGACTTCTTCACGTCCCTCTTAAGGCGGAGGCCGCCCAGGAATACCTGCTGCAAAACTCACTGTTTACTCTTTCCAATTTTCCTTCCTGGTTGTGGAATAGTATAGTATCTTTACTTGTAAATTGCAAGCAATATCAAAGCATGTTATTCTCCAGAAGCAATTGCAATCGGCCTCACAGGCGAGCCTGTAGCTCCTCGCATCTTAAGTGGCAGGCAGATGAAGGTAAATTCGTAACACTGGTCGCGAGCCAGTTCCTCCAGGAAGAGATTTTCTATGATATAGATGCCATGGCGGACGAGCAGGATCACATGACCGGGCAGCGTTACTTTGAGATCGGGATCGACAACGCCAACCTCGTCCCAGGCCACATTGTCGGCTCCCACTGCCCTGATCCCTCTGCTGGCAAGCCAGGAGGATGCATCGCCACTCACTCCTCCCGCTTGCAGATACACGGCTGGGTCCTGCCAGAGCGCACCATTACCAGTACGCAGCAGTACAACATCTCCCTCACCTATCGAGACTCCTTGCTTTTGAGCCGCAGCTTCTAGCTCATCATGCTTGATTGGGTTCCCGGCTTCTATATGGTCTACCTCTCGGAGACGCGCGATATCAAGCAATACTCCGTGTGTGATGAGTGGAGCAATCGTCTCCACGCCTAGCTCTGTGAAACCATAGGGCGTTTGTATGCTGGCATCAACCTCTCGACCGCCGTACAGGTGTAAATCCTCGGCCTGGTGACACAGGGCATCAATATGGGTACCCGAGTGTTCTGTCGTGTACATAAAACCGGACGCACCCGTTCTGGTTTCTCCCATACCACGCTCATGACGGCGATGAAGTGTATAAAAGTAGCCGGGTGCGTGGCTTGGATAGATCGGGGCTCCGAAGTAACGCGGCTGCTCAAGATCGTAAATACGTCCGTTTAACAGTATATTCATGTTTATCCTCCTGGAGATTTGATAGGATTCATGCTGCATTATATGAGAGAACAGCCACCTTATCCCAACCTTCCCTTGAACCCCCCAAAAATATCTGCTACCATAACCATCAACAAAAACAACCACACAGAAACGGCACCCAAACAATGACTATATTCGAACAAATTCTAGCCCTCTTAGACAAGAATAACATCCCATACAGACTGACAGAACACGAACCTGTACGAACAAGCGAAGAAGCAGCCAGGATACGAGGCGTATCGCTCAAAACCGGGGCGAAGGCCATGATTGTACGGGGCAAAGACGATTACTATCTGCTCGTTTTACCCGCCGACAAACACATTGATTGGAAGCGCATGCGAGCTATTTTGCACGTGAGTAACCTGAGGTTTGCAACTGAGGAAGAGGCAGAAAACATTGCTCATGTCAAAATGGGCAGTGTGCCTCCCTTCGGCAACATATTAGGACTCCCTACCTACTTCGATGAAGGGCTTTTTGAGAACGATGAGGTAAACTTTAATCCAGGGAGTACCACGCATTCGATTGCAATGAAAAGCGCCGATTTACGCGCTCTCGTCTCCCCTATCGTTGCATCTTTCGCAAAGTAGGTGCCTGACAACGGCAAGTCAATAGCAGGAGGAGCACATCATGTTGTATCGTGAGGATTCGGAAGGGCTGATCGTCATCGGACAGCCCGCGCACGCCTGGATTAGCGGTCAAATGGCACGAGCATGGGGCAATGAACGGTTCGGTACTGTCATGCCTTTCGAAGAGGTCTGTCTGGGTGCCGAACAACATGATATCGCACATGCAGACTGGGAAAGAGTGCCTAAAATGAACCCACAGACCGGTCGTCCCTTCAGTTTCCTTGAAGCGCCAAAGAGCATGCACATCCCCATCGTCTCCTCTGCCTCGTCCTTAGTCCTTAACCAGGGACGCTACGCTGCGCTCCTCGTCTCTCTACACTTTACCGGCCTCTATGAAGGATACGATACGACGCAAGGCTCAACAGATGATAGCCAGGCAGTACAAGCATTCCTGGCGCGTGAATATGCATTCCAGGAACAGCTTCTCACATCGTTCCGCAGCGATCCATTCTACGCGCCCTATGCAACACCGGACATAGTCGCACGCAATCAAGGGCTCATCAGAACCTGGGATGCAATCTCACTGGCCCTCTGCTTCAGCCTGAAGACTCCGAAATCTTTTTCAAACGTCCCCACAGCCGACAGCACAACCACATTGACGCTTATACCGGCCAATAGCGATTCAACGCAGGTGGCAGTAGACCCCTGGCCTTTCGGTCAGAATGCGGTGACGGTGCGCTGTGATGGGCGGCGTCTGCCCGAGACCTTTACTGATGAGGATGCGATGCGGGCCGCACTCGCCCGTGCCTTGTGGGTCACCATCATTATACATCTGCGACCAGTGTGAGGGAGAGTCGTTTGTAAGAGTCCAGTACTCTGTCAAGCACCGTCTTCCCGGGGGGTTCTACCACAAATCGGGGGCCAGGGTTCCAACCCCCCTTGACAAGGTAACAAAATCAGTTATACTTTAATTGAGACCGATCGGTCTTAAATTGTTGCCGATAAAACAGACCATTCGGTCTGCTGATATAGTCAGCATGAAAGGAACGATTCATGACCAACTTTCAAGCGAGCCGTACCCGCACGATTACCTGGGAAGACCCAACAGAAGCCGTTCAAACAGGAAAGACGATTAGCGGCATTGCCTATCTCGAAGCTCTGCAATCGGGTGAGTTTCCTCCACCTCCCATCGCCGTCTTGATGGGCATGTGGATAACCGAGGTGAGCGAGGGACGTGTTGTCTTTGCCGCCGAGCCATCTGAGTCTCATTACAATCCACTTGGAACGGTACATGGAGGAGTTATGGCAACGCTGCTGGACTCGGCGCTCGGTTGCGCCGTACAATCTATGCTCCCTGCCGGTACAAGCTATACCACCCTCGAACTCAAGGTCAACTACCTGCGACCCATTACAGTGAAGACAGGAACAGTATACTGCGAGGGGAAGATCATTTATGTTGGAGGACGCATCGCCACCGCCGAGGGACGCTTGACCGACGCTGGAGGCAAACTCTATGCGCATGGGACCACCACATGTATCATTTTGCGCCCATAATCTAACATTGGACAGGAGTAATGTTCCTGGCGGGCGCCAGACTAATTCACAGGGCCTGTTATAAAAGGAGGCGACAACGATGCTGAAAGAAAGAGCATGTCCTTCAAGTGATCAGGAGAGATCGGGAAGCACTCGCATTTCCCGTGTAAAAATATATAAGACACCGGCAGGGCCATTGTTCCTGCGTAGTTGCTGTTCACCTTCATTTGTAGAGGGTTTGAAGGTGGATGAAGGTCTGCACGCCTTCGCCCGTCTGCCCGAACGCGAGCATCACCTGCTGCTCTCCCTTGCTCAGCAACCAGAAAATAGGCTTACGCTGGCCTACACTGCTACAGGCAAGATTGTTGGTCAGGCCACCCTTGCGCCTTTGGATGGTTGGTGGCAAGATATCGGTAATGCCTATGAGATCGCGGTTGAGGTCAGTTCAGGTTGGCGCAAACTGGGCATCGCGCATCGACTGCTCTCTTTGGCACTTGCGTTTGAGTCCCTGGAAGAGTCTCTTCTTCTCGGCTTAGGTCTTTCCTGGCATTGGGATTTTGAAGGGCTGGGCATCTCGCGCTTTCACTATCGAGAGTTGATCGCGCGGCTCTTTGCGGCTCATGGTTTTGCCGAATATCTCACCTCCGAGCCAAATATTCGGATGGACCCGGCGAATATCCTGGTAGCTCGTCTTGGTAGCCGCCTTGCAGAAGAGAGCATGAACCGCTTTTTCCAGCGCTTACTCGAGTCAGAGACACTTCCAGGACTGTAGAAAGGAGCGTGTAGATGAGTAAAGGGGAACAGACACGCGAGAGAATACTGGCAAGATCAGCTCAACTCTTCAATCGCCAGGGATACTTTGGAGCTTCTCTCGCCGACATTATGCGCGAAACCGGCTTGGAGAAAGGCGGGATCTATAACCATTTCTCCAGTAAAGAACAACTGGCCCTGGAATCGTTTGATTACGCCTATGAACTGGTTCAGCAGCGCGTGCGCCAGGCGCTTTCCGGGAAGTTCGACGCCATAGAGCGCCTGCTGGCCATCGTCTCCGTATTTCAAAGTGAGGTCGAAGACCCACCGGTTGCCGGCGGCTGCCCGATTCTCAATACCGCGATTGAGGCAGATGATGCTAACGAATTGCTGCGAGACCGCGCTAGATCTGCCATGGATGATTGGCGCGCCACCATTCACCGTATTGTGAACAAAGGCATCGAGCGCCAGCAGATTCGTCCAGGAGTAGATGCGGACGAGGTAGCTTCGATCCTCATTGCCACGCTTGAGGGCGCGATTATGTTGAGTAATCTCTATAGAGAACCCAGGCATATGCAACGTACCGCTGAACATATAGTCCAGTACATCGAAACGCTTCGGTTCTCGGATGCGGGTGGCCCGATAGGGTCAGACGCATCCGAGAACCTATAGGGCGGGGCAAGCCTCACCCATACATGGGATTTGCAGGCTGATCCGTCGTATAGCAGGGGCGACCCTCACGGTCGCACTGGCTTCTATCACTACACCAAATGAAGGAGGGAGAAATGAACCAGGAAGGGCGAGTCACCACAGAGCGGCAGGGACATGTGCTGCTGATTGGACTGGATCGCGTTGCCAAGCGCAACGCATTTGATAGGGTAATGCTCAACGCGCTAGGGTTAGCTTATGCTGAGCTAGAGCATGATGACGAATTGCGTTGTGGTGTGCTTTTTGCGCATGGAGATCACTTCACAGGGGGATTAGAACTGACGCAGTTTGCATCATCCCTGGGACAATTTGAATATCCAGAGGGTGCTCTTGATCCACTTGGCTTACGTGGCCCGCACCTCACAAAACCTATGGTCTCCGCTGTGCAAGGTATATGTCTTACCATCGGTATTGAATTGATGCTCGCAACAGATATTCGCATTGCCGCCTCCGATGCACGATTTGCTCAAATAGAGATCAAGCGCGGCCTCTTCCCCTTTGGAGGTGCGACCATCCGGTTGCCACGCGAGGTGGGCTGGGGCAATGCGATGCGTTATTTGCTGACCGGTGATGAGTTCAATGCAGCAGAGGCATTGCGTATCGGCCTGGTGCAGGAGGTCGTTGAACCGGGACAACAGCTTACTCGTGCAACAGAACTGGCTCAGGTTGTCTCAGCGCAGGCTCCCCTGGGTGTGCGTGCCACGCTCAAATCGGCACGACTAGCTATGACCGAGGGCGAAGAGGCTGCCATACAACAATTTTTACCCGATCTGCAGGCGATTATGCAGAGCGAGGATATCAAAGAGGGTGTCCAGTCTTTCATTGAGCGACGGCAGGCCAATTTTAAGGGGAGGTAAGGACTCTGGCTCGTCGCGAAAGTCGAGACCTCAGATCTTGCAAAGCGTTTCTTTCTTTATGCTCAGTTTGCAAATCGTGAACCACTATGGTAAACTAGCACGGTATCCTGAAGAGAACGCTTTCAAAGAAGATACACAATAACATCTAGGATGTTCATAACCTGGATGTTTTTTATTGCCGGAACTGAGGGCTGTCTTGATCAGTGTTGATCGACGTCCCAGAAAGTACTGTTGTACCAGGTTTATTGTAGCTGAGGGTTGGAATGATGTCTGGCTCGTTGTAGTGATACAGAAAGTGAGAAAGTAAGAATGACCGATTTAAAGCAGTTGGAACGAGACGCACAAAACATACATGACTTAAACAAGCATAGTTCATATTGTGAGTGTATCTGGTGTCTTGAGGGAGATGCACAACTTGTTAAGACCTCAGATCTTGCAAAACGGGAGATTGAGCAAGAAATGACGGCAATGCTGAGAGATCTGCCTCTTTCTATCACCATCACAAAGCAGGGTGATTTCTACAGTGATGAGTACACCTGGCAATGCATGGGCACAACTGGGAAAGCATACTCCTTTGTGGATGCCACTCAGCAAGCCTTGCAATCCTTGATTAGAGACTTCACAGTAACGCGGATGTAACTAAGTTAGTTTTTTACAAGAGCCACACTTTTCGTCCCAACGTGAACGGCAACGATACCACGAGTGAGGCGGTAGAGGCGCACATCGCTCCAGCCAACTTCTTCCATGATGGCTTTGAGTGCGGGGGCGTCGGGGAAGGTCGTGAGTGAATTTGGCAGGTAGTTGTATTCTTCGAAGGCTTTGCCGATGATTGTGCCGAATAAGGGGGCGAGTTTGTAGAAGTAGAGGTAGAAAAGGGAGCCGAAGATCTTGCCGGGCGGATGACTGATTTCCAGGCAGACGACCCGGCCTCCAGGACGCACCACGCGCAGCATTTCACGGAATCCCTGGCGACTATCGGTCAAGTTGCGCACTGTGAAAGCGGAACAGCAGCCGTCAACGCTGTTATCGGGTAAATCAATATGTTCGGCATCTCCCACTCGCAGGTCAATCTGGTCTTGTAAGCCTAAACGAGCAATCTTGATGCGCCCCAGTTCAAGCATTTCCGGTGTGATGTCCATGCCGATCATGCGTGTCCCTGGTCCAGAACAGCGAATAACGGCAATGGAGAGATCGGCTGTTCCAGCGCCCAGGTCGAGTCCGAGTTCGCCGGTTCCCAGCGCGAGATAGCGGGCGGCAAATGCGCGCCAACGTTGATCTAGCCCAAAACTCATGAGACGATTCATAGGGTCGTAGACACGAGCTATTCTTCCAAATAGGCGTTGTACGTAAGAGCGTTTGCCACCTGTTTCGCGGAATTTTTCTTCTAACGAGGATTTTGGGGATACCCCAAACCCCGTCATGGGGCTTCGCCCCTTGGACCCACTCATAATGGCCTCGCGATTGCTGCCAGCACAATACCTAAGGCCAGCATTACTCCAAATTGGAGGTGTAGTGTTGCGGTGCGTTTTATGCCAATGGCAAAGGCTTTGCGGTCGGTTGCAGTTAGAACTGAGCGCACATTGGTAAATGCGAGGGGAAAAGTGATCCAGACCACCAGGCTGAAAAGCGGCAGTATCTTTAGCAGGACGAAGAGGGTCACTGCGATGTAGCTGCCTATTAGCAGAAACGCGTGGAAACGCTGGCCAAATAGCTGGCCGAAACGCACAGGCAGTGTTAGCTTATGGACCGCCATATCGTCTTGTAAGTCCCGCGTATTGTTCATGTTGAGGATAGCTACAACTAAAAAGCCAACCGGTACACTGGCTGCGAAGGCGAGCCAGGACCAGCGAGGAATCTGTACGTAGTAAGCTCCCCATGTCATGAGGAAACCCATGGCGATGTAGACCAGGATATCACCAAGTCCACGGATAGAGAACTGGAACGGCTTAGCGCTGTAGAAGTAGGCGATAGCCATACCTGCTAATCCGAACAGGATGATA
>JBKPAZ010000046.1:0-34502 GCA_046726655.1 Chloroflexota bacterium
AATCTAGACATGGGTCAGAACCTGTCATGGTCCTGGTTTAATTTCCAGGCAGTCGGTCCCTGTTGCAGAACCCGTCAGCGGTCCCCGGAAGTGATCCCTAGACCGTTGAACCGCCAGGCACGCCGGGAGGAAACCTCCCGACGGCCCGAGCAGGGCAACGCCAATGCCTTGAGCGTGCGCGTCAAACCGTTGCGGGCGGCGTTTTCATCTCGGATGTGATGGCTGGTGCAATCAGACCCAGGACAATCCCATTCCCGTACCGAGACCGGAATGCCCTCTTCGACGACATACCCACAGTCGTGGCAGGTCCGGGTCGAACCACCTTCCGCCCACTCCACATACTGTTTGCCTGATCGCAGCGCCACCCAGGCCAGCACGTGTTTGAAGCGTCTGTTCAAGGATCGGTTATTCATCGCGCGGCGCATCTTTCGGGTGATGCCGCCGCCGTGTGGGACGTAGTCCCCGACGCCCACTGCGTCGTAGTCGTGATAGAGTCGATTGGCCACCGTATAGAGGAACTGCTTGGTCTGTTCTCGCCGTTCCCGCAAGACGTTTTGCAATCGTGCATTGAGCATCAGCCAGCGCTTGCTCGGCAGCCAGAACTGCGAGCCATCCTCGCGCGTGATCAAGCGAGATTTCCTCTTGCACTTGTCACGCTTGGATTTGAGCTGGTCGAGACGCTTATCGTAGCTTTTGAGAAAATAGGGATTCTGGATTTCCGTTGCCAAGCCATCGGTGCCGACGGCGTACGCGAAGTTTTTGTGATTGGGGTCCAAGGCCGCCACGCGTTTGGCAGAGAGCGGCTTGCTCTTGGGCAGGACACGTTCCACACTGAAGACCACCCAGTACAGGTGGCCTTCCTTCACGATACGACACTGGCGAATGTGCTCATGCTTGACCCAATGCGGAAGGGCCTCCATGAGCTCCAACTCGATCCTGAGTTGTTTCCCTGTCACATTCTGGCCCAGGACCAAGGTCAACGTGCGCTCGGCGAGGGTATAACCTTTCCATGGTTCATCGTATTGAAGCGAAAACCAGTTGCGTTTCCAGGCGCGGAACTTGGGCCAGTTGACGATGTTGGCCCGCCGCCCATGTTTGCCATCCTGGTAGTCTCTGATGGCTTTGGAGAGGCGCAGGGCCGCATTTTTGAGGACAGAGGAGTAGACGGCGTTGAGAAAGGGGTGCTGCACTTTCAAGCCAGGAATCAGATTGCGCAGGCCGCGTTCGGTGTAGAGCGTCAGGCCCACCTGCTTGTCCTGGGTTTCTCGATACTGCTGGCGCAGCACATTGGCCTCTTCGAGCAGTTTGTTGTAGAGCCAGTTGGCAATCTTGGATTGTGAGTCAAGGATGGCAGCCTGTTTAGGCGTCACCTCAAGCAGGATTTTGACGACTGATTTCATCGGCCACCTCCTTGAGTTGTTGCATCACCTGCTTGTTTTTAGGGCTTCGACTACCGTACAGGCGCGCGCTAAAGACAGTAATAATTTCCAGGACATCCTGCACCAGGTCTTCCTCAAAACTCCGCTCCTCCGCGGCATTGATGATCACCACTTCGGTGCCAAAATGCTCACAGAGTGCAAAGACTAATTCGGCCCCAAAGCGCAAGAGACGATCCTGATGAGTCAGCACCAGGCGCTCGACTTCCCCCGAACAAATTCGCTCGATCAGCGTGCGCAACCCGCGTTTGCGATAGTTGAGTCCTGATCCCCGGTCCTGGAGGATCTCGACCTCCCAGCCTTTGGTCGCGCAGTAGACTTCCAGCACTCCCACCTGCCGGTGCAAATCTGGCACTTGATCAGGACTCGACACGCGGGCATAGCCAATGGTCACCCGAGCAGAGGACTCTGGTTCGAGACTCGGATGCTCGCGCTTTTCAGCCACTTTCCGAATCGTAGCCAGATCGTAGCGTCGATGGCCTCCCGCTGTCCGCTCGGAGGTAATCTTGCCTGCCTGCTCCCAGCGGCGTAACGTTTCTTCCCGCACACCCAGTTCCTGGGCCGCTGCCTTAATCGATACCTTCATCGAAGCCACCGTGCTCTCACCTCTCCCGCGACGGTCATCAAGTCTTGCCGAACCTGTGTGTTGGATGTGACGTTTTGGCTTCGCATCTGACCATGCGGGCGAGATGCTTCACGGTACGACCCGACAGGCCGAGAAAACTGTGTCAAGCAGATGAGAGGAAAAGCCGACAAGCACTGCTCAATCGCCTCGATGACGGCCTTGTGGGCCAGGTCGTCGAGCATCACAACAATGGTTGCACATTCGTCGTGTGCAGAGGGCACCAACAGCATTTTCCCTCCATAGCTGAGGACCCCACTGGCTCCTTGACAGGAACTGCTGACAACAACGCCAGGAACGGTGTTCCAGGCAGCAACCACCTCCCGCATGCCAGGATCGACGACGCCATTGCGGCACGCTGCGTCGGATGCCTGATCACGCTGTTTGAGGCGTTGATACCCCGGATCAGTAAGGATCGACTTCGCATGCTGACAGATCCACCGAAAGAATTGTTCTTCGCAGAGGGCTTCGAGGACTACAACCCCTCGGTCGTTCGGGGGAAGCTCCCCTACCGTTTCTCGAAAAGCCCTGCTTTCCAGATTCTTGAGAAACAGGGCATTGCGCTCCACCCACAGGACACCCCCGTTCTCGACGTCTGCTCGATAGGCTGGATCGATCGCATATTTGTGGCAGAAATGGTGGATGTAGCGATCATTGACTTCATCAAAATAGAAGGAGCGGAGAAAGCGGTTATCCTCAGCGTGCTGAACCTGGGTGTACACTCTATTCAGATCAAAGTGGCTCCGATCCAGGGTGCATAACTCTTGAGCCAGAGTCCTCTCAAGACGCGTGACGTCTTTCTTTTCGTGGCGCAGTAATCGGGTACTGTTCGCCTGCGGCGCTCGTCGCGCTTCTTTGTAGGAGGTACGAAGCGCTTCGAGTCTTTGGGCAAAGGCTTCCTTCCGCATATCCTGATCCGGGCCAGCATATGCTCCGAGCAATTGCGGCCCTGTGAAGTCGGTGAGCGCCAGGTCCTCCAGCCTCTTCCGTTGAGCCACCCAGATATCTCGCTGACAGAGGCCAACAGCGTAATCATTGCTGAAGTTCACTTCAAAACGGTAATCACCGACCCAGAATTCCTCTTCAACACCATACATTCCCATAGCCTACTCCTGCGCGCCGCTTTCGGCAATGATTTCTTCCTCCCCCAGCCGTAACGAGGACCCCAATTCACGTAGGTAGCGATTGATCAGGGGATAGTCACGCTGCTTGATTTCATCCATGGCAAAATAGAAGAGCTTGTCCATGCCGGTTTCCTCAGCTTGTCGGTCCAGATCGATCAGCATTTTGGCCGTATTGCGTGCTTCGACCTCGCTTTTGCTGAGTTGGCTCATACCACTCTCACGCAAGAGAGCAGCCACTTTCTCTCTATTCCAGAGATAGAACGGAGCGCCGTCCTTCATGGGGGTAAAGCGGCAGTAGCCATCAACTTTCGCTTGTTCACTCGGCTCTTTTTGCTCTGTACGCAGTCCCACCTCTTGCAGCTTTTTCCCAATGGCAACCGCACTCATGCCAAAATGCCGCCCCAACTCTGTCTGATTGACCCATAGATCGCGAAAACGAGGATGTCTCTTGCTCATCAACGCTTCCTTCCTCTCGCCTGTGCTTCCTCATGAATCGCCCTCTAGCTACTGTAATTTCTTTCTCCCACAATCTTACACAAAAAACGCCAGAATTGTCAAGATATATCTAAATTCTTTGGAGCTGTAACGACCCCCTCAATGCCAGAGCAACTGCACGGCCGGTTCCGGAGTACAGGGGGTACACGTCTTCGTTGAACCAGATGATGGCGAGCAAGTAATCACCAACGCTATCAGAAGTGCGCAGAAGTCTATCTGGCTGGAAATATATATCCTATCGGATCGGAATGTAATTCGCGCGCTCGAAGAAGCAACCAACCGGGGGCTGGACGTGCGCGTTATGCTGGAACCACTCAACCGCGCAATTCAATGATCCCAACCTGGTCGTCAGCCCGATCAACTCACGCAATGACTTCGCAACTCTTATCAACAGCGCTCATAGCACACTGCTGATTGAGGCGGAAGAAATGAACGATAGCGCTATCGAACAGGCTCTCGCCAACGCAGCACAGCATGGTGTGCAGGTTGAAGTTATTTTACCCACCGCTAATATCTCGACCGGTGATAGTAACAGTCAGGGCATTGCAACTATTAAACAGGGAGGTGTGCAGGTACGGGAGGATCCACAACTGTACATGCATGCAAAAATCATTATAGTGGACGGCAGAATAGCTTTTGTCGGTTCGGAAAACATTTCAGCACAGTCGCTTGACCAGAACCGCGAGTTGGGTATTATTGTCTCAGATTCGTCTGTGCTGAATAAACTTCAAATCACGTTCCAAAGTGATTGGGGAGTGTCACATAGTGTGTAATATATATAGAGCTTTATCTTGCCTGACATGGTAGGATATAACAATAAGGAGGATGATATATGATCACTGAGATCGCTATCTTTAATGCATTACCAGGCAAAGAAGACGAACTGGGACAGGCAATTTTGAAGGGAATTGAGGTCATACGTCAACATCCAGAATGTATCTCAGCACAGGTGGAACGCTGTATCGAACAACCCGGGCAATACATGCTCATCAACAGATGGACCTCTTACGAAGCACACGTGGAAGATTTCCGTGGAGGGCTTCTCTTCCCACAGTGGCGCAGTTATATCAATGGCCTATTTGAAGGCTCGGCCATGGTTCGCCACTACCAACCATTTTGATTTAACGAAACGACGCGGGCAGTCCCATCCCATGAATGGGATTGGGATGAGAGCGTCGTTCCTTGTATGGGGGGAGTGGTAAGGAGGAATGCACGGAGGATGTGCACGCGCCGCTCTCCTCTTGACTAGAACGGATGTTTGTGTTACATTAGCTGAAACAACGTCAGGTCAGGAGTGGCTATGGAGACCGTACGCATCTATCGACTGGGTGGGCTTGCCCTTCCCACGCGCCAGCGCCTTCAAGCAGCCCAGCTGGAAGCAGCCCGCGTATGGAATGTGTGTCGCGAGCTGCATCAAGAGGCCAGGCTCGGGCATCTACCCTGGCCGGATCGTGACGGGCTGCAACGGGCCACCAAGGGCGGGAAGTTCGCGCTGCACTCCCAGAGCATTCAGATGGTCTGCCACCAGTTCCTCGCCAATGTGGAGACCACCCGGCAGCTCAAACCCACCCATCCACGCATGCGCTACCCTTATAAGCCCAAGCAGTACATGACGGTGCAGTGGCCCGCCCAGGCGGTCGCGCGCCAGGGCAAACGGCTCATCCTGCCGATGGGTCGGGGACGCAAGGCGCTCTGCTTCCGTCTGGATCTGCCCGAACACATCGGGGGAGTCTCATTAGTCTGGAATGGGAGCTACGAACTGCATGTGGTGGTACCCTCCCCTGCTGTCGCCCAAGTCCCAGGAGCAGCACAGGCTACGATTGATCTCGGCGAGATCCACCTGGCGGCGGTCACCACGACCACTGGCCAAGGACTCGTCGTCACCGGGAGAGGCATCCGCAGTCTCAAGCGCCGCCACAACAAAAGCCTGGGGCAGCTCCAGCGCAAGCAGGCGCGCTGCACTCGCGGCTCACAGCGCTTTCGCCGCCTCCAGCGCGCCAAAGCCCGGCTGCGCGGACGCACCGAGCGGCAGGTGCGCGACCGGCGGCACAAGGCGACGCGAAAGGTCGTGCGCTTCCTGGAGCAAGAGGGCGTGCAGACGGTCTTCATTGGGGACCCGCACGGCGTTCGGGAGCAGGATTGCGGGCGCCACCACCACCAGCGTATGAGCCAGTGGGAATTTGGCAAGGACAAGGACTATCTCCAGCAGAAGTGTGCACGAGCTGGCATCATGAGCTTCACCGGCTCCGAACGGGGCACGTCGAGCCGGTGTCCGAGCTGCCAGCGGCGCCAGAAAGTCAACGGGCGCAACTGGGTGTGCAAGAATCCCCAGTGCCGCTTTGCAGGCCATCGCGACCTAGTCGGCAGCATGAACATGCACCGGCTCGCCTTTGGTCAGCCGATTGCGTACCCGTCGCGCATCACGTATCTACGACCCAGCAGGGACGTAGTAGCTGCCGGGACACCGGCCTGTGGGAGGGGCAACCCGTTCTGACCACAGTTGTCTGGGTATGCAAGCCGCATCAGCCACCGGGTTCCACCGGGCCTCTGTGGAGACAGGTCACCTGCGGGACGGTTCGCCCAGAAACTCATCCCTTTCCAGGGGATGAGAGTGTCACAAAGAATATAAACTATATACCAGAGTTACATAATATTCCCAGGAGCAATTTCGATGCCAGAACCACAAACAACTCCTCAGGAAGGTGACAGCTCTAACGTCGCAGAAATGTCTCCGTTAGAACAGTCAGGCAGAAGCGAAGCAGAGCAACTTGCCGCCCGTGTAGCCACCCTGCGCCACCAGATCGAAGAAGCTAACTATCAATACTATGTTCAAGACAATCCAACATTGGCTGATGCCGAGTATGACCAGTTGATGTTAGAATTACAGCGCATCGAGCAAGAACATCCAGAACTCCAATCTCCAGACTCACCAACTCAGCGTGTTGGAGTTGGCCCCGTCCAGGAGGTACCCCAGCACCGTCATCCCGTACCCATGCTGAGCCTGGCAAATGCGCGCAACGAAGAAGAGTTACTGGCCTGGCACAGGCGCGCACAGAACATACTACCCAATACGCCATTCGAATACGTCTGCGAACTGAAGATTGATGGACTGGCGATGGCGCTCACATACGATAACGGCAGACTCGTTGTTGGCGCTTCACGAGGAGATGGCTTCGTAGGTGAGGATTGGACACCCAATATACGAACCGTACGCAGTATCCCACAAAATCTACGCGGGGATTTGATCCCCGAAAGGGTTGAGGTGCGTGGTGAAATATATATGTCAACGAAAAGCTTTGAAAAGCTCAACGAGGAGATGACTGATAACCGGCTCTTTGCAAACCCGCGCAACGCAGCAGCCGGTTCACTACGTCAAAAAGATCCGCGCATTACTGCATCGCGGCATCTTGACTTTTTCGGTTATCAAATTGGCTACATGCAAGGCATGGAGTTCCATAGTCAGTGGGAAGCATTGCAATTGATTCGAGATTGGGGATTCCCGGTAAATTCACACATCCAATTGGCCAGGTCCCTCGACGAAGTCTGGGACTACTGTAAGAAGTGGGAGAAAGAGCGTTTCAACCTGCCATATGAGATCGACGGCGTTGTGATTAAAATCAACGACCTGGTGCAACAGCAGGAATTAGGGTCCGTTGCTCGTGATCCACGCTGGGCTATTGCCTTCAAATATCCTCCCATTCAAGTTGCCACAAAACTACTTGATATACGCTTGAACATTGGCCGCACAGGTTCAGTTAACCCCTGGGCGCTGCTTGAACCTGTCAGTATCCGCGGCGTGACCGTCTCCCGCGCCACCCTACACAACGAAGGTGACATTCAACGCAAAGACTTGCGCATCGACGATTGGGTGCTAGTGGAGCGGGCGGGCGAGGTAATACCGCAGGTAGTGAAACCCATCGTAGAGAGACGTACCGGAGAAGAGCGTGTCTATCATCTCCCAGAGCGCTGCCCGATATGCGAGACGCCCCTTGTACAAAACGAGGATGAAGCGATGGCCTTTTGTCCCAACCTACAATGTCCTGCCCGCAATCTCGAAGGCACCATTCATTTCGCTTCAAAGGGAGCCATGGATATTGAAACCATCGGTGAAAAAATGTGTGCACAACTTGTGGAGGCGGGCTACATCAAAAGCGTGGTAGACTTCTACAGCCTGACACGCGAGCAACTGCTTGAACTGGAGGGCATAAAGGAGAAAAGCGCGGACAATATACTCAGGGGCATTGATGCCAGCAAACATCGTCCCCTGTGGCGCCTTCTGTTTGGACTCAACATTCGTTATGTTGGCGGGAAGACCGCGCAAATAATTGCTGATGCCTTTGGCAGCATGGATAAGCTGCTCGCTGCAAGTGAAGAGGAGATCATTTCTGTACCTGGCATCGGTCCAGTAGCCGGACAGAGCATATATAGCTGGCTGCAAGACGAGCAGAATCGCGCTCTGATTGAGCGTTTACGGCAAGCCGGGGTAACTATGCAGGAAGAGAGGAAGACAGCGGAAGGACCCCTGGCAGGCCAGACATTTCTTCTTACCGGGCGGCTCACCAGCATGACTCGACCCATTGCAGAAGAGAAGCTCGTGCAGCTCGGCGGTACGATTGCCTCCGGTGTGAGCAAATCTCTCAACCATCTGATTGTCGGTGAGGATGCTGGTTCCAAGCTGGCAAAGGCGCAAAAGGCGGGTGTTCCCATACACGACGAGCAATGGCTAGTAGATTTATTCAAGGAATATCAAGAAATGCCATGAACTGGCCAGTTCATGGCATTTCTTGATATTCCTACTCTCTACACGTACTTCATCTCAAGATAGCGGCCACGCAGCACATGAACTTGCTCTTTCACATTCTTCATGCGAATGGCCTCATGCATCAACTGAGCCAGCTCACCCATGGCCCGCTCATCCATGCCAAAGCGCGTCATTTCTGGCACACCGATTCGTAAACCAGAGGGATTACGGGGATCAGCATCACCGGGAACCATATTGTAATTGACAATAATGTCGTTCGCCTCTAAACGTTTGGCAACCTCGACGCCTCCACCCCATTGCGAGACATTCACAGCGATCGTGTGGCTTTTAGTGTAGCCAAAATCGCGTGCTTCGACAGGTGTGCCAAGCTCATCCAGGCTACGACCGAGCGCCTGAGCATTGCGCACGATTTGCCTGGCGTACTCACGGCCATACTTCCTCATTTCCCGGATGGCGACGAGTAACGCAGGTAGCGTGTGCAGATGATGGTTACTGGAGGAGCCAGGGAAGACGCCTCGATCAGCAGCAGGCCAGTACTTTTTTTCGTCTTCTGCATCCAGGTTGCCGAGAATGACACCGCGCTGCGGACCTGGAAAGGTTTTGTGCGTGCTGCCCGTCACCCACGTTGCTCCCTCACGCAATGGCGACTGAAATTCGCCACCTGCGATCAATCCCAGCACATGCGCACCATCATAAAGCAACGGGATATCTTTCGTTTTGCAGAAAGCAGCAACTTCTGAGACAGGCTCAGGGAAGAGGAAAAGACTCTTCCCCATGACGACCACTTGTGGTGACACGCGGTCGATCAGCTCAGTGGTTTTTATTGGATCAACGTGGTAGTGGTCTTCAGTAAGTGGCAAAATATGGAGATTGATCGAGTTTGGGCCACCCAGCTTCAGCGATTGGCCCCGACTCTGAATGCGCCGGCCAAACACGCCCACCGGCCCATGGCTGATATGTCCCCCTGCATCGGTCGAGTTGGCAACAATGGTATCGCCCCCTCGCAGGAATCCCAGGGCAATTGCGGTATTGGCAGCATTGCCGCTAATCGGACGCACATCCGCCTGTTTAGCATCAAAGAGCTCGATCATCTCTTTCGTAGTCATGCGCTCGATCTCGTCTATATAACGCGTCCCCTGGTAATAGCGATTCACCTTCTCGCCCTCATTCGGATGCCCCTCGGCATAACGGCCCATAAAATCGGAGATCTGTACGCGTCGCACCGCCTCGCTAGGCGTATTTTCGCTTGCAATTAAGTTGATGGTCTGCGTCTGCCTCCAGGTATCTTGTTGTGCTATGATGCGCTCGATGTCACTGATATCAACTGTCATGTGTTTTTCTCCTTATGTGAAATATTTGCTGGTTGTTGAAATATGTAATCAAGTATAGCACGGTTTGTGCTATGCTGATAGCGTGTAAACTGATACTTTTCACCGCTCTCAAGCCCTGGCTTCTCTGACTCGATGAAAAGGACGCTTTTCCTTCTCACCTTTGCAATAGTACTGCGTGACCTCCTCTTGGTTTACAAATCTACATTATGATGTTATAATGTAAACCAGAGGAGGTGCAATCATGAGCATTGGAGAACGCATCAAGGGAGCGCGTATCATGGCGCAGCTAAGCCAGCGTGATTTGGCGAACGCAGCCGGGGTCAGCGCTATGGCGATTTCAAAGTATGAACGAGATATGGACATTCCAAGCTCGTCAGTATTGATACGATTGGCTAAAGCTCTAGATATTAAGATCGAGTACTTCTTCCGCCCGACTACTATAACCCTCTCTTCTCCTACTAACCGAGGGCAGGTATTACTTATTCGTGAGCAGGCGGCAAGTATCCTTGAGCGAGTTCAGGAATGGCTTGAAAGATATATTGATGTTGAAAGTCTCCTTAATAAAGGATCATACATCAATTTACCCTCTAAACGGCGCATTGAATCTCTAAATAATATTGAGGAAGCCGCCCAGGATGTACGCGAGGAATGGCGCCTGGGTCTTGATCCAATAGAAGAACTAGCGGAGATATTCGAGGATCGAGGGATTAAGGTCGGGTTGGTCGATGGATATACAGCCTTTGATGCATTGACGTTGTGGACAAATAATGACATACCAGTAATTGTCTTGCAACGAAATATGACGGGTGACCGTCAGCGTCTCTGTTTAGCTCGCGAGCTTGGACATCTCATTTTGGAGATATCTGAGCAAATCGACACAGCGAAGGCGATCCATCGTTTTGCACGTGCCTTGCTCGCACCTCGGCCAGCAGTTGAGTTCGAACTAGGGTCGAAACGACACGCGATCAGCCTCTACGAACTGCATCTGCTCAAACACAAGTATGGCTTAAGTATGCAAGCCTGGATTGAGCGTGCGAAGGATTTGGAAATTCTTTCTGAGAAGGATGCAACTCAACTGGTCAAACTGTTTCGTCAACGGAATTGGTATTATGAAGAGCCTGGCGATGCATTACCGCCAGAGGAGCCACAACGTTTCAAACGCCTCGTGATGAATGCATTCTGTGAGGGGATAATTTCACAGGCGCGCGCCGCCGAATTATTGGGCGTAGAGCTATTACAATTCTTAGGGGGAGAAGTAGAACGGCATGGTGGATTACCCATCGAGCTTTGTGGTTGATACAAGTCTCCTCATCGATTTGTACATTGGCAAGATTATGGTCGATTTCTTTAAGCTACCTTTTGATTTTCTCGCGCCTGATGTAATTGTCTCTGAGCTACATGAGCCGAATGGTAAACAACTGATGGAACTTGGCCTGCAACAGCGACAGCTCACTGGTGATCAAGTCCTCGACGTGATACTGCTAAGAAAACAATACCGGCAACCATCAGTTAATGACCTGTTCGCTCTAGTCTTGGCACGAATACTCGAAGCCACCTTGCTCACAAATGATGGTAACTTACGCAAGGTAGCCCAACAGGAAGGGATACTAACACATGGTACCCTTTGGGTTTTAGATGAAATGGTGCAGATAAAGATCATTCCGCCGTTTCAAGCAATAGATGCGCTGAGTGCAATGCGAGAAAGGGGAAGTCGATTCCCACAAGATGAGTGCGACAAGCGCATCCGAAAGTGGCTCAGTGAGTAAATTGTACATCTCACTCCGTAGCCGCAATCCCCTTCACAAAATAAGCCAATGTCCTCATATCCCCCACCATAAACGTCTCCTTCACCCTCCCAGGACGAGCTTGCCTCTGCCGGTTCACCCACACCGTCGTGTATCCCAACTGCTTCGCAGGCACAATATCGTACTTGAACCCAAAGCCTGCATGCCATATCTCCTTTACGTTCAATCCCAACCGTTCTCGCGCCAGCAGAAACCCCTCGTGACTCGGCTTATAGGCCCCTGCCTGCTCTGCCGTTATGATGTCGTCGAACTTCACCCCTATCGTTTGTTCTGTTTGCGCGATGATGGAGTCGTCGGTATTGGTTATAAGTGCCAATTTGACCAGCTTCTGCAGCTCTAGAATCGCATCCCTGGTATCCAGGAATGGTTTCCAGTAGCCCATAGAATCAGCAAACTCATCACATTCCTCATTATTAGTGGGAATACGGTAGTTATTGAAGACCATCTTCAACGTATCGCGGAGCACCTGGCGATAGGGTCGATACTTTTCCTGAATGTATTGGAATTGAATCTCTTCCCATTCTGTTTGCAAGGTTTGTGGATCAACATATCCAATTGCCTTAGAATCTAAACTCTCAGCGAAGAATTGCTGGATCGCACTCTCCCAGTCTATGAGCGTGCCGTAACAATCAAAGGTGATGGCTTTTGGTAGGGTTATCATCTGGCGATCTCCTCAGGCAAAAACGCAGTTGTACAAACTGCTTGATACTGCTATACTACAACATACCAGATCAACCAGGTTGGATAGGAATATTGTATTTCATTCTGGACAGAAACACACAACTAATGGCGTGGGGATAGAGGGCAGGTGGCCTACGACAGCCAGGTCATGATCTATACAGTCTTACAAGGCTGCCTCGTGCATAGATACTCAGGAGGATTTCGGATTTCATGAAGGTCTATACAGCGGAACATATTCGCAATGTGGCATTGATTTCCCATGTTGGAGCAGGCAAAACGTCTCTGATAGATGCGGCGCTCTACGATAGTGGCGCAGTGACACGACAGGGCAAAGTAGATGAAGGCAGCTCGGTTGGCGACCATGATCCCGATGAATTAAAACGGGGCATGACGCTCATTGCAAAGGTGCTACCAGTTGAATGGAAAAACACTAAGATCAACTTTATCGACACCCCTGGCTACGCCGATTTTGTGGGCGAGGTAATTGCGGCTCTGCGCGTGGCTGACGCCGCGCTCGTCGTGGTGACGGCTGAAAAAGGCGTAGAGGTCGGCACCGAACTTACCTGGCAGTATGCCGACGAGCGCAAACTGCCGCGTATGGTGCTGGTCAACAAACTTGATCGTGAAAATACCTCGTTCGACCAGGCCCTGGAATCGCTACGCAAGCAATTCGGCTTGAAAGTCGTTCCCTTACAACTACCAATAGGCGAACAGTCAGGCTTCAAGGGAGTCGTAGACCTTGTTTCGCAGAAGGGTTACACTTTTGAGGGTGGCAATAAGGTACAGGAAGTCGCCATTCCAGCCGAGCTGAAAGACAAAATCAACAGCTACCGCGAACAACTGATCGAGTCAGCGGTCGAGAGTGACGACGATATTATGGAGAAGTTTCTGGAAGGAGAAGAGCTAAGCGACGAGGAAATTCTTTCCGTTGTTAAAAAGGGAACCCGCAGCGGCCAATTAATTCCGGTATTGTGCGGCTCTGGAAGCAAAAATATCGGCGTGCAGGCGCTCCTCGACGCCATCGTAGATTATATGCCAAGGGCGGCAGATTCTATGCCGGAAGATGCGCAGGCTTTTGGCAGCAACCTCTCGATGTTTGTCTTTAAAACTGCAGCAGCACAGGTAGGCACCATTAGCGCTTTCCGTATCTACACCGGCACGCTCAAGCCAGATAGCCATATCTATAACGTGCAAACAAAAGCCGATGAGCGTATTGGGCAATTGATGGTCACACGCGGCAAAATGCAAGAAAACGCGACAGAGATTCCAGCAGGTGACTTTGGGGCGGTAGCTAAACTCTCAAACACCCATACTGGAGATACGCTCACCAACAGTAAAGACACGTCCACAACGTTGGAGCCGATTAACTTCCCAGAGCCTTGCTATACAGTGGCCGTTTTCCCCAGGAGTAAAGCCGACCTTGATAAAATGAGCAACGCGCTGGCACGAGTGGTGGAAGAAGATCGCACGCTGCGCGTCACACGCGACCCGGATACCGCTGAAGTACAGCTTTCCGGCATGGGCGAATCACATATCCAGATTGTGGTCGAGGGCATCAAACGTAAATACGGCGTAGACCTCGAGGTGCGCGAGCCCCACATTTCCTACCGTGAGACGATCCGCAAGAAGGCCCGCGCAAATGGTCGCCACAAGCGGCAAAGTGGTGGTCACGGCCAGTTTGGTGATGTATGGCTGGAGATCGAGCCATTGCCAATGGGCGGCGAAGACACCTTTGTTTTTGAGGACAAGATCGTAGGGGGTGTGGTACCCGGACAATACATCCCCGGCGTCGAAAAAGGCGTACGGGAATCGCTCAAACGCGGCTTCATTTCCGGCAATCCGATGCTCTATGTCAAGGTAGCCCTCGTTGACGGCAAATACCACCCTGTGGACTCGTCCGCGCAGTCGTTTGAAATTGCTGCCTCGTTAGGAATGCAAGAGGCAGTGCCACAGGCCAACCCAACCCTTCTGGAACCAGTAATGACCGTTACCATCACCGTACCCGAAGGCAATATGGGCGATGTGATGAGCGATATCAATACGAAACGTGGACGCGTGCTAGGTATGAATACAGTAGGCAACGGGATGCAGCAAATCACTGCAAATGTGCCCCAGGCCGAAATGCTACACTACACGACCGATCTGCGTTCGATCACCCAGGGACGCGGCTCCTTCAAGATGGAGTTCTACCAGTATGAAGAAGTCCCACCAAACGTGCAGCAGGAGATCATAGCACGATACAAGAAGGAGAAGGCGGAAGCGGATAAGTAGAGATTACTCATAAATAAGTAGGCCAGGAAACGCGCGCGTTTCCTGGCCTACTTATTTATGAGGCTCCTTCTTCCCCTGCTTACCGCCTGCCTCTTTCCCTCTTTTCAACACAGCCTCGGCATCCGCCTCATGTCCGTGACTCACCAACCATTTTCTGGCCTGCTCGTGCAAATCTCGCAACGTCTGGCTCCCGGCAATCATCATCCACATGGCAAATTCAGGATCAGCAGGCAATTCCTCACTCCATTGCTTTTCGGCTATAAGAAATTCTCGTACTTGCTGCACATCCCGCTTTCGCAGCACGGCATCTAATCGCTGTCGAAAACTCGCGTAGTCTATCACGTATACCTACCCCCTATCTATTTTTGCTCAGTATGCACGGGATTATACCTTCTGACAACGCTTCTCAATTTAGCATACTGCGATCCGGCTCGTTCGGGCGGAAACGGCTGCTTACTGAAAGCATTTGACGCATGACTGGCAACTCGTAGCGCAATATGTCTATTTCCTCCTCAAGGCGTTGCGCCGTGGATGTGAGTTCTAAAAACTGTTGCTTCCGCTCATTTTGGACATCCAGAAAATAGGCGATGAAGTGAGAAAGTTCCTCTGGTGCGGTCGGTAAGTTGAATTCGATCTCTTTTTTCCCAACCACTTCCAATAAAATCTGCAAGTACGAGTTGAAGAGTTCTCTTGCCTGGTCAGCATAGGTTGTGAGCGTTTGGTCCTGCGCGGCTACATCCTTATACACTTCCACCAATCCTGAAAGATAGGGCTTTTGACGATGCTGACTGAGTATACGGAAGCGCTGTAAACCTCTGGCAATCAGGTTCATACGCCCATCCTCAAGTCGATCGAGTGCCACAATCTCCGCCATTGTACCTATAGAATACGGTTCCTCTTGCAAGTGCTTGCTTTCTGGCCGTATCAGTACTATACCGAACGGCCTCTCCTCTTCAGAACACTCGTTAATCATCAAGCGATAGCGTGGCTCGAAAATATGCAGCGGCAAATTTTCACCTGGAAAGAGTACGACATTTAATGGGAATAAAGGCAGCTCAATCGTCATGCTATTTCTCCTTCTCCTTTCGTCTCGCCTGAGTGCGTAGCAGTAGACGCGTAGCGTCGTTGGCGAGACGGATTGGTGCCGACTCCTTTCGTCTCGCCTGAGTGCGTAGCAGTAGACGCGTAGCGTCGTTGGCGAGACGGATTGGTGCTGATGGGAGGTATCCACCGCCTCCTGGTGTGCAAATACAAAGTACATCTCCTACACGCGCATCATACGTCACTTTTCCGGGAAGTCGTATAATCGTTCCATCACGTTCAAGCGAGTTATTTCCAACCGTTCCTGGCTCTCCGCCATGCAGCCCATACGGTGCGCATTTACGTCGCTCTGTCAGTAGGGTAACGATAGCAGGAGCCAAAAACAAGAGTTCACGACAAAGCCCATCACCTCCACGATAACGACCAGCGCCTCCTGAGCCATGTCGTAATGCGTAACGGCGCACGCGGAGGGGCAATTCCATCTCTAGAGCCTCGATAGGGGTATTGCGCGTATTACTCATATGCACATGCACGCCTGATAGTCCATCGGCTCCAGAACGCGCCCCCATTCCACCACCCATTGTTTCGTAGTAGGCAAATACTTTCCCGCGTTCAGTGTCATAGCCACCGAGTGTCAGGTTGTTCATCGTTCCCTGCGACGCTGCAGGTACGCGGTCTGGAGCAAGCCGGGATAGCGCACCGAAGAGCACATCAACCACTCGCTGCGAAGTTTCCACATTACCAGCCGCCACTGCCGCAGAGGGCTGGCCCTCGTTTCCAGCACGCTGGACAACGGGATTAAGCAGAGAACCCTCAGGTACGAATATGCTCACTGGCTCCAAACATCCCTGGTTGGTTGGGACATGCTCACCCACTAAACATCGAACTACGTAAAGCACTGCCGAATTGGTCACCGCCTGCACAGCATTGATACAGCCAGCGCTCTGGGACGCACTTCCAGTAAAATCGACGGCCACTGTTCCATGTTTCACTTTGATACGCACGGTAATAGGCAAAGATTCGACGCCCCAACCATCATCATCCAGGTAATCAGTAAATTCTGCCTCACTGTTGGGCAATTGTGACAGAGCTACACGTGTAAGTTGTGCTGAATACGCCAGCAACGCCTCAGCATGTGCATTGACGGTACGCGAACCATAGCGAGCGATGATTTCATGCAAACGGCGCTCCCCAACACGAGCAGCAGCCATTTGTGCATCCATATCCCCTCGTCTTTCCCAGGGGGTACGCACATTGCGGTAGAAGAGTTCAAGCACCTCTTGATTGACGACACCTTTCTTTGCCAATTTGATGGGAGGAATGATTACTCCTTCCTGGTACAACTCGCGAGACATGGGCATTGACCCAGGAGACATACCACCAATGTCGGCGTGATGGGCGCGACTGGCAACAAAACCAAAAAGCTCTCCAGTGCATCCATCGGGGTCATCAGCAACGAAGACAGGTGACACCATAGTAATATCTGGCAGGTGCGTACCACCTAAATAGGGGTCATTGAGCAGGATTATGTCACCGGGTTCAAAATCCTGAAAACGGTCAATTGCGGCGCGAACCGACGCAGGCATTGCCCCAAGATGCACAGGGATATGTGCGGCCTGCGCAATCAAGCGCCCCCGTGCATCAAAGCAGGCGCAGGAATAATCTTTGCGCTCCTTAATGTTTGGCGAGTAGGCCGTACGCCCCAGGGTAACCCCCATCTCCTCCGCTGCCGAAGCAAACAAATGCTTGAATATCTCCAGCGACACGGGATCAAACGTTGGACTAACAGCTCCCCACTCTGTTTCCTCACGTTCACCTCGCTCTTCAGATCCCGATACAAAGGCTTCTACATTTCCCCATGCATCAACGACACCCTCCCAGCCTGGTGGTAGTAGCATTGTACTATCAGACTGAACGAGCAAAGCTGGCCCTATGACTCGATTGCCGTGACGCAATAGTACGCGATCATACAGGCACACATTGTGTTCGCCAGAGGTAAAGACCATAGAGCATTCTCTAATTAAGGCGTGGTCTGGTGAAGTGCCATCAAGCGCTTGTTCTGGCAGTTCAGGCGGATTGGGATACACAACGGCCTTGAGACGCACAGCAACGATTTGCACTGGCTGTTCAGGATGACTATGACCAAAGCGCTGTTCGTGCAAGCTGTGAAAACTGGTCAATGTGTCTGTTAAGCTGCCTGCATCAGGGGTTGTCAGTTCATACGATTGGCCAAGGTACCGCAGATCATAAAAGCGGAGCAAAGAAAGCTTTTCGAGCGCAACAAACTGATTGACCGCGACAGATTCCGGCTCTAAAGTACGAGATGATGTTTCTTTATGCATATCTGCTTGCGCTCTAGCCTCCAACGCCGCGAAAGTGGCTTCGAGGGCAGCAGCTTCAACATTGCGCGTATCATGCATCACCGTCTGAACGTAATCTTTGACAATGGGAGCCAGCACCATACCCAGGGCAGATAATACACCAGGATAGCGCGGAATACAGATACGTGGGATGCGCAACGCTTCTGCCAATTCACAGGCGTGTAGCGGGCCTGCTCCGCCAAAGGAAAGCAGCGTAAAGAGCCTGGGATCATACCCTTTTTCAAGGGAAACCGTGCGTATGGCACGCTCCATACTCGCGTTGACCACGCGGATAATGCCAAGGGCTGCCTCCTGCACACTGACACCCATCTTCTGTGCCAGCTCTGCCATGCGTTCAAAAGCGCGTTCGGGATAGAGCGTAAACCGCCCACCAAGAAAATAGGCCGGGTCGATGCGTCCCAGAACAAGGTTCGCATCAGTGACAGTCAGGGCATCACCCTTCCCATAACAGGCCGGGCCAGGATCCGCCCCAGCAGAGTCCGGGCCGACGTTGAGCGCATTGCCTTCGTCAAGGCGCACAATAGATCCTCCACCTGCGCCAACCGTATGGATTGCTACTGTAGGCACTCCGATAGGGCAACCGGCGATGACCGCCTCGGTCGTTTCTGTAATACTTCCCGCACAGAGGGCTACATCAGTAGAAGTGCCACCCATGTCTAGCGTAATAATACGCTCATAGCCCGCTATCTGGGCTATATGAAATGCTCCAATCACACCGCCTGCCGGACCACTCAGCACTGTGCGCACGGGTTCTTGCGCAGCAACCGCAGCAGAGATACTCCCACCAGATGATTGCATGATACGCAAAGGCCCTTGAATATGCTCTTGCAAGTGATTGAGATAACGCGCCATTAATGGCTGTACATAGGCATTGACTGCTACTGTGCTGGTACGCTCATACTCGCGAAACTGCGGTAGAATTTCGCTTGCTAGAGAAAGATAGACCTCAGGGATACGCACCCTTAGCAATTCGGCGAGAGCCTGCTCATGTCTAGGATTACGAAAGGCGTACAGGAGCGAAATCGCGATACTTTCCGGCTCACAGTCCATAAGCCGCTGCACAAGCTTTTCATACTCGTCAGGAGTAGGGGCGCGTAGAATTGTACCACGATAATCAAGGCGTTCAGGAAGTTCCAGCCGCCGTTCGCTTGGGATGAGCACGGGTGGTCGTTGCTGCATGATGTCGTAGAGCGCGGGACGATCCTGGCGGCCTATCTCAAGAACGTCAGCAAACCCCTCGGTGCTGACGAGAGCAGCACGAGCGCCTTTGCGCTCCAATAAAGCATTGGTAGCAACCGTCGAACCATGGATAACAACACAGTCTGATACAACCTTGAGGTCTTGCATACCGGCGAGCAGACCTTGCGCTGGGTTCTTTGGCGTGCTCGGTACTTTGTGGACGGTGAGTTGGCCCACCGAATGTATTGAGGGGGGAGGAATGTAATAGACGATATCGGTAAAGGTACCCCCAATATCGACACCGAGAATTGACGAAAGCTGTGTTTGCTCGCTCTGCATATGTTAGCCTCTATAATAGCCGATCATTTTTCGCACAGTGATAGCTTAACGAAAATTTATGATCAAGGCAAGCATACTAGCTTTCCAAAGCAATCGTCTCTCCCCCGCGCTCAGCCGAACGTTTAGCTGCCTCCATCACCGCAATATTTCGTCTCGACTCTTCAGGTGGAACAGCCAATGGCTCACCGCAATGTACATGATTCGCCAGGTTACGATGGAAGGCATATGCCGGGGCTTCAGGTAACATCAGGTGTTGCTCGTGGATAGCGCCACTCATTTCTCGCGTATACACGTATAGCTCAGGCAATGCTTCCGAGGGAGCAAGGCGTTCTTCAATCAGATCGCCTGACCAGCGGCGCGTCTTAACCGTTTCCTGCCGCCAATGCCCAACTAATGCGCCCTGTGTGCCCAGGATATACCATTTGGGTTTCATAGCGGCGGCAATGTCAGAGTGCATGAATTCCGCCTCCTGACCACCCGCAAAACGCAAATATACGCTGGAGTGATCTGCATTGGTGACATCATGCCAGACACGTTTGTGTTCCACACCGCGTACACTCACCACCGTGTCGGGTATAAGTTGCAGAATCCAGTCCAGGTAATGCGAGCCCCAGTCATAAAAGACGCCACCTGAAATGGGTTCGTGGGAATGCCAGTAGTCGCACGGATGCGCATAGCCACCAATAAATGTTTCAATGTGGAAAACATCGCCAATAGTTTCACGCTTGAGTACCTGCTGAATCGCCAGGTAGTCAGGGTCCCAGCGCCGGCATTGATAGACGGTCAATGCGCGTTGATAGTCATGTGCAAGTTGGATCAGCTTGTCAGCTTCAGCAGTTGTCAAACAAAATGGCTTTTCTGAGACTACATGCTTACCTGCACGCAGCATCTGCATGGAGATAGCAGCATGAGTGTCAGGGGGAGTGGAGACGATCACGACATCTATAGTTGGATCTTCAGCGACCTGCGTAAGTTCAGTGCAGGTACTCACTCCTGGGAAAGCATGGCGCGCAATTGCTAAACGTTCCTCATTGCGATCGCAGACGAATGCATACTCCAGTCCCGGTACGTTACCGATGGCGGTACCATGCTCAAAGCCAATCGCTCCATAGCCAATCATCGCTACCCGCTTCGTGACCTCTCGTGTTTCCGCGCCCGCTGCATAGCGGATAGCGCGATCCAACATCTGTTGAAATTCGGGAAGAGTCTGGGTCTGAGGATCACTACCAAGGCTGGTACAGAAAACGCGTCCTTGACCGAAAGCGCGTGTATAGGTAAGTGTATACATCCCATAGCGCCACGAAGTCCGCCACAGAACCTCGGCATCAAATGGAACAGCATCTAGCAGGTAAACTCCTTCGAGCACCGTAAAGGACGAATTCATACGGCGTGTTAGATAATGATCCGGTGTAGCTACACGAGCGATAATTTCGCTGCGTGGTGTGCAGATACCATGTATATTTCCGAGCACTTCACCTAGCATTGGGTATTCGTGATATGCCTCAGCCGCGTCACCCAGGCATACCAATCCACCCCCACGTTCGACAAATGCACACAGTGCCTCTTCCTGCTCTGTATTTATCGGCCCTATATCGCCATTGAGCACGACAACCTGTTGTGCATCCAGGTGCCGCAACAACTCTGGAGCAGTTACAACCATGGGGTCCTTCAACATGTAAACTCCTGTCTCACCACCTGTTCTGGTGAAAGTGCGCATGTTCATGTGAATGATCGGGCCAGTGCTGGTGGACATGGGTATGCATGGTCCCGGCAGTCGGCAGTTCGTCGGCCGAATGAGTGTGAGTCCCTTCGAGGTGATAGGGGTGATCATGACCTCGCCACAGATTCTGCGGCTGATAATTAGCTACCAGCAAGCTTTCCCCATGATGCCAGCGATCGCGAAAGATGTCATAGTTCTTCTTGCTCTTGGTCGCACGCTCCTCCTCATTCAAACTGAACCATTCACGGTGTGGGTGTTTCTGGATGCGTTCTGCCACTATTGGCGTGGTCAGGACACGATAGCTCGAGGTTTTGAAGAAGAAGCTGAAATAGATATCCATCAAGCGGTAGAAACGGAAGCGCTCATCAATCCAGCCAACTTCTGACAGCAGTTCTCTACGAAAAGCCATCAGGTAGCCCTCGATTGCATCCACGTCAGGCCCCGCTGCTTCACGAAACTCACGCAGGTCATCTGTCACCAGTCCATACGGTCCCACAACTCCCATGTTGCGGTCAGCCAGTGTCGTAGCTAACGGCTCCCAGATGTCGCCATCGACTTCTATAGAGGTGTCCATTAGCATGATATACTGCCCTCTACTAGCTCGCATGGTAGCATTGCGCCCGGCAGCGAACCCCATATTGTGATCCGCGAAAAGCACTTGCAAACCAATATGTCGCCCATTTGCTCCGACCAGGTCGCCATGACGCGCTAGCTGCTCCAAATAGGCCAACGTCTCATCGGTGGAGCCGTTGTCAATGATCACCAGTTCAATCGATCGATCATCGTTGTGACGACAAATGCTCTGTACGCACCGCTTCAGATCATCCCGGCTATTGTGCGCGAGCAGATTCACCGAAAACTCAAAGAGATCACGTAATTGAGTGTTATCAGGAGCATCCGAAGAGCTTGAAAGCACTGTGAATTCGTCTTCCAACCGCCGGGGCAACACAACACTGCCCTGTGGGGTATCATTGACAGTATAACCAGAATCTTCCAGTTCACGACGTATATCATCAGCTTGTGTATAATCACCCCGTCTGCGCAAATCTTCACGCTCTCGTACCATTGCAGCAATTTCATTTGGTAGGGACGCCAGGTATGTTTGTGAATCGGCTTTGCGTTGTGGCTGATCGCTTTGCAAATACCCCTTGAGGTCAAAACCAAGGATGCGATCAAAATCGAATAGCAAGCGTAGCTTGGTGGTTGGATCGCAATCGCGCGCACGCAACATTGCCCAAACTACAGACATTGCGCGAGGCATATTCAGATCATTCTCAACCTCGGACAGAAATATCTCTTGCCAGTAATTTGGTTCGAGGGACTTAGCCACAAAAACATGTTCTCTATCAGCCTGCAAAAGGAGCTGGTAGGCCAACCCGCGCAATCGTTCCAGGGAAGTCTGGGCAGCTTGCAGAGCGCGGAAGGTAAAATTCAAGCGGCTGCTGTAGAGCGCAGTTGTATAAAAATAACGCAGCGCCATCGGATCGAAGCCACGAGCCTCGATTTCAGAGCAAGTGTAGGCATTACCGGTGGACTTCGCCATCTTCTGTCCATCAGCCAGCAAATGTTGGGCGTGTACCCAGTAATTCACAAACTCCCGACCTGTAAACCCCTCGCTCTGTGCAATTTCATCCTCGTGATGAGGGAAGATATTATCGACACCGCCGGTATGGATGTCAAAATGCTTGCCAAGGTACTTCATCGACATGGCGCTGCATTCAATATGCCAGCCAGGGAAACCGCGTCCCCAGGGGCTATCCCACGCCATTTCGCGTCCGGGTTCGGCTACCTTCCACAGGGGGAAATCTTCCGGATTTCGTCGATCTTCAACTACCCCTTCCCGCACTCCAGCCAGCATACTCTCGAGTTGGTTGCCCGAAAGCTTGCCGTATTCGGGAAAACGTTTAATATCGAAATAGACATTGCCGTTGACCTCATAGGCAATGCCCTTCTCCTGCAAACCCTGGATAATAGCGATCATCTCAGCAATATGCTGTGTCGCACGTGGAAAGATCGTCGCAGGCTCGATATTGAGTTTCCGCTCATCTTCATGGAAAGCCTCGGTATAGAATTGCGCAATCTGTAACGCCGTTTTGCCCTCTTTGCGGGCCTGGGCCAGTATTTTATCTTCCCCACGATCCACCATCTCCTGCCGCATGTGACCGACATCGGTAATATTCTTGACGTGCAATACCTCGAAGCCCCGGTACTCGAAGGTACGTCGTAACCAGTCGGCCATGGTGAAAGTGCGCAGGTTGCCGATGTGAATGAAACGGTAGACTGTAGGCCCACATGAATACATTTTGACCTTGCCAGGCTCTAAAGGGATCATTTCTTCAATGCGCCGGGTCAGTGTATTGTAGATTTTCATTAATGACCTTTCTACCCTCATGTACGTAGAGAAAGTTCTTGTGGATGTCTGTTTGGAATAGAGACGATACGAACCTAATCCGTCATCTCTCTAACAATCCGCTGTACACGCGCACCATCAGCACGACCCTTCGTCTCTTTAATAGCCAGCGGCATGACACGCTTAAACTCCCTGCCCTGCTCTCCAACCAGTCTGGCAACCACAGTACGCAGCTCATCGTCGCTCATTTGCGAACTTTGTACATAGGCTTGTAAAATCTCCATTTCACGTTGCTCTTTATCAGCAAGATCGTTTCGGCCTCCCTGTTTGTAGAATGGAATTGCCTGGCTGCGCTTCTTCACCTCCTGCTCTAACACCTTCAAGCAATCAGCTTCAGTCAGTGGCTGTCCATACTCGGAATTCTTGCGGTCGGTGCGCGCTACCTCGAGGTTATGAATAGCTCCCAGGGCCATACGTAGTGTATCGAGCTTAAGTTGGTCGCGTGCTCGCTGTGCATCCTGTATATCTTTACGCAGTTGTTGCTCTATTGGAAATTCCTGTCGCGGTACTGTCATGAAATTACCTCTCCTCTAATACCTCACTATAGCACCCTTCTCCCCCACATCAACTTCCCACGCTTCACAACCGTCTCTTTCCCTACACGCCCGGCACCAGCTATCACCCCAATCACTTCTCGCAATGGATCCTCCCCCGCAGGGAGACGCAAGCGCAGCACAAATTCTTTGCCAGTGCCCAATCCGAGTTTACGCTGCCAGTACGAGGCATGCATGAGGTTCATCTGCTCGCCTACATGTTCCATCATAGCAGACACCTCCCGCCGGAAATCGCTATAGTGAATCGGCCCTTTACTGAAGGCAAAAGTTACTTCTTGGGTCCCGTCATCATGCGTAAGATCAGCGGTCAAACTCTCTCCGAGTTGGTACACCAGATTATAAGTACCAAAGGATGTTCGCCCAACATTTTCTATGTGGGCACCATGACTCCCGACATAGATGCCCATACGGTCGCGCACGACGTGCTCCATCACATCGTAATGGATTGAGCCGCGAAAGAGCAGCCATGCTTCGTGTAATGGACCCTGGCCGGGCTTAAATCCAAGCGAGGCTAAATACTCACGTCCATCTGCGACACGCTTAGCAAGTTCGGGATCAACGGGTGTTTCTTCACTAAAGGTCTCTTCAGCAGACCCCTGCAGGCCCAGCAACGTCTCTGAGCCTATACGGCTTCCTAGACGACCGTAGTCACGCTCTAATATCTGCTGTACTTCTCTTACGTCAGCATGCTCTGTCAGAATTCCGAGGCGCTGGAGTTTGCGCACCGTCTCCTCAGCTTGCTGACTATACTGCTGCCCTAGCCACTGGTGTAAGCCTTCACCAACTTCATGTACTTGCCTGCGAATATCCATCTGCAAAGCGGTTACTGTGCGTGTATAATCATCGTCTGATATGGTTGGACCCGCCTGATGCAACACTGTAAAGAGCAACTGCGGCACGTCTGCATTGAGTGCGCGATACACGTCCATTTGAAGTTCCTTTCTGTTTAGGACTGGTCACCACTTTCTCTCATATTATACAATTGGTTAGCATGTATATTAAGGGAAGAACCATGACTGAGTACTTTGATCTGTCCCAACACATTGAAAACGGCATGACGTACTTTCCAGGCGACCCTGAACCGCACGTTGCTCCTGCAGACGCAACTCCTCCATGGCGCGTTACCCAATTGCATATTGGCACACACATCGGCACGCATATCGATGCTGCTTCGCATTATATCTCGCATGGCAAAACGATATCCCAATATCCTCCGGAGCGTTTTCTCTTGCCAGGGATTGTTGTGCCTGCGTCCGGGCTAAACGATGACGAACCAATCGATGTAAACACGTTTGATTCATATCTCACAGCCTTTCCAGCGCATGGTGCGCTGCTGATCCACACAGGTTGGGACCGCCACTGGAAAACAGATCGCTACCTGCGCCATCCATATCTCACACCTGAAGCAACGCAATTCCTGGTTGACGCCGGTGCAAGCATTATTGGCATTGATGCATTGAACGTGGACTCGACAGTACAGGAAACTGATCATGCTCATGCAGCATTGTTGGGAAACGATATCTTAATCGTTGAAAATCTTACGCTGCTGCACCAGCTTTCGCCTGGTGTTGTCTATCAATTTTCTTTTCTACCGCTCGCGTTGTCTGGATTGGATGGCTCGCCGGTACGGGCAATTGCCTGGATAAGCGTTTGAAATTCAATCTCAAACAGGAGGCAACACAATGTTGCATACACGTATTTGTGACATGCTTGGAATCGAACATCCGATTATTAGCGCTCCCATGAGTGGAGGAACAGCGGCTGCCGACCTTGCGGCAGCCGTTTCTGAAGCGGGCGGCTTCGGCCTTATCGGAGGAATGACAACCGGCGGCCCCGAATGGCTGAGAGAGCAGATTCGCAAGGTACGCCAGCTCACCAACAAGCCCTTTGGAGTTGGATTCATCTCCTCATTTCCTGGGTTAGATGAGTTTGTTCAGGTGGCGTTGGATGAACGAGTAGTAGCTATAAGTCACTCATTCGCAGACCCAACCCCGTACATCCCCGTCGCACATGCAGCAGGCCTGAAAGTGATAGTGCAGGTTCAAACTGTAGCGCAAGCAGGGGTGGCCGCACAAGCCGGAGTTGATATACTTGTGACACAGGGCACCGAAGCAGGTGGTCATACAGGCTATAGTGGCACACTGCCTTTAGTGACGGCTGTGCTAGATATCGCTGGCGATATTCCTGTACTTGCAGCCGGTGGCATCGCTGATGGTCGCGGATTGGCAGCAGTACTTGTGCTTGGCGCTGAGGGGGCCTGGATGGGCACACGTTTCTATGCCAGCCGGGAGTCAGGTGGAGGCAACTGGGAAAAGGAGCGTATGCTCGAGGCAGGCACAGATGACACAGTACTGACCAAGGTTTATGATCTGACTCTTGAATCCCCGTTTCCGCGTGACGTTGGTGATCGCGTATTGCGCAACGATTACACAGCCTCCTGGCACGGACGAAATGACGAAGTGATAGTCCACCGTGAAGAATTGCGCGCACAGGTAGTGACAGCGATGAGAGAGGGCAATGCGCGTATAGCAGCAGTTCGCGCAGGCAATGCCGTAGGTATGATCCACGAGATAAAACCAGCAGCAGAGATAGTCAGAGAGATCGTGACAGAAGCTGAGCGCATCTTACGAGAACGTCCAGGTCAAGTGTTGAGATAAAAGGAGTGAGCCGATTGGATAGTTACATTTTCGATCTGTTGGAAACTCATGACTACGAGAACATCTTCTTCTGTCAGGAGAAGACACTCGGACTCAAAGCCATCATCGCTATTCACGATACCACTCTGGGTCCTGCCGCTGGCGGCATTCGCATGTGGCCGTATGAAAGTGAAGCGGAAGCTATTAAAGATGTGCTGCGCCTTGCTCGTGGCATGACCTACAAGTGTGCGGCAGCAGGCGCTTCCTATGGTGGAGGCAAGTGTGTCGTGATTGGCGACCCCAAGCGCGACAAAACCGAAGCGAAGTTGCGCACCCTTGGTCGTTTTATCAACCGCCTCAATGGCCTGTTTTTAACCGGCGTCGATGTCGGTACCACTGCTGAAGATATGCTGGTGATACGCCAGGAAACACCATACGTCGTCACCGTACCTGAAGCGTGGGGCGGTCCCGGCGATAGCTCGCAAGCCACAGCTTATGGCGTCGTACAAGGTATACGCGCATGTCTCAAGGAGGTCTATGGGAGTCCTGACCTGCAAGGCCGCACTATTGCTTTGCAAGGTATCGGTGCTGTTGGAAAACATGCATTGAAATACCTGCTAGAAGCAGGAGGGATTGTGACCATCACTGACATCGACCACGAGAGAGCCAGGCTTGTCGCTGCTCAATACAATGCCCATATCGTCTCACCTGAAGAGGTTAACAGCCTGAGAGTTGATGTGTACTGCCCCTGCGCGCTGGGAAATGTGCTAAATGATCAAACGATCCCAGAACTGCGCTGTAAAATCGTCTGCGGCTCAGCCAATAACCAGTTAGGAGAAGACCGCCACGGCGATTTGCTACAAGCACATGGTATTTTATACGCACCAGATTACATCGTTAACGCGGGAGGTCTGCTATACAACCTGGACAGCCTCAACCCCGGTGGTTTCAACCGCCAACGCGCAATGGATCAGGTGTCTCGCTTATACGTCGCAATGGAAAACATCATTGCCATCTCTAAAGAACAAAACATCCCCACCAACCGTGCTGCTGATGTCCTGGCCGAGCAACGCATTGTATCAATTCGACAGGTGAAGAGTCTGGCAAGCGGGAATGAGAGACAGAGAGAAAAATAGTCTGCAAATGCAATGCTTTTTCCCTGTTAATGATATTGATTTACCACGCAAAAGTATGGCTATAGATGTTACTCAAAATACCCTGAAGCGTTGTGTTGGAAAGGGGGGACTTTATGCTTCAAAGGGGTAATTACTATTTATGGAGAACCGCAAGCAAAAAAGATGGCCTTTCCGCCTTCCATTGAAAAAAACCGGTGTCATCATTTTCGTTGTCTGCCTGCTTACATTTTGCATTGCTTCTGCAGCAACAGTCCATTACATTAGTAAACTACAATCCTTAAAACCTTCCGCGCATCAAACAGGCACCGATGTTAACACTAACTCTCAGCTGAGTATAGTATCATCCGGTGTAGGTCAATCTCCTCAATCAACGATTTCATCATCCTCTGCAGACATCTCCGTTGATTTTGGCAATCGACAAATCAACGCGTATCCAATACCTTCTACGTTTCTCGGAGTTGGGGGTGTTGGCCTGAAACTTGTGGTAAGGAACAGCAGTGATGCCAACGCAATCCGTCAAGCCAATTTTCACCTGACCAAACTTGGCGACTATGATTTCATGTCACAAATCTTTCCAACTGCAGCTAGCGTTACTAATCCAGCCCAGCAAGATTGGTCACTCTTCGATACGGAAATGGCTCTCGCCGCCAACTACAACATGCAACCCCTTATATCGCTGGAGTATACGCCTGCCTGGTTGCAACCACAAAACCAATCACCCACGCAGACAAATCTCTGTTTGAAAAATAATCCTCCGTATGACCCTCATTCATCGAAACCAATGTACCTCGTAAATGGCCAGGATCGGGGACCTCAAATGTGGGGTCAGCTAGCAGCACTGGTCGTAGCACACGTAGATCGGTATTTTCGCCAATCACACGCATTCTATGAAATATGGAATCAACCAGATGGGAGCCAATTTCTTTGTACGGCTCCAAACGATCAGAATGCGGATCAGGATAGGCTGAATGCCTACCGGGCTATGTTCGCGGCTGCCGCTCCTCTTATGCAACAGCAGGCAACTAAAGACGCAGTACAGATCAAAATAGGAGGGCCCGCATTAGTTTATGCGTTGAAGCAGCACCTGACCACGTGGTTTCCTACACTTTTAAACGACCCCGCTATTTATCCTTACATCAGCTTTATTTCGTATCACGTATACTTATCGGGGTCAAACTTTAATTCGGGAAGCGCCTCTCTCATTGCTAGCGAACAAGACCCTGCATTAGGAGTGACTGCACAATACGAACAGTTAGCCAGTATCGTACATAAGGGTAAGCAACCCAATGCCAGAAATACGCCCATCTACATCGATGAATATAGTATGAGTTCCTGTAATCCGACCGTTTGCCAGAATGACCCGAAGTATTCTCCGTTAACGAATGGGTTGTTCGTCCTAGATTATCTAAACGCCGTAAGGGACAATCATTCACCCTATGGCCCGGCAAATGCCGTTCCTGCTGGCCTGTCATTTTACTCCTGGGACATACCAATGCATCACCTGTGTATGTTTGGGGTGTATGACGCAAAAATGGATTGCGGAGTCCAGAACTACCCGGCGATTCATCCTTATCCCGATTACTATGCTTACGCATTGTTAGGCGCAACAAATTATCTCAATATTACAGACAGTGGCTATGTAGCCAATGCCCCGTCAGTAAAAACTGCGGGTGTGTATGTGAACGGTTTCTATACCAGGTCACTTGACAGTATTGCCCTCATCAATACTACATCAAGTGATTATCAGACCTTACACGTCTTTCTACAGAACCCAGGCAAAGTCTCTGTTTCCCAGGCAAATCTATATACACTCACCTTCAATGCAGCCAATCCCGGCAGTTCAATTTCAAGTACTCGCGTAAATCTCGTACCGGTATCCGGTGGTGGATTTATGGCAACCGTTCATCTTCCTGCATTCACCATGATCGGAATCTCCGTCGCCGCATAATGAATGACCATTGCTCTGCATACTTTACTTTGTAAAGTATGATACTATGATAATGCTCTCTATTTTGTAGGGTATGCAGAAAGGCAATTTGGAGGTAATTCATGCGCATTAGTATTGGTTTACCAGCAACAATCCCCGGCACAGAGGGAAAACGTATTTTAGACTGGGCTAAAAAGGTCGACTCTGGTCCATTTTCCAGTCTCGGCATCCTTGACCGCCTCGTTTTTCCCAACTATGAAGCACTCATTACACTTGCGGCGGTTGCAGGTGCGACGCAACGCGTTCGCCTGACGACGACTGTTTTGCTTGCGCCACTGCGCAATACTGCGCTGCTTGCAAAGCAGGCGGCCAGCCTGGATGCACTTTCAGGAGGTCGTCTTACTCTCGGCCTGGGCATAGGCGCGAGAGAGGACGACTATCTTGCCGCGTCCGTTCCATTTAAAATCCGGGGGAAGCGCTTCGAAGAGCAACTGGAAACGATGAAGCGTATCTGGTCTGGTCAGCGGCTCGGCGATAATATAGGACCGGTTGGTCCATCCCCTGTTCGTTCAGGAGGGCCTGAAATATTAATTGGCGGCTACTCACCTGCTGCGGTACAGAGAGTTGGTCGCTGGGGAGATGGCTTCATCGCCGGCGGTCGCGATCCACAAGGAACTCGACAGTTCTTCAACTTAGCCGAAGAGTCGTGGAAAGCAGCAGGCAGACCTGGCAAGCCACGCCTGGTTGGATGCTTCTACTACGCTTTGGGGCCCGACGCGAAGGAGCGCGGGGGCGCGTACCTTCGCAGCTACTATTCAATGCTGGGGCCAATGGTAGAAATGATGATTAATAACCTGCCTATTACCACTCAGTCAATCAAGGAACGTATCCAGGCATACACCGATATTGGAGCAGACGAAGTGATTCTCTGGCCGTGTACCCCTGACCTGGAACAGATTGATCAACTGGCAGAACTGGTCAGGTAGCTTCTTCATTATAGAGCGAATCAGGGATGCGGAGGCCTGGCCTCCCGCATCCCTGATTCGCTCTCACTTCATTGATACCTTGTTCGATTATGAGATACAATGAGAAAAACAAGCTGTCTAGCCACAAAGGAGTGTGTTATTTTGGCAAAAATGATTGAAAGTGTGGCGTCGCGTGCAGCAACGCTGTTTAAGAACGAACCAATTACTGAATTTACCAGACCCGAGAACCGCCAGGCTCAGTTGGAAGCATTGGAACAGGTAAAGCGCGAGTTGGGGCGAACATATCCGCTGATTATCGGCGGCAAGAAGATAACCAACGAGGCTACCTTCGCCTCTAGCAATCCCTCTCAACCTGACCAGGTGATTGGCTATTTCTCAAAAGCTACAGTCGAAAAGGTAGATGAAGCAGTTAAGGCTGCGGCAGCCACCTTCGAAACCTGGAAACTTGTTCCCGCTGAAGAGCGAGCTGGCTACCTTTTCGCCGCTGCTGACCTGCTGAAAGCGCGCCGTTTTGAATTTAACGCCTGGATGATCTACGAAGTAGGCAAAAGCTGGCCTGAAGCTGATGGTGATACTGCCGAAGCGATCGACTTCATGGAATTCTACGCACGCGAGATGATGCGCCTGGCTGAAGATCAACCTCTTGTGAAGATAGAGGGCGAAGACAACCAGCTTGTCTACATTCCACTGGGCGTTGGCGCGGTGATTCCACCCTGGAACTTTCCCGGCGCTATCATGGTTGGCATGACTAGCGCAGCCTTCGTTACCGGCAATACCGTTGTGCTTAAACCCGCCAGTACATCTCCCATGATAGCATGGCAGTTTATGCGCATTTTAGAAGATGTTGGCTTACCTGCCGGCGTGGTCAATTTTCTGACGGGTTCAGGCTCAACCATCGGAGATACGCTGATCGAGGATGCGCGGGTGCGTTTTATCGCTTTCACCGGTTCTCGCGATGTTGGACTGCGCATCAACGAACTGGCCGCTAAACCTCAGAAAGGGCAGCGCTGGTTAAAGCGAGCTATCCTGGAGATGGGCGGCAAAGATGCCGTGCTCGTGGACGAAACTGCCGACCTGGATGCCGCTGCGGAGGGTATTGTCTCTTCCGCCTTTGGGTTCCAGGGGCAGAAGTGCTCGGCAGGCTCGCGCGCCATCATCGTTGATAAGGTGTATGACCAGGTGCTGCAGAAGGTGATTGAGAAAACGAAGCGGTTGAAGATGGGCGATGTTACTAATCCAGAGACGTACATGGGGCCAGTTGTCGATGAGAACGCGATGAAGAAGATCACCGGCTATATCGAGATAGGCAAGAGAGAAGGACGCCTAGTGGCTGGTGGTGGACACCACGGCCCAGGCTACTTTATCGAACCGACCGTGTTTGCCGATGTAGACCCCCATGCGCGCATCGCCCAGGAAGAAATTTTCGGACCGGTGTTGACAGTGATTAAAGCCAAAGACTTTGACGACGCTTTGCGTATCGCCAACGATACCGAGTACGGGCTGACCGGCTCGCTCTATTCAAAGGATGAAGAACGCATCGAACGGGCGAAGCAAGAATACTATGTTGGCAACCTCTACTTCAATCGTAAAAGCACGGGCGCGCTCGTGGGAGTCCATCCATTTGGCGGCTTTAATATGTCAGGCACTGACTCCAAAGCCGGCAGCAGAGATTACTTGCTGCTCTTCACGCAGGCAAAGGCCATCTCAGCGAAAAAGAACTAGAGGGAGTTTTCCTTTTGTCGAACGTTACTCAACTGAGTCCTGGGGCATGGCAAATCTCACATCCCTTCCTCGGCGAAAACGAGATTATCGGCTCCTACTTGCTGGCTGGACGAAACGAGCTTGCCGTAATCGATCCTGGGCCAGGCAGTATGGTGGAATCGTTGCTTGAGTCGATACGAGAAGCGGGCTTCGATCCGCAAGAAGTGACACATATTCTTGCAACCCATGTCCACCTTGATCACGCGGGATCAGCCGGGACGCTCGTCCGGCAACTGCCGAGGGCACAGGTATATGTACACAGCAAGGGCGCACCGCACCTGCTCGACACCACCAGGGTAGTAGCGAGCGCTTCACGTATCTTTGGCGAACGCACGAAACTGCTCTGGGGAGAGATCGAATCAACTCCCCAGCAGCGCCTGAGCATCATCGACGGTGGTGATATTCTCAACATCGCAGGCCGTCGCCTGGAAGTCCATTATACACCTGGACACGCCGTTCATCATGTAATATTCTTTGATGCACACTCCGGCGAGCTATTTGCTGGAGACATGGCTGGGGTAAAGCTGCAGGATATCGATTACGTGCGTCCACCAACACCTCCACCCGACCTTGACCTTGAAGCCTGGTCAGACAGTATTAACCTCGTGAAGAGCCTGCGACCTGACGTGCTGTACATAGGACATTTTGGAGCAATAAAGAACATAGCAGAGCAATTTGAGCGCCTGCGTGAAAAGCTCTATTCCTGGGGTGATTTCGTGCTGAGTTGCATGCGCGACGGAAAGGATGAGGCCGAGATTATCACGATGCTGATTGAGCATACAAAGCCCGAATTGCTGCGAGCAGCCCACGATCCCCATGCATTAGAACGATACGAAATTGCGACAAACTATCCGATGACGGTACAGGGATATACGCGCTACTGGAGAAAAAAGCACCCGGAGAGACTATAATCCTGGTATCCCCCGAAAATCTCCCTTTTTCCTGGCTAGCCTTCAGTCAAGTGCAGCGTCATGTGTTCCTGGTCAAAATAGCGATCGTGCAACTTGAGCGCGTGCCGTTCCAGCCCATAGGTCTCAAAGCCCATTGAGATAAACAGTTTACGGGCTTCTTTGCTGGTAAGCACAACAGCCAGGTTGATCTGTTCAAGTCCAGGCAAAGTCTTCGCATAAGCAATCGCAGCCTCCAACAATGCTTTACCTACCCCTTTCCCGCGCAACTCCTGCGGCACATACATTCCCCAGATGACCCCTTTGTGGCGTCTTTTGATCCCCTCTTCTCGCTGGAAATTAGCGATGCCAACCAGCGTCCTTCCCTCGAATGCACCAAAGGTCGCGTGGTCAGGCGCTGCATCACTCTTGCGAAGCCCCTGCGTGACCCCAGCGATGCCTCGTTCAAGTATCTCTTCATACGATGCGCCGAACGACTCCGGATTGTCGCGCAACGCCCGTAGTCGAATGTTCCAAAAAGCCTCGGCATCTGCTTCTGTCAATTTGCGTACTTCCATATATTCCCTCCTCAACACCTTTCTCTATCGATGTATGCTGCAACTCTCTTAATATCATCCTATCCTCTTAGAAAGCAGGCGTCAAGGACATTGACATCACGACTCGATCTCAACTTCTGGCATCGGCTCATACTTCGACTCATCAAAAGGCGGCAAATTCGGCTCCTCAACCCCAAGCGCAGCTAAATGCGCCTTCGCCTTCTGCAACCCCCAGTGATAAGCAAAAGGCGGCCCATCACACCACGCCAGGCGATAGGCTGCTGTCGATGCTTTGACTGCTGCCTCATTATCACCTGCGTCGCGCTCGATCTGGGCTAGCACATTGTACGCATCGGAATGAAAGAGCGGATACGGGCCACGCTCTGCTAACTCCCATACATAATCCAACAACTCATGTGCATCCTTAAGATCCCTTTGCTGTCGACGCAACTCCGCCAGCC
>JBKPAZ010000047.1:0-4212 GCA_046726655.1 Chloroflexota bacterium
GCGCTGAGGAATTGATCGTCTCGGTCACCCAGTAGATCATGATCGTGGTAAGAAGCTCCTCTTTGGTATAAACACTCTCGACATTCCCGTTGCAGTCGCTCCATTCGCGGAACTTTTCGACAAGCCACCCGGCTAAGCCAGCGGGAGAATCGTTGAGGCCGTAGGCCAGCGTTTGGGGTCGGGTACTCTGGATCAGGTTATAGCCAGAGCCATCTGTCCTGTATCGTTGCCACTGCTCTCGCCAAACTCGCTCCTCTTCGGTCATTTCATCATGAGCAGGTCCAGGAGACACGAACACGGCATTGAGGTGAATGCCTATGAGCTTTTCGGGGTAAGCATAACCCAGCCTGGATGAGATAAAACTTCCCCAGTCTCCTCCCTGGGCGGCGAAGCGCGGATAGTTCAAGACCTCCGTCATTAGCCGCATCAACAGTTCAGCGATGCGCACCACGTCGACTCCTCGCTCACGTGGTCGATCAGAGAAGCCATAGCCGGGCAAGGAGGGCACTATCACATCAAAGGCATCCTGGGCATCGCCTTCGTTGCTGGCAGGGTCAGCGAGAGGTCTGATGATCTTGTACATCTCGAAGAAGGAGCCGGGCCATCCATGAGAGATGATGAGCGGCATGGGCCTCTTCCCTTTTCCCTTGACGTGAATGAAATGCAGCCGCAGACCCTCCACTTCTGCGGTGTATTGTGGGAAAGAGTTCAAGAGACGTTCCTGGGCGCGCCAATCGAAGGTATCCCGCCAGTAGGCCACTAACTGCTTCAAATACGCGAGATTCGTCCCGCAGTCCCAACCGGAACCTGGTATCTCATCAGGCCAACGGGTCGCTGCAAGCCGCTGCTTGAGGTCGGTGAGGACAGGCGTTGGTACCTGAATCTCGAATGGACGGAGAGTCATGATTCCTCCTTATCTGCTGGATCGGCTCCTGGCCTTTTGCCAACCTGTTTGAAATGAGAGGTAAGAGTACGGGCAAAACCACTGTTGCCACTAAACGACCCAACCCGCTGATCTCTAGCGGCCATGTAGGAAAGGTAGTGCGCACTAAATCATAGCGTTGTTTAAGTGCTGTCAATCGGCGTGTCTCAGCAACGACCGTACGCATGTCGTGCTCTACTGACGACAGAGACTGCATGAGAGCTTGCTGATACTCATCAGCCATAGGCTTTAATGCCTCATCACGCGCCCTCACCATCACTCGATGAGGGAATACCAACCAACCAATGAGCAGTGCCGGGGTGAGGGCGACATAAATAGCAGCGAGCAGGATCATTTCTAGTAGGGAGAACCAGTGCAAGTTGTTCGAAAGCAGTGCGGCGCCCAGGAGGAGTGCATCCCAGAGCATAATGACGACACTGAGATACACCATTACTCCAACGATAATCCAGAGATCGTTTAGGCGAAATTTATCTTTGAGCAGGACGAGCAAGGGATCATGTTGATAGAACTGCTGAGCTGAAAGAGTTGTGCCACTCGCCGAGCTTTCTGCGCCTTCTTGTTGGTCTACCAAGTCAGCGTCCATACTCCCACTCCTGAAAAGCTTGCTGTTGTTGTCAGTCGCTCCTTAATATTACTTGAGACTATTATATTCTATGCTGTGCTTAGCGAGAAGAGATGGGGTGTACAACAGTGCTGTCACTTGAAAGGAAGGCAGTTGGGAGTAGAGAAGAGACGGCGCAAAGCGCATCATCCTGGAGGTCTTAGCCGCTCCCTCAGAAGTCTCGGAAAACCTGCCCATGCTGGACTTGCTCTGGCGAGCGCGCTTTCGCTGGAAGCTGTGGCCCAGGCAAGCCACCGGCGACCGCAAGTACGGCACCGAAAAGAACCTTGTCGCTATCGAGAGCCAGCATATCCATGCCTACATTCCCTCGCCCGACAACGACCATTACACCGAATTCTTTAGCTCGCAGGCACAGCAGACTACTGAGGCTTCCTCTTTCGTCCAGGTGTGTGCTTTTCCCTTCACGTGCGCCGCTATCCCGCCCAGGCTTGCTATCGCCCGGCGTTTTTCTTTGGTCATTGAGGCAAAACCTCTCTCGGATTTGGTCATATACTGTTATTGTTGAGTTTATTACAGAAGTTATATAGTGTCAAACAGATGAGGTTATGTTACCCGTAGACCTCTTCAAGCTCTTTCACGCCGCCAAAGGCAATGCGGTCTATAATCTGATCTTCAAGCCCAAGCATGAGAGCTGGTGTTACCATGTATTCGCCGTACTTGTCGTTGATCTGATCCAGCGCATCAGAGACACTTCGTTGCCGCTGTAATTGTGGATTAAATCCTTCCTCCTGCGTATAGGTGGCTGGGGTGAGTCCGTAGCAGGAGACCGCAAGCTTGGCGACGGTTTTCCTCTGAGGCTGCATATTAAACACCAGGAGCACTTTCTTGAAGAGTTCTTCTGTATGTCTTCCACAATGTAGACATTCAAATACCCTTATGATTGACATATGATCCGGCGGTTGCCCTGAGCTTGTCAGCCAGTTTGTAGATTTCGTTCAGATTGTCAATTGGTACTTTTTCTACATTTTTATTGGCATCTAGGATACCAATATACTTGTGCCTTCCATTGAAGTGTAAACGGCAGATGGGTTTACGATTATTATCATCACATAATATACTAAAATAGCTCTGGGTATCGCGGTAGACGATTCTTTCAGCATCAATCACGGCACAGATGATTGCCTTTACTATATAATATGCCTCAAGTTCATCCGGGGTAGTAACTACCCTGTTTGCATTCTCAGGGGTTACTGCCCCGTTCTGATTACCGTCTGTATTATCGGTCTCGCTTGTGGTTTCTGCTGGTAAACCCGGTTCTCCCATGGCAGAACGCAGGCGTTCCGTGATATGCTCATTAATAAACTGGGTAAAAGCTCTTTTCGTAATGACAGCAAATTGCCCTCGAACCGTACTAGTCAACTTACCGAAATATACTTGAGCTGCCATAAACTTGACGAATTCTTCTGAAGGAGCATTCAGCTCGTCATTGAGGATACGTTTGATTTCCCGAGTATATTTCAGCTCCCCCGCAACTGTCAGAATAGCTTCAAGATTGAAAGCCTGTTTTGTTAAACGTTTCAGCTCAATGACCAGGGGTTCCTGAATGTCGAGCATATTGAATTCCATAAATGGCTTGGGGTCCATTTTGTTGGGTTCCTCAATGTCGGTGTAGAACCTGTAGACGACGCCATCAGTCAGCACCGCTATGCGTGCTTCGGTGACGGAAAAATACCTATAAAGCTGTGAGGCATCGCAGTTATCCAATGAGCCGTTACAGCACTTGCATTCAAACAGCATGATGATTTTTCCATCATGTTTGATGGCATAATCAACTTTTTCGCCTTTTTTAATTCCGACATCAGCAATAAACTCCGGTACAACTTCCGCTGGATCGAAGACATCGTAGCCCAGCGCCGAGATGAATGGCATGACAAAGGCGTTCTTGGTGGCTTCTTCCGTTTTAATGAGATTTTTCTGCTTGCCGATCTTAGAGGAAATAGTCTGCAAAACTTCGATAAAGTCCATGTCCTTCTCCACTAATTGGTTTTACTATGCAACGTTCATCGGTTTCCAGGCAACCAATAATAGCCTCTCCTCTGCGGCTTTCTTTCCCGAACTTAGAGCCGGTAAGATTTGTTTGGAGAGGCTGAAGTAGTAACACAATCACTTATATATTGCGACACCTGTTCTTATCAATCAAAAGAGAAACGATCACTACTTTTCTACAAACACAGATACAAAAAGAGCGATATATTTAGACCCATCAATTATCAAAGAAATAGATGGAACTGAAAAGAGGAAGGTGGTTGTATTTTGGTTAAGGTCAGGTTGAGATTTTATCGTTGTATGATAATTTAGGGTGTCAAGAGGAGAGAGGTCGCATAACAAACCATAATCTCGACCTGATTTTAGGGAGTCCAGAACGTATACAACGTATCTTCTGAGCGCCTTTTTACTACGTCATTGACTGATTATCTCGAGTGCAAATCAGAACGTAGCAATCGTTCATAAACAACCTGTATTCTCTTCTACTAGGCTTTTTTTGTTCAACGGGACGGCCAGCAGAAATTAGGCCGTTTTTGTGAAGCAGCAAAGCTGGCGAAATTACTCTAGGCTGTGAGGGGGAGTTATTGAACATGCTAGCCTCAACCATACGACGGAAAGAAATGTAGCGTGTTGAAAAACTCGAAATCGTTGATACCAAGAG
>JBKPAZ010000048.1:0-9823 GCA_046726655.1 Chloroflexota bacterium
ATGTCCGCCGCGCTACTTACGTTTAAGGTTATGACACCTTTCGCGATACGTTTCACCATTCCTGCTAATGCTTGCCCTGGGCCAATTTCGAGAAAGGTGGTCACTCCTGCATGTACCAGGTATTCAATGGTGCGAATCCACTGTACTGGGGCAGCTATCTGCTGCGCGAGTTCTTCGCGAATCGTCTGCGCTTCATATAATGGTGTGGCATGAATGTTGCCAATGATTGGAATGGTTACGTCATATACAGGAGTACTCTTGATTGCTTGTGCCAGCCCTACTTCTGCAGGCTGCATCACTGGCGAGTGAAAAGCCCCACTCACTGCCAATGGAATGACACGTTTCGCCCCACGCGCTTGTGCCAGTTCCATAGCCACGCTTAATGCTCCCTGGTCACCTGAGATGACGATTTGACCAGGTGCATTGAAATTGGCAATAGTCACCTGCCCTTGTCCAGGATGGCTAACCCTTGTAAGGTTAGCGCTCGATTGCGCTGTTGCATCCTGGCACACCTCCTGCAAAGTTTCTGCATCCATGCCTATCACGGCGGCCATTCCCCCAGGACATATGGTCCCCTCGTAGTGCATCAAACGACCACGCTCCCGTACCAGTCGCACTGCATCTTTCAAGTCTAATGCACCAGATGCTACCAGTGCTGCATATTCTCCAACACTATGCCCGGCGGTAAAACTTGGGGTAAGCGGCGATGACCAGGAAGAGGTGTGTTCAGTGAGAGCTTCTTGTAACGCTGCCAGTAGTGCAAGGCTGACAGTCACAATCGCAGGTTGAGTGTGAATTGTCTCTCGTAAAACGTCGTCTGGGCCGTGAAAGCACAGATTGCTTAGCGATATGCCGGTGGCCTCATCTGCGCTTTCAAAGACGTGCCTGGCTGCCGCAGATGCTTCGTAAATATCGGCACCCATACCGACTGCCTGGCTACCTTGTCCGGGGAAGAGAAAGGCGACTTGTGTCGTCATGACTGTACACTCTTGTATGAAAAGGAGGCAGGAACACGTTCCCGCCTCCTAATAGAAATTATTTCTTCCTTGTTTTTGGAAAGAAGACCTGGCGTCCTCGATAAGTCCCACAATTTGGACAGGCATGGTGCGCCAGGCGAGGTTTCCTGCACTGCGGGCATGCAACTAACTGTGGTAAAGTCAGGTGATGATGTGAACGTCTTTCACCCTGGCGAGCATGCGAAGTTCGTTGTTTTGGTAACGCTCCCATAATTTTATTCTCCTCTTCCGTCCAGATTAGTACTTATCTAGCCTCTACGGTTCATTTTGCAGTAATGTTTTGAGTACACTCAGCCGTGCGTCAACTTCTGGCTCACATTCGCACGGACCGAGATTTAAATCATGCCCACACTGTGAACATAGTCCTTTACAATCCTCCCGGCAAATCGTCACCATAGGCAGCGCCAGCAGTACATTTTGCCGTATCGCCTCGGTTAGATCGACCTCGTGGTGAGCATCGATAGGGAAGATCTCATCCTCATTGAATGGAGCTAGCGGCAAGCCACTGACTACATCAACAGTTGGATAGAACTGTTCTTCAAAGTTTACATGCATCGGTTGCTCAAATATCTTCAAGCAACGATTACATGTAAGTTCAAGCGTGAGTTCCACCCAACCATCCACCAGCAATCCCTGGTTTGTGCGTCGCATACGCACATGCCCGTCGAGTGGGCCAATCACCTTGAAATCGTCATCAAGCTGAATATCTTCTTCATGAAAATCATTGACGAAGGAAGTCCCGACCGGGGCCTTCATCAACTGCGCCACATTAAAAATCATGCTTTCCATTTCTTTCAATCCCTCAATCGAGTTTAAGACACGTTCCGAATAAATAAATCGGGGCTGTGGCGCAGCCATAGACGATATTCCGCTTTCGTGCTCGATCATTATAGGTTAGCCAATCACCACTGTCAACCCCCGCCTATTCCTTATTGTACTCTACTCCCTCTTCTGCATCGAATCCTGCGGGTACACCGGTCCTCCTATCGTATCAACAGCCAATGAAGCGCGTCGTGGGATAGGCCGGACAGGTGGCGCAATGTCCTGTTGATCCTCCTCCCCATCTTCCTCGTATACCTCTTCCTCGCCCCCATCCTCTGGTAGCTCCAGGCTGGCAAGCCCTTTCTCGATGCTCAATATCGAGCGATCAATATCCATCTCGATGCTGCTAAGGTGATCCCGTAAAGCCCGCAGTGTTTCTGCAACATACACATCGGCCTCAACTTTAATTTGCTCAGCCTTTTCATCTGCCAGGCGCAGCAGCCCCTCGCGGTTCACTGCTTCTTCGGCCTCTTCTTGCGCGCGTGCCTTTAGCTTGCTTGCTTCGGCTTGCGCCTGTGCCAGGATACGCTCTTTATCCTGAAGGATACGTCGTGCTTGCTTGATTTCATCGGGAATGGATGTCCGCATCTGGTCAATTATACTAAGAATATCCGCTTCTTTCACCATGATCTGGTTCACCAGGGGCATCCTACGGCTACTAGCGATCAGATTCTCCAGGCGATCCACAAGATAAAGTATATCTATATCCACGCCTTTACTCCGTTCCCAATCACGCTCACCCGGCCGCTGATGGTCAGGCGGCTTCAACGCACTACAGCCCGAATTTTTTTTGTAGCGCCTGTGCTACTATGGGGGGAAGTATATCACTCACGTCCCCTCCCAGGCGTGCAACTTCCTTAAGTAAAGAAGAACTGACAAAGAGTTGTTCCAGATTGGTAAACAAACAAATAGTTTCAATATCCGGCGCTAACTTGTGATTCATCAATCCTTGTTGGAACTCCGCCTCAAAGTCATTTGGTGAGCGTAAGCCCTTAACTATGGCTTGTCCACCGGCTGCATTGACATACTCCACCAGGAGTTCCGAGAACTTGTCTACCTTCACATTGCTCAATTCTTCTGCAGCAATCACTTCTTGCCAGAACTGCATGCGCTCCTCAACAGAAAAAAGCGGGTTTTTTGCAGCAGGAAAGGCATATACGGCGATGATCAGCGTGTCAAAGAGTCGTGCCGCCCGGCGTGCGATATCGAGATGTCCATTTGTGAGTGGATCAAAACTACCTGGATACACAGCAACACGTTTTTGTCTTTTCTCATTGCTCACGCTCGAAAATCCCCTCAATGCAAACATTCCACGTAAATTACTTTCTCAGGAACAGCCAGATGCCTCCATTAAACCATATTAACGAATATTCGACAATAGTTTAACGTGACTACTAAGCAGCCGCCTTGTTTGCAGTCATCCTCCGGTATCGCCCACCAATCATTTCTGCTAAGCCAATGGTAGCAAGCCCGAGTAGAAGATGTATCACCTGAATCACCCAGTGGTTAGAACCTATCAACCAACGCGTCTGGAAAAGCCCAACCAGCACCAGTAAAAAACCAACCACAAAAGTCGCCAAAGCCAACCCAAAACTACCTCCCTGTAAACCTTGCACAATCCCCAAAGTCCACAGCGAAAGTACCACCAGAATACCGATCACAATATGCACGATCCGAAGACTATCGGCATTACCTGTCCAAAACAAAATGCCCAAAACCAGCTCTATCAGCACTCCAATGCGCACTATATTTAAAGCTATACGTATAACCAAGGTAATTCCTCCTAAAATAAAACTGCCTGTATCATATATCTGTCATGCGACAGCCGTTAAGCTACCTGGATATATCTTATAACTCTTATACTCTCTATGGTCAAGATGAAGCTTTTTCACTTGTTCATCTGGATAGCTGTCCAGGCTGCTGGTAAACGAAGCGAGTTTATCTGAAGCCAGCAGCCATACACCGATTGGAAGTGCGGTGTATGGCTCCAGCAGGGAGTGCAGGGGAACAGAAGTCCTCTTAACAGAAGCGTGGAGCTACGCCGACGTTAGTCTCGGCGTTAGCTATTGGCCCATCAGTCATTGAGCGAATTAATCACCCCGTCGAAGAACTGGTAAACGCCGATCGCGTCGAGCATCGTGGCCCACCCGGGAGCGTCGAAGGGCACCGGGAGGCCGTGGTTTGTGAGTATGACGCCGAACAGGTCCCGCTGGGGATCGGCCCAGAAAAACGTTCCGGCGCCGCCGGCCTTTCCGAAGGACTTTGATGTCAACCGCATCCCTCCGCTTGAGAAGCGGTGCGTCCAGAGCTCCCAGCCATAGCCTTTGTGGGTGAAGAGCAGGTTCGAGATGGGATCGGTGTCGGTTGCCTCGGTGACCTGCGGTGTCTGATCGGCGGTCATCATCCGGATGGTCGAGGGGCTGACGATGCGTACTCCGCCGTAGGAGCCGCCATTGAGAATCATCTGGAGGAAGACGGCGATGTCCCTGGCAGTTGAGAACAGGCCGTCACATCCTACGATGCCGCCCATCACCCAATCGAAGTCGTCCTCGACCACGCCGCGGATGGTCCCCATCCGCAGGTTCCAGGAGCCAGGCCCTGTCGCCGCGATCTCTGAGACAGAGAAGCCGTTGTCCAGCGGGTTATACGTCGTGCGGCTCATTCCCAGCTTCGACCACACGTTCGCCCTCGCGAACTGCTGCAGGTTCTGGCCGGTAGCCGCCTCGAGGACATGACCGAGCAGCCGGTAGGTGAGGTCCGAGTACTCGACCTTCGAGCCGGTTGGGTATTCTAGTGGAGTCTCCTCCATGAGCCGCCACAGCTTATCGGGGCTGGGGACGTCGGCGAGGTTCGGTGCACCGGGGAGCGCGATGTCCGCCGGCAGCCCGGAAGAGTAGCGGAGCATGTCCCGGATAGTCACGTGTGCTTTGCCATTTGTGGCGAAGTGTGGCAGGTACTTGGCCACCCGGTCGCTCATGTGCACGGCGCCGCGCTCGACTAGAATCATGTAGGAGATCGCGGTGGCGAGGACCTTGGTGTTCGACTCCAGGTCGAAGAGCGTGTCCTCTGTCATAGAGTCCTTGCCGACCTCGCGCACTCCAAAGGCCTTGTGGAGCACCGTCTTTCCGTGTCGCGCCACCCAGATGACGGCTCCGGGGATCAACCCGCGATCGACCCGGTTCTGCAGGCGCGCCGCCACGTCATCGAGGCGCGCCTGCGACATGCCTGCCTCGGCGGGGTGTCCCTCTTGCAGCGTGCGGCCATCGCCAGTCGCAGCGTAGGTTAGAGGCGCCGTTTCAAGCTCCAGACTGGTTACTGCTGCCCCGCCTACCAGCAGGCCCCCAGCCTTGATGAACGTGCGACGAGTCAAAGCGTGCGAATTGTCGGTGTGCTCCTGTGGGGTCATGACAAACCTCCTTCTCACGGGGATCCCGGCGTGGCCGGGGCCGCGAATCGGCATAGGCTAACGTATGTTGGACAAAATATTCAATGCTTCTTAACTGCCGGCGCTCTGCCTGCTGTCTCATATCGAGGTATTTCTAAGATCCTTGCAAAATTAAGATACAGGGAGGTAAATCCTCTTCTCAAGCCTGTTTACCAAACCATAAGGATCCTCAAGATACCTCTTGTACAGTGTTCCATTGTGAACGTTTAGGATGTGACGCGACATGGCTCACAGCCCTCCTGGTGCCTCACCAGTTACATAATAAGCATACCTGCCTATTATGTAACCTGTCAATCCCCGTGTATTCACTGGTTCCACCAGTAAGAGGATGGGTGGATATCCTGCTCCACCTGTAACGAGTAATTTCATGTCGCGACCTCCGCGCCAGCTTCCGGCTGAAATGAATAGAATACCGGTTGTGTGAAGCCACGCGCTTCGAAGTAGTGTTGAACACTCAGTGCCAGCACACCAGCATCTTCGCTTCTGATCAGCGCAAGAGCACACCCACCAAAGCCTGCCCCGGTGAGCCTCGCTCCGAGCGCCGATGACTGAACAGCTATTTCGACAAAGGCATCTAGTTCTGGCGTCGAAACTTCATAGTCGACGCGCAGGGACCTGTGCGAGGCATACATCAGCCGTCCAAAAGCTCCAAAGTCTTGCCTCTGTAACGCTTGAACAGCCTCCAGCACTCGCGCATTCTCCGTGATCACGTGGCGAGCCCGTTTGCGCTCCTCGCCCGAGAGCTTCTCCAGATCCTGGAGGTGAGCATCGCGTAGTTCCCTGACACCTAGCGTGCGGGCCGCTCGCTCGCATGCCTGTCGACGCGCGTTGTAGCCCGTTGCGCCCAGCTCCCTGGAAACCTGGGTGTCGCAGACGATGAGCGTGAGCCCAGCTCCGGCCAGGTCTAATGGAACCAGCTCAGCTTCAAGTGAGCGACAGTCTATCAACAGCGCCGTTCCTGCCTGACAGAGAAGCGAGGCATACTGGTCCATAATGCCGCTGTTGACCCCGACGAATGCGTTCTCGGCACGCTGGCAGAGCAAGGCGAGGTCCTTCTTCGCAATCCCGAGGTGCAAGAGCACATCGAGAGCGAGCGCCGTGGCGGCTTCGATCGCTGCGGAAGACGAGAGTCCACTCCCTAGCGGGACATCTCCTGCAAACGCTCCCCGAAACGGCGGTACGTAATAGCCTCGCTCTTTCACTGCCAGGACGATCCCACTCGGGTAGTCAACCCACGAACCCTCGCGCTTCCCAAAAAGGGGGAGTCTCTCTTGAAAGTCTGCGGAGTATAGCTGCATGTCACCATGTCCTACCGCCACGGCAACCCGGCGGTCTATCGCGCATGGTAGGACGAATCCACCATTGTAGTCGGTATGCTCACCGATCAGGTTGACCCGCCCAGGGGCACTGACGACTAACACGGGCTCCTCCAGAAACTGCTCGCGGTATGCCTGAACGGCACGTTGCTCAATCTGCCGCACGAATGCCTCCTCTACTGCGAAATGATACGGCTTGTTCCGACTCCGCCGTTGCTATGGCTTCACGGAGTTCTTGCGCTTTCTGCGACGGCAGCGAGTCATTGGTCCACAATCCCCAGAGGGACTCGGACGAAGCGGCGTATTTGAGCTTGCCAGGGGCACGCCCGATGGCCTGAATTTCGACATGTAGATGGAACCGCTCGTCAGCTAGCTGGTGAATACCCAGCAGATAGGGCATAGGAGCCATCGCGCCGTCGAACAGCGCATTGTAGCCGCGAATAACACGCAACAAGATGTCGGCGAAGTCGCGCAGTTCCTTGTCTTGCATCACACCCAGGTTTGCGACATGCCGTCTGGGGTACAAGTGGGTTTCATAAGGGTAGCGCGCATAGGGCGGCAGAAATGCTTGCCACGTGGGGTTGGCAGCGACTTCATAGACGCCCCCTGAAAGTTCGTTGCGCACGCGGCAAAATGGGCAGCCGCGCCCTGTTGCCTCATCCTGAACGACCGTTTCCAACTCGAGTTGCAGCACCGGCGGGATGATGGAGACGCCATACGCCTGCCCATGCGGGTGACGTTGTGTCTGTCCAATGGATTCGCCGCTGTTCTCGAAGATCGCGACCGTCGCGTAGCGCGTGGCAAGATCGGTGTAAAGCTCGCGCCATAGATGGGTGACAGCGTTCACCTCATCGACACTCAACTGCGTGAATGGACGATCGTGATCGCGACTATAGATCACGACATAGGCTTCTCCTATGGGCGGCTGCACCGGCGGGAAGTCGTTCGGGTGCAGCCAGACCTGCGCCTGGGGGTCAACCCGTCCACCGGTGATATCCGCGCAGAAAGGACAGGTTGTTGTGCCCTCGCGTCGGCTCATGCGATGCGGTGCGTTGACGAGATACTGGCGCAGAATAGGGTTCCAGATCAAAGCAGTTTCGGCTTGCATATCATATCTCTCCTACTTTATCGCCGTCTCGACCTGGATGGCGGTCGATGGCGTTCTACTTATTTTACGACACCGCCGGTGTAGCCCTCCACAAAGTAGCATTCCCCATTGCTCTCGTGAAAACTGCGTAGGTAGATCTGATAAATCACGCCTGACTTTCACCAGTGCAACTGCTGCAGAATCATAGCAAATCCTTATAACGGCCAGCACGAGATTCCACGCCATACCGCTTGATGAGCGAGTACGCAGGCCCCGGCACTCCAGGCCAGGTGTTTCGTTCCCATGGGCAAATGTGTTTGACCGTGATGATATTCAGCAAAATCCCACTGGCTGTTCTCACTTCCCATCGCATTTCCCGTATTGATTGCTGTCAGCAGATGTCTCGCGCGTTCCCATGCGCCGTGGCTAACAAGCCCCATCACTTCTAGCTCTATGAGCATCGGCCATAATCCGCCATTGTGATACATGTAGGGCATATTCTTCATCTGCTCGTAGAGATGGATCAACTGGTTCACCCGCGATGGTTCTCTTTCTCATCTATTCGCGTTTAGGCGAAAGAATGCTTTCCTCAGACAGCACGGCGTGCCTCCAGCCACACGCACTGGTATGGTTCCAGCCGTAACGGCCGCTCTGCTGTGAGCGTTTGGCTGGTGACCATGTCGGTGAAGCTGTAGCCCGGCCCGTACACTCGCAGCCGGTCGGTATCCATCTCCTGCGGATGATCGGAGAAATTCGCCACCACGAACAGTCGCTGGCCGCCGCCGTGACGGACGTAGCCGAATAGATGCCCGTTGCCGGTCTCGACGAACTCCGTGTCGTTACCGTAGATCGCCGGCTGCTGCTTGCGCAACACGATCAGCCGCACCAACTCGGCGAGGATGCGACCGTGCGGCGAGCAAGGGTCATTCTCTACCCTCTCTCGCCAGGCCCAATCAGCCTTCGGACGGTGGACCCAACGACTGTCATCGGCCTTGTCCACATCATAGGCAAACGAGTACTCGTTCAGCGTGCCGACCTCGTCGCCCAGGTAGATCAGCGGGATGCCGCCGATGCTCAGGATGATGCTGTGCAGCATCAGGATGCGCCGCACGGCCAGCTCAATCTGCTGCTCGTCGGCGGACTGGATCGCCTGCTCCAACCCGGCCAGCGAGGCCAGCGTGCCCGAAACGCGGGCGTCGCCAGTAGCCGGGTTCTCCTGGAACGACATTCCGCGTGCAAAAGAGCCAGCGAAGCGTCCAATGTAGAACTGGTTCAGGAACTGCCGGTGGCCGGCCGGATCGATCCACTCCCAGCGGGCGTCGTTGTCGTCAAAGGTCCAGCCGATATCGTCGTGCGAGCGCAGGTAGTTAACCCAGGCCGTGCCCTGCGGCAACCGGAAACGGCTGCGCATCGAGTGATCGAGTAGCTTGACCTCGCGGGTCGCCAGCGACTCCCAGAGCAGCGCCATTATCAGCGGGTTGTAGCTTATCTGGCACTCCCGCGGGCTGATGTAGCTCAGCACGTCGTCGGGTTGGACGATAGCCTCGGACTTGAACAGCATCGCAGGGGAGGCGATTCGCGCGATGGAGTTAAATGCCTGGATGATCTGGTGAGCTTCTGGTAGGTTCTCGCAGCTGGTGCCAATACGCTTCCAGATGAACGCGACTGCGTCGAGCCTCAGGAACTCCACGCCGGTGTTGGCGATGAACAGCATCTCCTCGGCCATCGCGCGGAAGACCGCCGGGTTGGCGTAGTTCAGATCCCATTGGAAGCTGTTGAAGGTCGTCCAGACCCACTTGCGGATGTCCTCACGCCAGGTAAAGCTGCCGCGGCGCACTGTGGGGAAGATCTCACGCAGAGTGCGCTCGTAGGCGTCGGGTATCGTCCGGTCGGGGAAGAGGAAGTAGAAACGCTCGAACTCGTGGTCGTCGGCCTGGGCGCGCCGCGCCCACTCGTGCTCGTCCGAGGTGTGGTTGAATACGAAGTCGAGCACCAGGCTGATGCCATGCTCCTGGAACTCGCGGGCCAGCCCGGCTAGTTCTTCGATCGTGCCGAGCCTGGGGTTGACGCGACGGTAGCTACATACGGCGTAGCCGCCGTCGCTGTTACCCTCGGGCGATTCGAACAGCGGCATCAG
>JBKPAZ010000049.1:0-3891 GCA_046726655.1 Chloroflexota bacterium
TCATCATACTGCGCAACCATCAGGCGCTTCAGACGATTATGGATATCCCTGGCCGTCGTAACCAGTTCTTCCTTATTTTTCTGCAAAGGTAGCACCGCCACCTTCACAGGCGCGAGCCATGGGTGCAAGTGCAATACCGTGCGCCCCTCTTTATCCTTACCCGATGGCGGCTCCTCCTCATACGCATCAAGCAGCAAGTTCAGGAACGTCCGGTCAACGCCACCGGAAGTCTCGACAATCCAGGGAATATACCGTTCCTTCGTTTCCGGGTCCGTATAGCTCAAATCCTGGCCGCTAAACTGGCTATGGCGCGAAAGATCCCAGTCCTGCCTCCAATGGATACCTTCCCATTCCTGCCAGCCAATGATACTCCTGTACTCAATATCAAACGCCTGCTTCGCATAGTGCGCTAGCTCATCGGAAGCATGCGCCCGGAAGCGTAGCCGATCTGTATGGTTGATAATGCCCTTATACCACTCGAAGCGAAACTCTTTCCAGTAGTCAAACCACTTCTGCATTTCGCTCGGATGCACAAAGAATTGCAAGTCCCATTGCTCGAACTCACGCTGGCGGAACAGGAAGTTCCCAGGCGTGACCTCGTTGCGGAATGCCTTCCCGATCTGGCAGATACCGAATGGAATCTGCATGCGCGAGGACTTCAGCACATTATCATAATCCAGGTAGATGTTCTGGCACGCCTCACCGCGCAGGTAGGTCTTTATGCGCTCGCCCTCAACCACACCGATGTACGTCTCCATCATCAGGTTGAAGGTACGCGGCTCCGTGAGTTCCCCACCGCAAACTGGGCATTTATTCTGCTCTAAATTCTCTGCTGGCAGGTGATCGACACGGAAACGCCGCTTGCAGTTCTTACAATCAACCAGCCGATCTACAAAGTTCTCAACGTGCCCGCTGGCCTCCCACACACGCGGATGGGTAATAATATTACCCTCGATCCCTACTACATTATCATTGAGCTGCACCATCGACCACCACCAGTAGCGGCGGATATTATTGCGCAGTTCCACGCCAAGCGGCCCGAAATCATAAATGCCTGAGACCCCACCATAGATCTCAGAGTTGGGGTAAACGAAGCCTCGCCTCTTGCACAAAGAAACGATCTTCTCAATCGGAACAAGCGGAGTGTCCTCCGTCGACAGCGAAGTCCTGTCCTCTGTCTGTGTCATGAGTGGATTCCTTTCCTCCTCAAAAAAATTCCCCAGGCGTTCAATCAACAACGCCCAGGGACGAATACATGCCTGTGTAGGCCCGGGGCAACTACATAAAGCGGCATGATGCGCGGTTCCACCCTGCTTCTTCACCAATGTGTGTGAAGCCACTCATTCAATCCAGCTCCGAAGTGCCCTTCACCTGCTGCGGATTGCCGACCTCGCACCATCTGTCGGCTCGCTGTTACCCCTGGCAAGCTACTCCTCTCCATCATCGCTGGAGGATTATATTTGTTTGTACCCCGCTAGTATAGCCGAGATGTCAATGAGATGCAAGAAGCAAGCAGAGTTGTTCCTTGCTATGCTTGACTTTGACATTGCTTTCACCATCTAATAAAATATAGAGTATCAGGGAGGTGAAGACTCCCTGGTTCTAAGGCGAAGGTCCTTTGATAGGTAAGCCGAAAGGAGGAACCTATGAAGATGTCTGTTCGCTTAGAGGGAATGGTGTTTCAGATCGATTAGGCGGGCCCGCGAAAGCGGGCCGACTGAACACCTGGGCCTCTAGTCACTCCGTGTCCTGGTTGAAGCTCAATGAGCTAGCAAAGCCGTAGGAGTGGCGGAGAGCTCGAAAAAATGAAAGACGAGGGCTGGACAACTACTGTTATCCAGCCCTCGTCCTATACTATTACAACCTGATCTTTCATCCCGAGGGACTTTCCAACAGAGCGCTCAGAAACATGAGGGAGAGGGCGCGGTCTGCGCCCTCTGGTTCACATCTGACGCGTTTGAGTGTATGATAGGTAGAGCAATAACTGCTATCCAGTTTCAGGGAGGTTTAACCATGGTAGCCCAAAGGGAACCACAGCATATGACCCTTGATGAGTGGCGCGAGTTGGAACGAACCAGCCACGACATCAAGCATGAGTATATAGACGGGCAGGTATACGCTATGTCGGGAGGGAGCCTGGCACATGGCCGCATTGGGAGTAATACGGTCAGGACTCTTGAAGACGCGCTCGCGACAGCGGGTAACCTGTGCGATGTCTACAACTCAGATGTCGTCGTGCGTCTCTCACCCAGGCGCTACACCTACCCCGATGCGTCGGTGACCTGTGATGAGCGTGATCGATCGGCACCCGACAAGACAGACGTACAAGCCCCTTGCGTCATTGTCGAGGTGTTATCGGATTCCACCGAAGCCTACGACCGGGGGAGAAAATTTGGCTTGTATCGCGCCTGCCCAACCGTTCAAGAATATGTGCTCGTCGCCACCAGGTACCAGGCCGTTGAAGTGTACCGCCGCACGCTCCAGGGATGGGCAATCTACCAATCCTACGGGCCGGGCGATGAGATAGAGCTCACGAGCCTTGGTGTACGCTTTCCATTGGCCGCCCTGTACAAAAACGCCGGAGTGTTAGAGGCGATGGAAGACCTCGAAGGCGAGGTCTAGACCCGTGCTGATTCCCTCGCAATGGATGGCACACCCAAATACATCGGACGTTATGGATCAGTAGATGCCTTCTACTTTGATTTCTATAGCCTCGCCCTGAGCAAAATATCACGTGGAAGTGACCTTCTACTCAATCATAATATGACCCACGTCGTCGTCTCGCCCACCTCGTGAACGCCCTTAGGAAAAAGAGTGAACCTAAAAACAAGAAAAACCGTCTCATCGTGTCTGTCCCCTTTCTTCGATTAGAAATATTACCTGATGTATATACGTTAGTCATACGAAAAAGTTTATTGCAAGGCCACCATTTACCTCACCACCTCCAAACATCCCTTAATCTGCTCCACATGCCCACTCAAATGATTCGTCACAAAGTCCTTCATAAACCAGCCCAACGGCATCTCTCCATACCTGACATGTTTCCCCGTCAACTCCAGGTCGCTATCCTTTAAACTCCCCAACATCTCATCTAGTCTGGCATAACTCCCTGGCAAAGCTGCCTTAATCCTGTCTAGACTGTCTTTCTCATGCTCACTAATACCCCGTAATCGACCCTCATCTTGTTGAGTACGTCCAAAATTCCTACCTGGCTCTGCCACTAGCTTCTCAATCTCACCTGCCCAATATGGCATAAACTCCACAATATGTGCCAGATTCTGCATGATTGTCCACTCATTTTCAGCGGGTGTCAGATAGAGCTTTCTTGTGTCTAAACTTGCTAACGAACCATCAATAAGCTGATGTAATTCAGCATAGGAATTCCGCACATTCTCGCGAATTGCCTCAACGTTTGGATTGGCTGGTCTAGTAGACATGCCTTTGCCCCTTTACTAATTGGATGTTTTCTTCCATTATGCAATATGTGGAGTCCTCATGTATACTAATAGCTAGCAACATGCAACTTCTTCTCCTTGTACATCAAAGGAAAGGGAACAGAGCAACGAAAAAATTAGCGTGCACAATGAGCGTTATATGACGCATATTTTAGAAGTATAAGGAGCAAAACATGCATATCCCAACATTCCAGGACGTCCTGCTCGCCCAGCGCCAGATTCGCCCATACCTGCAGCGCACGCCCCTCTACAGCTACCCGGCCATGAACGCCTTGCTAGGTACCGAAGTATACATCAAACATGAAAACTACCAGCCGGTCGGAGCCTTCAAAGTGCGCGGCGGCATCAACCTGGTTTCACAGCTTGGCCCGCAAGAACGCCAAAAAGGCGTGATCGCCGCCTCTACTGGCAATCATGGGCAATCCGTCGCATACGC
>JBKPAZ010000050.1:0-47612 GCA_046726655.1 Chloroflexota bacterium
GGACCGATAGCTCCTAAACCGATTGCAAGCGCGATAGCGAGTGAAGTCACGTTGAAAACCTCCTTAAAGGAATTTCCTTTATGTATTGTTTGATGTTAATGTATGCAATCGCAGAAAAACTGCGAATAGCAAGTATTGGAACGTACGAATGTTCTATTTTAACTGGCTATCACGGCCTCTTTTTCTACCTCGCTCTTCCTATATTCCTCTAGCGCCTCTTTTTCTGTCTCTTCCTCAGCGTACTCATGGCTGGAGGTGCCAATTTCCAGGAAGACGAGCGTCAGCAGAGCGAAAATAAGCGCCTGCACAAAAGCGACAAAGAGTTCTAGGGGGATGAAGACAACATTGGAAATAAACGGCAGAATGAAGGCGAAAACCGCCAGTACTGCGCTACCAGCAAAGATATTGCCAAAGAGACGGAAAGAGAACGAAAGAATGCGAGATATCTCTGTGACGAGCTCAATCAGCCCCACGAAGAACTCGATAGGTCCCTGGAAGCCATGTGTAAACAGGACTTTGAAGTTGAAATATCTGCTGAGCTGCTGCTTTGCTCCCAATGTAGTGAAACCGAAGATCTGGGTGACAATGACAGAAACAAGAGCCAATGCTAACGTAAGATTAAGGTCGCTTGTTCCAGGACGAACCCAGGGGATAAGCTTATCAGAATATGCACCTAATAAGAAGAAGCTTGTCGGAGGACTGAGATGCGCCAGCTTGAGCCTTTCCAGGTTTACCGTTCCAATAGTATCTACGCCGGGAAAGACATCCAGTAAGTTACAGAACAGAATAAAGATGAAAAAAGTCGCAACGAGTGGGAAAAACTTCTTCGCCTTTATTTTTCCAGATACGCTCTCTGTGAGGTTTAGCAAGTATTCTACAATCCACTCAACTACATTTTGCATACCTGAAGGAATCAGATCACGTCGACGCGTGCCGAAAAAGAAGACTAAGACTAAAGCAATGATTGATATCCAGGTCCCAATGAGAGTGTTGGTAATTGGAAATGGGCCAATATAAAAGATCACTTCCGGCTGAATTTGTATTGGCTGAAGTTTCCAGAGCACGCGGCATCCTCCCTACTCACTGCGCTCTGCCAGGTCTGTTTCGTTATTGGTGGCTCCGTCTATCCTCTCTAGTCTAGAAAAGGCGTGCAAATAAACGGTACGCTCCATATATTCCTATTATCAGGCCAAGCAGCAGCCCGAGCAGCAAAAATAACATTTTCTGATGTGTAATACCATCAAGGTAATTGCCTAAAATAGCACCTAGAGCCAAGGGAACTGCAATGGTGAAGCCTAGTTGCCCCACTAACGCCAGGGATTCCCAAACAGAGGGCGGTGGTTTCTTATTCATCCGTATGGTCCCATCTGCGGTCTCTCATTTTTCTACCATGCGGATTATAGCACAGGAACATGCACTGTGCAACAGTTGATACAACTGCTGTCAACCTTTCTGCTTCTCATATATGCCGGAAGCAAAACATGCTATAATGAAAGCATGTCAATTACGCCAATGGCACAATCCAGCACGAATAGCATAAAGAAAACCGACCTGCTCAGTCTCACTCTACCACAGATGCAGCAATGGCTCGTGGAGCTCGGAGAACCACCTTTTCGCGCAAAACAACTCTATAGCTGGCTCTACCAGCTCCTTGCCACCGATTTCTCAGCGATGACCAATCTTCCGCAGGCGTTACGCAGCCGACTTGCACAAGAAGCCAGCATTGGGCCAATGATCTTACGGAGTGAACTGCACTCTAAAGACGACCGCACACGCAAAATCTTGTTGGAGCTTGATGATGGAAGGCTGATCGAATCGGTGCTTATGCTCTATCCGCCGATTGGTGAAAGCAGCGCACGCGCGACGGTATGTGTATCGACACAGGCTGGTTGCGCTTTTGGGTGTACATTTTGCGCAACAGGTCAGATGGGTTTTGATCGTCATCTCACAGCGGGAGAGATTGTAGCACAGGTACTCTTCTTTGCTCGAGAATTGCGAGATGCACCATGGTCGGCGAGGGGCGACCGAGAGGGTCGCCTCGTTAGAAACGCTCCCATTGACCACATTACCAACATTGTTTTGATGGGTATGGGCGAACCTTTGCATAATTATGACAATGTCATGCAGGCGCTGCGCATATTGAACAATCCTGATGGTTTTAACCTTGGCGCCCGGCATATGACCGTTTCAACTGTGGGGCTGGTCCCAGCTATTCGCAAGCTCAGTCAGGAGCCGCTGCAGGTAAACCTGGCCATTTCCTTACATGCTCCAACCGATGAGCTACGTAGCCAGACTATGCCAATCAATAAGAAATACCCATTAGAGGAATTACTTACTGCTTGTAAAGACTATATCGCTGCTACTGGACGGCAGGTGACGTTTGAGTATGTACTACTGGCAGGTGTAAACGATACAGCAGAGTATGCGCATCTACTCGGCGAGTTGCTCGCCCCTCTCAAGCAGTTTGCCCACGTCAATTGCATTCCAGTCAATGCTACTTCTGCCGATTATAAGCCGCCCAGTGGCATGGCTATTCGTGCCTTCCGCAACATTCTTTTTGAGCACGGGGTAAGCAACAGCGTTCGCGCGGAGCGTGGAGACGACATAGCCGCAGCATGTGGGCAGTTAAGGACACGTTTTGAAAAGAATCGTAATCAACATTAGAGGGCAGAAAGGCCGCATATGACCTTTCTGCCCTCTAATGTTGATGTTTCTTATCGCGCTTTCGGCAACTTATTCATGGTTCTCATGCAACGAGTACATATATTCACTTTGCGCTGAACACCATTGATTTCAATGCGACGGCGCTGTACATTCAACAGAAAGCGACGCCGCGTGCGTTTTTGCGAAAAATTAACATTATTGCCATGCATCGGCTTGCGTTCACATATCTCACAACGACCAGACATATATCTCTTCCTCTCCATTTCATTTAGGGGCTTAACTTAGCTTCTAAGCGTCCCTTGATAATCAAGCCTGCCTCTGATATACTGCATATGTTTCAATCTCTTTTCCTCTCGTTTTTAATCACAAACGAGAAGCTATCATGTTGATGATACTCAAAGAGAACGTGAACACGCCATGCGAGTATATCACGATGTTGCTTGTGTTGGCAAGAGCCAGAACTCATAAATTATAGTAGAGAAAAAGACATGCGCATGCCAAAAACTCCACCCGTCCAACCACAACACGGATCGCATCCTCTTGGTAAGATAGAAGTTCTGCCGAATGCGATTCACTCTATCGCTGTCCAGGCAATCAGCGAGTCCTATGGAGTTGTTGGCATCACTGCTCCTCGCCTGCGCAATGGACAGGCAGTGTTCCTCCCACCAGGCCATCTTAACCAGGGCGTGCAGATTCGTATTGTCAATGATCAAATCATTGTCGAAGTTTATGTTGCATTGGAGTATGGACTGCGTATATCGGAGATAGCCCACAATATCATGAGTGCCGTCAAATTCTCTATCGAAAAGATGCTCGGGGTACCGGTGGCTCAGGTCAATGTGAACGTCCAAGGACTCAGCCAGGATTCAAATAAATAGATGACTAAGAGTATAGGGACGCCCTCTTGCTGGGCGAGCACCTGTGGGAGCGACTAACTATGCAGGAACACACACCGTACACTCTGGGTGTACGATCACAACGCCCTCGACGCATTAGCGTCTTCGATGGCCAGGACCTTAAGAAGGCTGTCTTATCAGGAGCTGCATCGTTAGAAGAACACCGCGAGATTATCAACGCTCTCAATGTCTTCCCTGTCCCTGATGGCGATACTGGTTCCAACATGTATGCCACGATACAGGCAGCTTTTCGTGATGTCATCAATTGCGAAGATACCTCGGCTGGCGTGATCTCGGCCAGGTTAGCGCACGGAGCATTACTGGGTGCGCGTGGAAATTCTGGTGTCATCCTTTCACAGATTTTACGTGGCTTAGCACAAGGACTTGAAAAGAAACAGACATTTTCTGCTCTCGATCTTGCCTTGGCCCTGGATGAAGCTCAACGTTTTGCCTACCGCGCTGTCATCAAACCTGTAGAGGGAACCATCCTAACCGTCGTACGCGAAACCGCCGAGGCAGCAATGGCAAGTGCTAAGCGTGGTGATGACCTTGCTGCTATGATGCAAGAAGCAATCATAGCAGCAAGGCAATCTGTAGCCCATACTCCTGACCTGCTCCCTACGCTCAAACAGGCCGGAGTGGTTGATGCTGGCGGTCAGGGCTTCAGTACTATCCTGGAAGGAGTGTGGCGTTATGTCCGGGGTGAGTCGGGCCAGGTGACCACCGCTGCCGTATTAACAAGCTCTACAACACCTGCGCTTGATACCGCGGTTAAAAAAGGGCGTGTGACGATTGAAGAAGAATTCGGTTACGAGGTAGTCTTTTTACTGCGCGGCGAAAAGCTTGATGTTGAGGGCATTCGTCAGACCATCATCGATATGGGAGGAGTATCCACTGTTGTGGGCGGCGATGAGCAGATGCTCAAAGTTCACACCCATACCGAATGGCCTGGTAAAATCCTGGATTATGGCGTGAGCCTCGGAAGTTTGCTGGATATCAACATCGAGAACTTACAGGAGCAGAGTCTCACCTACGCTGCGGAGAGCGAAGCCGAACATGCTGGTGAAGAGGTACAATCTATAACACAGCAGATTGCTACTGTTGCCGTAGTAGCCGGCCCAGGATTTGAGAGGGTCTTTCGTAGCATAGGACTTACTGCTATCGTCCCTGGTGGGCAGACAATGAACCCCAGCACCGAAGAACTGCTCGCGGCAGTCGATGCGGTGGATGCTAAGCAAGTAATTCTGCTGCCGAATAACAGCAATGTCATCTTGAGCGCACGCCAGGTGACCGGCTTATCCAGCAAAGAAGTCTATATTGTTCCAACCGAATCCATGCCCCAGGGTATTGCTGCGCTTCTCGGATTTAATTTTGAAGCTGACTTTGAGTCGAATTGCAAGGCCATGACCGAGGCTGCTGCGCGCATTCAAACGGTGGAAATCACCACAGCCATTCGCACTGTGCGGGTTAGCGGCGTTCGTGTGCGCGAAGGTGACTTCATTGGCCTCCTCAATGGAAACCTGGTAATTGCCGGGCAAGACATTGCATATGTCATCCGTGAGACGCTGCAACGTATGAATATTGAACGCTATGAAATTGTCACCCTCTATTTTGGAGAGGATGTGAACCGGCAGCAAGCAGAAGACACTGCCAGGAGCATTAAAGAGAAATACTCACATCTCGAGATCGAAGTCGTAGATGGAGGTCAACCCCATTACGCATATATTCTTTCAGCAGAATAGGAGGCGGAGCCATGGCCGTTCGCGTTGTCACTGATAGCACCGCAGACATTCCTCTAGATCAGGCGCAGGCTGCTAGTATTGTAGTTGTGCCACTCACTGTCTTATTTGGCGACGAAGCCTACCTCGATGGCGTCGAACTGGATAATGCGGGTTTTTACAGTAAACTGCAAGCAAGCAAGGAACTTCCCCGCACCTCGCAACCATCACCAGCAGCATTTCAGGAAGCATACATCCGTCTGATAAACGAAGGTGCTGATGCCATCCTCTCGGTCCATCTTTCCGCGAAGCTGAGCGGCACTTACCAGTCTGCATGTACTGCGCGGGATACTTTACCTGACACCGTTACAAAGATTCCCATTGAGATTATCGATTCGCAAAGTGTCAGTGTAGGTATGTCGCGATCAATTATCCGGGCTGCACAAGAAGCTCGTGAAGGCTTGAGTCTTCTAGAGATCAAAGCGCATGTGCTCGACGAACTTGCTCGCACGCGCATTCTTGCCGTCCTGGATACCCTGGAGTATGTGAAGCGCGGGGGTCGTATTGGTGGCGCCAGGGCTTTTCTAGGAAATATGCTCAGTGTCAAACCAATTATCTCATTGAAAGATGGCGAGGTAATCCCCGTAGAACAGCCGCGCACGCGCAGCAAAGCCTACGCGCGAGTCGCGGAATTGTTGAAAGAAATGGGTAAGATAGAGTTTGTCTCTGTTGGAGAATCAAGCGAAGGGTTCGGTCAGCAACTTGCGCAGGTTCTCAGGACGGTATATTCTGGTGATCTTCCTATCTATGAGCTTGGCGCTGTGTTGGGCGCCCACACTGGCCCCAGTACCGCTGCTATTGCGGCCGTCCTCGCAAAGCAGGACTAATCCATCGCGCTCGGTACAACTGGAAAGAGAGTGGTTCTTACTCCCAACAAAGTTCTGAAAGCCATTGACGTTTCAACATGTGTCAAGTTACAATAGATACAGAGGAAACTTGAAGTCGACTACCTTCCTCATCCATATCAAAACTAACCGTTGGATTTTGGCAAGTATCTGAGGAGCGATGCCTTTAAGTAAGGTATCAGGTTCTGTTAACCACGTAGTTCGTTTTTTGTAATCGCCTGTTGTTGTTCGTTAGAAACCATCGCTAGAGATACCTTTGGTGGGTATCCGTGGGTAGCCATCTTTTTCGGGCGTGTCGGGTTGCCCCTGGTGGGCGCCTAACACTGGCTATGACTACGAAGGAGGAACGACTGTGGGAATGTTACGGGTGATGTCGCGGCGTGGTGACGACCGTGTCACCTGGGATGAGCAGAAAGTTCTGGAGGGAGACCCCGAAGCAACTGCTGCTATTCGTGAAGCAGAACGTATCTTTGAGCAGGAACGTGCCAAAGGTGCAACAGCCTTCCGGATTGATCCTGGAAAACCAGCACAGCGCATCGAGGAATTTGACCAAACAGCCGAGCAGATTGTCCTTGTCCCGCGAGTCGTTGGCGGATGATCTTGATCACTCAGCAGGTGCTTACCACCCTGGGTTGGATTGTCTTAGTGCTGGCGATTTCTCCAATGGTATGGTTGATTTTTCAACCATATTTCAAAAGTTTGTCGCCTGCTGAACGTAGGGCGAATGGGCTTTTGCATGATATTCTGACTCCTGAGCAATGCCGTCAACTTGTGTGGCGTGGTTATTTGGAAGTACCAAGTCCTACAACCGCCCAGCGTGTTTATCGAGTACCGCGTGCCAGGGGCTATGTTCAGGTCATCGAGAATGGTCGAGCGGTGATGCGCTTGTGCGTACAACCTGTAGAATGTTTGCCTGATGCTGATGTCGTTTTGCTCCATAAATTGATGATTGAAGCTAACGAGGAGCACTACCTGCAAAAGGCGAACAAGTATCTTTGTGCTGATTAATCAAATCCGTAGGAGCCAGGGTTTATCACGCCTTCCCCCATAGGCGCGATAAACCCTGGCTCCTATTCGTCTTCAGTATCCTCTCCCTCATCTTCCAGTACCTGCACTAACTCACGGTGACCATTCTGTTTAGCACATGCGTGAGGCCCACCATCAAGGGGCGTTCCGCAGAGTGGACATACAGGCCTTCCGCTGCTTACCAGTATCGTGATCGAACTGGATAAATGTTGTGCCTGGTGCAATGTAAAACGGAAGGAGAGACTATCCTCCTCGCGGAGAATTACCTGGGGTTCTTGTCCTGGTTCCATAACTATTTCCAGCGGAACGCTAGTTAGCACCAATAAATTGCGCCTATCATCATAACTGATCCGCAGTTGACCCACCTGGAATTCATAGTTTGGTTTAGCCGGAAAGTTAGCAGGCGCTCCCTCAGGAGGTGGCTGAGCGGAAGCTTGAGCTTCTGTGCGCAGGATACGTCCCTCAGTAAGCTGTGCCAGTATGCGGTCGAGCGCTATTGAGAGGTTATTGAGCTGTTCTTTCTCCATCCACAGTGCGATCGAGATATCACGTACCACGGCAAACAAACGAAAACGACGTTGACCAGGCTGGCCAATTGCCTCGGCGCCAACTTTTTCCACGGGTCCCAGGTCTCTACTCATGTTAAACCTCCATCACTGCCTGGCAGAGGATACAATCAAGGCTACCCCTTCAATCTAATGGGAGGGAACAATGTTACTTCTACTAGTACCCTCGCGAAGAATCGTACCGATTTTGCAGTTGCTGACCAGTACGAAATCGCTTGAGGTTGTCAGCAAACAATGCAGCCAGACGAGTGTCGTAATGAGCGCTGTTCCCAGAAATATGAGGCGTCAGAATCACATTCGGCATCGAATACAGGGGGCTTTCAGAAGGCAACGGCTCCTCTTCCGTTACATCCAGCCCTGCCCCTGCAATCCATCTCTCACGCAGGGCGCGTATAAGCGCCTTCTCATCGATGACTCGTCCGCGGGCAATATTTACCAGGTAAGTGTTGCGGCGCATAATTCGTAGTTCGCCCTCACCAATCAACTTCTCAGTTTCGCGTGTCAATGGCACTGCAATTACTACGTAATCACTCAGTCTTAACAACTCGTGCAACTGTTCCAAAGGGAAGATATGATCTACATCTGGTTCGTGATCTCCCTGGTTAGGTATTGAGCGCCGGGTGCCCAGCACGCGCATACCAAAGGCGTGACCGAGTTGTGCAATTCGTCGGCCTATACTCCCAAGCCCAACAATGCCCAGGGCTTGTCCCGCTAACTCACGACCTCCAAGGTGATACCAGGTTGCGCTGCGTGCCCACACATGCTCGTCCTGGAGACGTACCATCTGTGGCCAGTTCCGGTTAAACATTAACATACTGCCAAAAACATACTCGCTGATAGTTGTCGCATGAATGCCTGCCGCTGTGGTCACAATGACACCGCTATCTTTGTCGAGCAATCCAGTTGACGCAAGGGAGTCGACGCCCGCACCCGGAAATTGTAGCCAGCGCAGTCTGGGTGCCAGAGTGCGCCAGTTGACTGGGATCGTATAACTACATAAGATTTCTGCATCGGGCAAATAGGCAGAAAGCTCATCTGAGGTGATTACAACCATCTCCTCGGTGCCAGCGGCCTCTTTGAGAAGCTGCTGCGATGCAGTGGTGAATGGAAATGTGCTCACGACTTTCGCACTGCTTGACACTATCACGGATTGCCTTTCAAAATGTAATAAAATATTCTTCGATGAGTGAACGAACATCTCTTTTCATTGGTAGTAGTAGTCTATACGATGAAAGACACTGTGACAAGGGTTGTCGCTAAGGTTGGCTTTGTTGATACCATTGTCTTTCTATCCTGATACCGTCGTGCCTTGTCTATAAGTATAGTGCTTTGTTACCCTCACAATTGTTCCTGACCTGACAATTGTCCTAAAGAAAATCTATTTAATGCAGATGCTAATCTTCATACGTTTGAACAGGTAGACGTTTATTTACATGAGTGACTTGAAAGTGGCTTGGCGGGGGTAAGCCCCCGCCAGGTCTTCATATATATCGGGCCCTTACTCAGAATTGCCCCTATGCAGGAAGTGAGTAGTATGATTGTCAATGACGACGTAAACCGTGGAGGAGCTGTAAGTCCAGTTCGTTATAGTAATCCTCAGAAAGGGTCTGTGCAAGACTGGAAAGCACCTCTACCGCAGGGTCTCCCCTCTTCTCGGAGACCGAAAAGAAAGGATCATCGTCGTTTATTTGCTATACTCAGCGTGCTCTTACTCGTAATGTTGATTTTGGCTGCTGTGCGCGTGACGAGCATCGCGAGCGATAGCAATGACCAGTTGACATTAAAAATCGGGAGTCAACAGCAGGCGTTAATTGATCTACGGCAGAGCATTTCGATTAACCCCTATCTCTTCGGCGTCAATGTGTTTCCAAAGGTTGGCACAACCTCAATAGACTCAGTAGACGGCAACTTTACAGGCTTTATGTCCTATGATTCACCGATAGTCGATGGACTGCAGAATGCAGGCATCAAACTCCTGCGCTTTCCGGGTGGAAGCTGGGGAGAGGATCAGCCAGGCCAGAATCATATCCTTTCCTATGATCAGCTCTACGACTTTAGCACACTGCTCTACCAGGCTCGGGCCGATGGAATGATACAGACACGCCTCTCCGATCCAATCAACACTTCGGGCAATCCTGCCAGCCTGCCGGAGAGAGCAAACCTGGCCGGTCGGTGGGTAGACTTCATGAGCAACCCGCACAGCGACTTACGCAAGGGCAATTTTGCTCATGTGCAGATCCATCCAATCAAATTTTGGTCTGTGGGAAATGAGCCGGATAAACTTACGGATCCAGACCAACCTGGGGAACCGCTCACAGTTGCAGCATACGTGAAAGACTTTATTGCCTACTCTATCTCCATGCATCAAAATAATCCAACCATCGAAGTCTTTGGTCCAGAAATTAGCCAGTTCTATGGCGTAGGCATGGGTCCAAAAGACTCTATGGGTACACTTTGGATGGAGGGATTCTTAGAAGGCGTAGCCAGATACGAGAAGGCTCACCCAGAGCTCAAATTTCATCTCCTGGATGGGGTCTCATTTCATCGCTACCAGTTCGCTGATGCTAGCTCCGCTCCCTACCTGCTGATGAGTAGCCCTGATGAGTGGAACTACCTGCTCCCGTCACTACGCCAGCTCATTCAACAGACTATGGGGCGTGATCTGCCAGTTGCCATTACAGAGATCAATACGAACCCTACCGGCAAGGTGCCGACACGCGGACAGGCCGCGCTCTGGTGGGCTGATACGCTTGGCACCCTGATGAATCAGCAAGCTGACTTCGTAGCTTATTTCTCTGCAGAGGGTGTTGAGCCACCTTATCCGCTATTTAACACCGATGGCTCACAAACAGCCATATACCGGGTAATGGAGTTGTTCTCGCACCTGCAACATGATCTCATCCCTTTGCAGATACAGCACGATCCTGTCAGCGTCTATGCTACGCAGGATGATGCACACCAGGCCGTCAGTCTCTTATTTATTAATAAATCGGATACGAATCAGTTTGCGGAGGTGAGTTCTCAAAACCAGCTTTTCGGTTTCAGTCCCTGGCATACCCAGGATATCAGTATTGGAGCCTATAGTCTGGTGCTGGTTACATTGCACCGTGGCGGGGGGGCGGAAGCTTTCAGCTTCGCTGTTCCGAGCGCCACTGACCTTACCATTAATTCATTGAAGCATACCGTGTGCGGCAATAAAACCGACCCACTCGGATACAATATTCCGTGTTAACGAGATGCTTAGAGCACAGGGTCATAGGAGGACCTGGCACGGTAGCCTGTAGAGGCTACTCTCGCGGTCACCCGTGTGGGGCCTCACATATCGTTCTCTCCAAATCTCCTTAATGGATGGAAAACTGAATCATTATCTAATCTAATCGAGGTAACTAGTGATCTTAACCGTTATTAGTCAATTCTTTTTAATTCTCTACTTGCTTATCATCTTACTGATGGTCTTTCAAGCAATCTTCAGTGTACGTTTGCGCCTCTTCATCTGGGAAAAGCCCGAACATGCATGGCTCAACCACGCGCCAACAATCTATCGTGACCCCTGCCTTTCTTTTACCATTCTTTTGCCTGCAAAGAACGAAGAGGATGTCTACCGCGAGACTATCCAAAAGGTGTATGATCTGAACTATCCCAAAGAACTCATGCAAATCATCGCTATCTGTCGCGAGGATGATCCTGGTACCATCGCCGAGGCCCAGGCCAAAATCGACGAACTTGGGAATCCGAACGTACAACTGCTTATTTATAATGATTATCCCGTCAGTAAGCCACATGGATTGAACCTGGGGTTGCAGGTAGCGCATGGCGATGTTGTGACCATCTTCGATGCTGAGGATGAACCACATCCCGATATCCTCAATATTATCAATACAACGATGCTCAATGAGGACATAGACGCAGTCCAAAGCGGTGTACAGCTCATGAACCACAATACGAAGTGGTTCTGTTTCCTGAACGTACTTGAATATTTCTTCTGGTTTAAATCATCCCTGCACTTCTTCTCGCGTATCGGTATGACCCCGCTTGGTGGAAATACTGTGTTTGTGCGGCGCGAACTGATGGAACAGTTAGGTGGTTGGGATGAGAACTGTCTGACTGAAGATGCGGATCTTGGCATCCGCCTCAGTCTTGCACATGCGCGTATGCGCATTATCTACGAAGATGAATACGTCACACGCGAGGAGACACCGCATACCATTGAACAGTTCATCAAGCAACGTACCCGCTGGAATCAAGGCTTTATACAAATTCTCTTCAAATGGGAATGGTTGAAGCTTGAGAAGCTCTCCCAGCGTTTGCTGGCTTTCTATGTACTTATCTTACCGGAAGTGCAAGCATTATTCGCAATTCTGATACCTGTCGCGATCATTATGTTCTTTTTTGTCAAGTTCCCACTCTGGCTTGCTCTGCTCACTTTCTTACCACTCTACTGTTTTATCCTGGCAATCTTTTTAGACCTGGCAGGGCTACACGAGTTCTTGAAGGCGCATAATCGCAAGTGGAGGTGGCGCGAATCACTCATCTTAGTGCTGGCCTTTTTCCCATACCAATGGATACTTAGCATTGGCGCTTTACGCGCGGTTTATCGTTCGGTGAAAGGCACATCAAATTGGGAGAAGACCGCGCATATCGGACAGCACCGCAGCAGAGTCGCTGCTTGAATAACATTTCCTATGGATAGAAATAAGAAAGGCACATGACAGTTTCCGATAGGCCGACGCAAAACGGACAAGAACCAGAACCCCAGCATTCAGGCGTTCAGCAACCGCAGAGTTCTGTAACCCGGCCGCAAGGCGAATCTGTGGGGAATCCTCAGCAATTATCCGGGTCGATACGACGCAAAGTTGTGGGAAAACCGGCAGGAACTCCTCCTGCCGAAGCAAGTGTCACGAACAGTCCAAACGCGCAAAGAACTAATGCAGGAGTTGCGCCTGCCAGGCAAGCCTCTCTCAGACGGGATGTCTCCTTGCAAACTACAAATAAGCACGAAGCAGCTCCGCAGGAAATTGAGAATGGCAGTGTTGTATTGTATCGCAGTCCCAATTTCTTCTTACGTACAGCTTATCGCCCTGGGCAAAAACAGAAACCCTTGCGCAAACCGACCGGCAATACCAGGGAGATGCCTAAAGTAATGCCGCATCAAGAGTCACGTATCGCGGACAGCGAGACTCGTATGATGCCCAATGTTACGTTGAACACTACTAAACAGACAAGAGCAATACCATTGCCAAGGTGGTTGGAGGCTGTATTTGTCGTTCTGAGCCTTGCTGCCGCATTTGTGGCTCATGTGTATAACATGTTTAACTTCCCGCGCTATGAGTTGGATGAAGGTACCTACATGTCGAATGCGTGGGCGATTACACAGGGGCTCCTTTCACCTTACCCCTATGGTTACGGGCACCCGCCATTGGCCTGGATGCAAATTGCGGCCTGGATACAACTTACTGGCGGACCTTTCACCTTTGGCAATGCGCTCAATAGCGGTCGCGTCTTCATGCTCCTCTACGCTGTCGGTAGCGCCTTACTGGTCTACTTGATTGTGCGCCGTTGGAGTGGAAGCCGTAGTGCTGCCTTGCTGGCGCTGGTGATCTTCTCACTATCGCCGCTCAGCATTACCTATCAACGCCAGATCTACTTAGATAATGTCGCTACATTCTGGCTATTGCTCTCACTCTATTTGCTCGCAGTTAGCAATAGTCGCCTGCTCTTTATCGTTTTGGCGGCAATTTCATTTGGCATCTCCATCCTCTCAAAAGAGATAATGCTGCTCTTTTTCCCAGTGATGTTATACGCTGCCTGGCTGCATTCAACCAAATTCCAACGCAAATTTACGTTCGTGTCGTTCAGCTATATCGTGATAGCCGTCTGCTCAGGTTTTGTGCTAATGGCTGTTTTGAAAGACGAGTTGTTCCCCTATACCTGGCACCTTCCGTGGGATACACATCCTCACTTGAGTATGTTGGATACCTTTGTGGGACAGGCCCAACGCAGTCAGTCAACTGGCAACTTCTTTGCCAGTTGGGTTGCCTGGCTTGATCTTGATACTGTTTTCATCGTTGGTAGTATCGCCGCACCACTCTTTAACCTGGTCTTTGGTTTGTGGAGCCGTTGGCGTTTGCTGCTGTATTTGCTACTCTCGCTACCTCCTTTCAGATTCTTTAGTCGAGGGGCACGCCAAAAATTGAGATTGCGCGATGCAGAACGAGTACCGGACAGGCATCTGCTGATCTCTCTGCTTGCGATCAGTTTCTGGCTGTTGCTGGTACGCGGTGGACAGGTGCTCTCATTCTATATCATTCCACTCATTCCTCTGATAGCGCTCAACGTTGCTATATTTCTCAATACTATTCTGGCCTGGCTGGGCAAAGTGGTGCGTTTCGATGTCGTGCGTGCCGTCCTGCTTGTAATCGTGATAGTAGCTCTTGTTCCCTACGACATAAAGGCGATAGGCGGCATTTTCTATCAGCATCCCACTTCAGCCCAACAACAGGCACTGGTATGGATACGCGCGCATGTGCCACACAACTCATTCATCGTCATTAACAGCTATCTGTACCTGGATTTACGGGTACCCGGCGGTCAAGGTGTCGGTGATGGAGCGCCGTATCCTCATGCAGAGGTCTATTGGAATGTAGCCGGTGATCCAGAGCTACACCAGCAGGCTCTGGATAACAACCCGGACCGGATCGATTACATCGTTGCCGATTCGGAGATGTTGCACGACATTCAAACCACTGGTGGAGATATGGGAATCATTAATGATGCGCTGAAAAAATCAGTGTTGCGCGCAGAATTCCGTGCGGACGACCAAAAACTGCAGATTGTCATCCAAATCTGGCAGGTATTCCATCAAGCTTCACCGTCGAACGTCTACGCCGTCCCAGCGTCTGGCATTGGCTAACCATTTATCAATGTATAAATCATATAGATAGAAAAGGAACCTATAAACATGCTAGCAACACGACCAGATACCGACACAATTGCAATCACCCGCACCTTCGACGGCATTGAAGAGGCGGCCCATCGCATCATCGAACAAATTGGTGGCATGGACTTGGTCATGCGCGGAGCCAAAATAGCGGTATTGAAACCCAACTTTGTGGCTGGCCGCAGCGCTGAGACAGGCTCAACCACCAGTTTTGCCCTCCTCAAAGCCGTTGCAGAGGAAGTTCGTGCCTGTGGCGCAGAGCCGGTACTCTGCGAAACACCAGGCACAGAGTTTGACCGCGATGCCACTTACACCATCCTGGGCGTCGAAAAATTCTGTGCCGAAAACGGCATTCGCATTGTGCGCGTAGACCCCGAAGGCGGTGAGCAAGATTGGGTAGAGCTACGACCAGAGGGCGCAAAGCGACTGCGCCATTTCCGCATTCCTCGTATTCTGAGTGAGGCCCGTTTCATTAACTTACCAGTCCTCAAAACGCATGTTGTCTCGACCATGACACTCGGCATGAAAAATCCAATGGGCATTTTACCGCGGCCCGACCGTCGCTCGATGCATACCTTCGGCATCGACCAGTGCATCGTTGACATGAATCGTGGTATCAAACCTGAACTCACCATCGTCGATGGCAGCATCGGACAGGATGGAGAGGGGCCGCTCTATGGTGATAAAGCCGATCTACAAGTGCTCGTGGCCGGGCGTGACAGCCTGGCGGTTGACCTGGTTTGCTGTCAGATCGTCGGCGTCAAACCACGTGATATTCCCCATCTGAAACTGGCCCTGGAACAGATGGGTAAGCCCTCGTGGAAGCTAGTTGGTGAAGAGGTTGGGGTCATTAAGAAGTTTCGCCTGCCACAGCAGAAAGCCCTCTACCGCTTCATCTTCTGGATGATGTACCCGCTGGATTATCCGTACACCTGGGTTGCAGAGCGTGGCAAGCATCTTTGCACCACCCTCTACGGTACGGGCCTGGTTGGCACGCGCCCGCAAATTAAAGAAGAAAATTGTACCCGCTGTGGCGTCTGTGTAGAAGCCTGTCCGCTGCCAAATGTGATTGACCTCAAGACCTTGAAGGTTAACTACCGAACCTGTCAGCGTTGCCTGCTCTGCCACGAGGCTTGTCCGGAAAAGGCCATCAGCGTGAAAGGGTATTCGGGAGCGAGGCAATAGGTATGACATTTTCTCAATCCATCCCTCCAACGAGGCTAGCGCCTCGACTTTTGCGTAGCAAAAGTCAGGAGGGATGATATGACTATCTTAGTAACAGGTGCCACAGGCTTTCTAGGTTCGGCTCTGGTCACCGAACTGATAAAACAAAAGCAAACGGTGCGTATACTGGCACGCGACGAGCCAAAGGCGCGCAGGCAATTTTGTGAAGCGGTCACGATTATTCGCGGCGAAATCACCGATGTAGAGCAAGTAGAGCGCGCGGTTGATGGCGTGACAATCATTTACCATCTTGTAGGCAGGCTCTATCATCCTAGCGTGCCAGCAGAACTCTATCATCAAATCCATGTCGAGGGCACGCGCATCCTGCTCAATGCCTGCAAGGGTCAGAAACAGTTGCAGCGCATTGTGCATTGCAGCACTACCGGTGTGCATGGAGTCACAGGTAAAACGCCCGCTGCTGAGGACGCTCCCTTTGCTCCCACCAATCCCTACGAAGCTACCAAACTCCAGGGCGAACTGCTCGCGCTCAAGGCTTACCAGGAAGATGGCCTACCCGTAGGTGTTGCCCGGCCCGGGCTGGTGTATGGCCCTGGGGATCTGCATTTACTCGGCTTCTTCTCATCAATCAAAAAAGGCTTGTTTCGTGTCATCGATGGTGGAAACTCGCTACAGCACCCAATCTACATTGATGATATGACGACAGCCTTCCTTCTTTGTGCCGAGCGGCCAGAGGCTATTGGACACAGCTATAATATCGCTGGCGAGCATCCCGTGACCATTCGCGAACTGGCGACAGCTATCGCGCACTCCCTGAATAAGGAACTACCAGGGGGCAGTATCCCTCTCTGGCTGGCCAATCTCGCCTCGGACATTTTCGCTTTGATACCAGGGATAAAGGGAGAGAGTGCCCCGCTTACGCGTAGCCGCGTGCAGTTTCTTACGCATAGCCGTGCGTATGATATCAGCCGGGCGAAGAACGAATTGGGCTTTGCTCCCAGGGTGGAGTTGGAAGAGGGTATGAAAAATACAGCTGAATGGTACCAGAAATATGGGTATTTATAAGTTGTAGTTAACATCACATGTAAAATGCGTTGATATGTATGAGGTGTAGGGAGCGCAGCTTTCAAAGCTCGTTTCAATACGTTACCCCAAAAATCTTAGAGTTGAGGCTTTGCATGCAATTCGATCTAGGTAATTCTCTACCGCCGCCTGTTCGACCGCGTCCCGCTCGAGCGCGCCTGGTAGGGATGAGTAATAGAAAAATAGATACATCAGTACCGCAGAATACACAAGCGGGGGATGATACTGACGGCGATGCTGCCATGCAGCCTACGCTCTCTCTGCAACCAGCGGTGTCAGTGGACAAAGAATCTTTCCCGATATCACCGTCGAATGGTGTCAATGGGGAGGAGACGACTCAGCCACTTAATGATATCAGCAGCCAGAGTACTGTTCACCTGATGCAACTCAGCGGCATGATGCGGGCCATCCGCATACCGCAACAAGGCGCGCCTCAGAACTCTCAGGGCGTATCTAACGAAGTCAGCTTTGATAATGAAGAAGGATACTGGCCCTATGGCATTCAGCAGACAGGCCCATTGCCGGTAGTAAACCTCTATGGGAGCGAACCCTTTGGCCGCACTTTGCCCCAAACTCCGGTGGTATCACCCGTAGTAACTCCAGAGATAACAAAAAAGCAGCCAGCCTGGAAAGCATTACTTAACTCTCCAGCCGTCAAAGTGACTATTGGCCTGGTTATCGGCGTTGGTCTGCTGTTGCTGGTTGCTCGTTTCGTAGACCTGCCTGTAACCATTTCAATACTGCGCTCGCACCTGGCAACGCCACAAGGTATTGTCCTGGCCCTGCTTGCTGGTGTGGCCTTCCTAAGTGCATGGTCTATTCGTGGCATACGCTGGAAACTCTTCTTAAATCCTGTCGGCAAGGTCAGCATCTTACAAGCTATTGGACTCTACCAGGTCGGCGTTTTCCTGAACTTCCTACTCCCCATACGTGGCGGTGAAGTTGCAAAATGCTTTATGCTCAAACGTAGTTCAAATATACCCGTCAGCAAGTCACTTCCAACCGTGGCGATGGATAAAGCCCTGGATTTAATGCCCGCGCTTTTCATTATGGCAATTGTACCTCTGCTTGGCGTGCAGATGGATATCAAGCTCTGGTTAGTGCTGTGGTTCGTAAGTGGGATTCTTATCAGCCTGCTATTCTTTGTCTTACTGTCAGCCTGGAAACGAGACTCTGCCATTCGCCTGCTCCAGAAGCTGACGGGTCTGCTACCAAAAGCCCTTGCTGGTAAGGTCGAAGGTTTCGCCACAGGTTTTGTTGACTCTCTGCTGGCGGGTGCAAGCCAACCCAGAATTTTTATTCCCGCCATCTTGCTCACTATTGTAGCCGTGATCTGTGACGCGCTCTTCGCCATGCTCGCCTTCTGGACAATTGGCTTCCACATTTCTTTCGGCCTGGCTCTCTTCGGCTACTCCGTCTACAATATGTTCTATATCCTGCCGACACCTCCCGGCCAGGTCGGCAGCAACGAAGCCGTGGGCCTGCTTGTATTTGGAGTACTACTGCATGTTCCAGCGACCCAGGTTACCGCCATGTTCGTTTTCTCCCACCCCTGGGCTGCTGTACTCATGTGTACAACCGGTCTCATCTGCCTCAGCGCGCTAGGCCTGACTATATCAGGCGCAATGAAAGTGCAAACAGGAGGCCAAGAGGAGTTAACGCCAGGAAGCCAGGGGGTGCCCGCGTAAGTTAGCCAGATTCCAGAGATGTCACAGGAATGTGGCTGAATGTCGATTCGTTCGACAATGAATAGATGAAACGACTGTTCATCTCATGTCTATTACTACCATATTTTCTAGTATCATTCAAATATATGCGTCAGATACCGCTCATTTTGAGCGGTATTTTTTTTGCTGGGCTTATTGCTTCCAGGCATGATGGTTCTTGTGTGTATGCACGCTTTGTCTTGAGACCCTGGTTCGTGGAGTCACGACATGTTCTCCTGTTGGAACTGGTTGCAGTAGGAGGCGGTTCTGAGACTGTTTGTTTTCTTATCAACCGAGCGGCAATGGTTTGTAACGAAACTACGGCATCGAAATCTAAAAACGACCCATTACACACCATTCGGTATGGCATCAAGGTGCGCATACTTACAGATTGCGATGAACCAATCCCTTGTCACGGGCCCACAGCGCGATCTGGGAGCGCGAGGTAAAACCTAACTTCGAGAGAGTATTGCTCACATAGGTTTCCACCGTCCGTTTGCTCACCACCAGCTGCTCGGCAATCTCGACATTGGATTTGCCCTGTCCAATCAGTGCTGCCACCTCCCGCTCACGCTCGGTCAAGCCGCTGTACTGGCTGGTGGTGGCCCGACGCGGTGAGACGGGTTTCTCTTTCGGCAGCGTCGCGTAGGCGGTCTGCTCAAAGTGCTCACGGAGTACCGAATCCTCGATGCTCTCCGCTAACGTGGCGATCCCTTGACGCGCGTAGGCAAACGCCTGTTGTGCCTCCTCCTGGCGCCTGTGCCGCTGGTAGGCTCGCCCGAGCGAGCGCTCGATCTGCCAGAGCAGGGGCAGATACTGCTGGAGTATTGCTCCACGCCTGGCCTCCTCCAGGACCTGGATCGCCTCCTTTCCCCGGCCAAGCGCGGAGAGCGCCTCGCCCTGGCACTTCCAGAGCCGGGGAATGACCTGTGCTTCGGACTCCCCTGCTCGTTGGGGAGCGGTCGCGAGCAACTGCTCACAACGCTCCAGGGCAAGTTCGGGTTGCTGTTGCACCAGGGCCAGTTCCGCCCAGGCCAACAGGAGTTGGCGCTCCGTCGCCTGGCGCGGGTTCTTGTCCCATGGCCGCACCTCTTGCAGAGCCGCCTCAGCCAGCCGCAGCTGGCCGAGAGCAGCATAGGCCCGTACCTGGATGGCGATGAGATAGGTGATCCAAATGGCCGGGCCCAGTTCTCGCGCTGCCTCTAAACCGACCTGCGCATGAGCGAGCGCCTGCTCGGGAGCAAGCAGAGCCAGAGAGATGCGTCCCAGCGCATCACGCGCACAGGCTATCCACTGCTGGTGATTAATCTCCGTCGCCAGGCGCAGTCCTCGCTGTGCATGCGCCAGTCCAGCGCCCAACCGTCCAAAGGAGGCAAGGGTTCCACCGTAGAAGATTTCGGCAAAGGCTTCCCCGGCTGCCCATTCCAGCTCGCGCGCCAGCTGTAACGCCTCGACCAGATCGCGTTCGCATGCAGCCAGGCTCCCATTCACGGTGCAGGTCGTGTCCCCACCCCAAGGGGCGGCACAGGCCGCACGCATGACAAGACAGGAGCACAGCACGCTGCGGTTGCCTGCGGCGCGCAGGAATTCGATGGCCCGATCATAGACGAGCACAGCATTGACCGAGTCGTCTTCATGGATAGAGATGGTCCCCAACAGATCAAGAGTCTCGATCATCCCCGGCTGGTCCTGCTGCGCTTCAAAGAGCGCCAACGCTTCACGATTGGTTGCCAGGGCCTCGGTGATCTGCCCGGTGTCCAGCAGCCAGGTGGCCTGCTGGTTGAGGCTATGCGCGTGCAGAACTGCATCACCCAGGTTTCTGGCCAGGTCGACCGCTTGCTGAAAGTACGCTCCTGCCCGTTTGTAATCGCGACCCATCCACAGAACGCCCAGGTCCAGGATACTCTGCCACTCGAGGCGTCCCTCCTCCGTCTGACGAGCCGCGTGCAGCACCCGTTCGTAGTCCCTCTTCGCCTGCTCAAAGTCGCCCAGAATCTCGTAGGCTTGCCCGCGTGCCCGATAGCAGGTGGGGGGCACCGCCTGTCCAAGCCGCTGGGCTGCGTGCACCATGCGCGTCCATTGCTCGACAGCAGCACGCGGCGCAGAGAGTGCCTGCGCCTGCTCGGCAGCGCGCCTCGCATACTCCATCGCCTCGCTCCACCGTTCCGCTTCGGCACAGTGATAGGCCAGATCGGCGAGATGAGCATCCAGGGTTGCTGTGTGCAACTGCTCGATCGTCTGGGCGATGGTGCGATGGAGCGCGCGTCGCTCCCGCGCCAGCAATCCTGAAGCGATCGCCTGCCGGGTGAGCGCGTGGCGGAAGGCAAACTGCTCCGCCGACTCCTCAATGACCAACTGGGCAGCCATCGCCTCCTTCATCAGTTCCAGCAGGTGTGCTTCGTCGTAGCGCGTGATCTGTTGGAGGAGGGCAAAATCGAAGCGCCTTCCCGCTACCGCCGCCAGCTGTACGACCCGCCGTGCGTCCGCACTCAGGCGCGTGAGGCGAAGCTCGACGGCATCCTGTAGACTGCGCGGAAGGCGCCAGGTGTCTGGGCGCTTCCAGTGCCAGCCGTTCTCTCCTTCGTACAGCTCCCCGGCCATAATTAGCGCCTTGAGCACCTCTTCCAGGAAAAAAGGATTGCCTTCGGTCAGGTCATAGAGGGTATCGAGCATTCCCACGGGTAGGGAATCCGTCCCCTGCAAGATGGTCTGCAGGAACGTCTCGGTATCGGCCCTGGACAACCGCACCAGGGTAATTTCCTGTCTCAGGCGTTCGCGGTCGAGCTGTGCCAGCAAGAAGCGCAGCGGCTGACCCACTTCATCACCACGATAGGTCAGCAGCACGAGAAGCCGGGATGCGACCGTCTTGCGCGCGAAGAAGAGGAGAAACTCCAGGGTGCTCTCGTCGCTCCAATGGATGTCCTCCACCACCAGCAGGACCGGTCGAGAGCTTGCCTGCTTCGTGAAGACATCAGCCAGCGTCGCGAAGACGTGGCGTTTCTCCTGTTCGGGGTCCAGGGAGGGCACAGGAGGCAGACTCACTATTTCGGGCAGGTGCTGAACCTGCTCAGGAAGCAAGGGGAAGAGTGTACGTGCGGAGGATCCCAATGCCGTCGCGATCTGGGCAGACGAGAGAGTGACCAGGAAAGTACGCAAGAGGTCAAGCAAGGGGGCATAAGGGCAGGAACGATCGGTGGGGAAGCACTGGCCACCGAGAAGCTGGAACCCAAGAGCTTCGGCAGACCGTTGCAGTTCGGCCATCAGCCGCGATTTGCCAATGCCAGCTTCCCCAGAGAGCAGCACAACGCCTCCCTGCCCACTCGCGGCGGCTTCGATGCATTCCTGCAGAGCGGCCAGTTCTGCGCTGCGCCCGACGAGGATTGGGCAGACAATAGGCTGATGGAGCTGTATCGCCATCGAAGGACCTCCCTGGTGATCTCTCTCTTGCACAGCGGCTCTCGCGCCTGTCAGATGCCACCTGCGTGTAATTATGGTGTTTCCCTTCGTGAGCAAGCCGTAGGCCTTTTGGCGGGCTTCAAAAGATTATCAAATGCATAACTGAGCAACAGTATAGCACATCGCTGCGTGTCTCTTCTACGAAATCTCCGTGTGGTCTGCGCATAAACCATCGTGGTTTCACTGATGGCAAATCGCTGATCGTAGAGCATACTTCCTGGTAGGGCAGCCGACCGTGGCAGCCTGTTCGTTTCAGAGATAGAGATAGAGAACACAAAGGAGAAAGCAGCTCATGACAACACAACCGACAAACGCATCTGCGGAGATGGGAAAACATGCAGCACGAACCGGCACAGGGAGGGTAAAGATGGCCTGGTTCGAACACAACAGCAGTCGTATCTACTATGAAGAACAGGGCAGCGGCACTCCAGTGCTCGTGCTCCCAGGGTTCGCCGGCAGTATCGAGGAGTTTACAGCGCTGAGGGACGCCCTGGTGGCGGCAGGCTACCGGGTCATTGCGGCCGACTTACCCGGCTCCGGCCGCTCAGAGCCGCAGCCTCGTGCATACACTGCCACCTTCTTTGAGGATGATGCGCGCTCGTTTGAGGCCCTGCTCCAGCACCTGGCGACCGGACCGGCACACCTGATGGGCTTCAGCGATGGGGGCGAGATCTCCTTGCTGATGGCAGCGCTGACACCCGGCGTGGCGCGCTCGGTGGTGACCTGGGGCGCGGCGGGTGTGCTCAACGATCCCAGTGGACAGCTGCGGGAAGCGATGTACAACGTGGTGGACCATCCCATCCCTCCGCTTCAGCAGTTCAGGGACTACCTCGTCTCCACCTATGGTGAGGCCAACGCTCGCGCCATGACGCAAAGCACGGTAGCTGCCATCAGTGACATCATCGAGAAGAGCGGCGGCGATCTCAGCCGCTCAAAGGCGGGCAATATCACCTGCCCCGTGCTCCTGGTCGCTGGCGAACATGACATCTTTGCTCCCCCTGCGCTCGCCTCCCAGTTAGCCGCTCGCATCCGCACGGCGGAGGTGCTGGAGGCAGAAGGTGCCGAACACAATGTGTACGCGGACCGCCCCGAATGGCTAACGCAAACGATCCTCGACTGGGTGGGGAAACACTAGAGCTTCCAGGTGTCTGTTGGCCGACGACGACTGGGAGGGCATGGCACGAGCAGGTGCTGGCTCGTTCGAGCACCTGCTCGTGCCGGTGTGGATCCCTTCCATGCCAGCCGTCCAGGCTCACCTTGTGCAGGGTGCTCTGGTGGCCGATGTGGGCTGTGGCCGGGGGCGCGCCCTCATCAAGTTGGCACAGAGCTACCCCACCTCGCGGTACGTGGGGTACGACTTCTCGTGCCCATCCACATTTCGCATGCAAAGATGGCGCAAATGTTCGCCGCCTCTCCCTGCGACGACTCGTCCTCGTGGTCAACAAGCCTGTCTTCCACGAAAAGACTCATCCCGAGGCGATCCCATCCTTGCTGTTCCGACGAACGCCAGCGCCCTGCTCGCCTCAGGCTGAACCCTCCCCTCGGGCGGCCCGCCAGACGGGGCTCTCCAGGAAGTGGTTATCGTAGAGCTCCTGGGACGCCAGCAGTTCCGCCAGCGTCGCCTCCCCTCGGCTGAGGCGCTCGACCAGCCGGAAGTAGCCGAACCGTTCCAGTCCCGGGGCAAGGACGATCAAGAAATCGGCGGTATGTCCAGGTGCGGTAGCGAACGCATGGGCCATAGTGGGCGGAACCACCACAAGATCTCCTTTCCTGGCAGTGATCACCTTCGAACCCGTGAGGAGTTGCAGTTCCCCGTCCAGGACGTAGAAGAGCTCGGCTGACTTGCTATGTGTGTGCGGCCTCGCCCCCTCGGTCCCCTCCCCCATGGTCGTGCGCATCACACTGAGCGCTCCCCCCGTCGCATTGCTATCAACAAGCAGGCGCGTGGAAAGCTGTGCCAGGCCAAGAACCTCCGCGTCGGCCTCCCGCACGACGAGGGCGTCATCAAAACTTGGGACAAGTATGGTCATTGCTGTCTCCTTTCTTTCCTTGACAGTATTGGAATAGTCTCGTACCGCTATGGCAATTTGAGTAAGCGCTCGGCATTCAAATGGAAGATCTTTTCTCGGTCGATCTCGCTGATGGGAGCTGTTTCCACAAACCGGGTGGTGCGCTCCATCGATGCATACGGATAGTCTGTCGAAAAGAGCAGATGATCTGCCCCAACCGCGAGCAATGCACAGCTCAGTGCTTCCGGCGAACAGTTCGCGCTAGTGGTGATCATCACATTGTTCTTGATATAGTATGAGGGGAGGTGTTGCAGCTGTTTGCTCTGTGGCGTTCCTCCCCACCCGTCGTCAATGCGCTTGAGAACATATGGAAGCGCTTCGCCCATGTGCCCAAGCAACATGATGGCCCTGGGAAATGCGTCGAAGATCCCGCTGCAGATGATGCGCAGGGCGTGGGTCGCGGTCTCAACGGTCCAGTTCCAGGTGGCACTGCGCAGCCCTGGATAGCCCTGGTAGATCTTCATCTGGTCGGCGGGTGAGTCAGCCGGATGCAGGTAGATGGGAACTCCAAGTTGCTCGGCGCGCTCCCAGATCCCCCAGTATGGGCGCTCGTCCAGGTATGCTCCGTTGGTATGCCCATTGACCAGTGCTCCCACAAAACCCAGTCGGGTCACCGCGCGCTCCAGTTCCGCGATGGCAGCCACAGGGTCTTGTAAAGGCAGGGCGGCAAATCCAGCAAAACGATCTGGATGTCGATGGATTTGCTCGGCCAGATAGTCATTGACCTCTCGGGCCAGGCTGACTGCTTGCTGCGCGTCGTGCTCTCCCTGAATGGCAGGAAACGTCAGCGCGGAGAGCGAGAGCACCTGCACATCTATGCCACAGGCATCCATCGCCGCCAGGCGCCCTTCACCCACATCGAGCAGCCTGGCTTCAACCGCTTCTATCCCTTTGCGCATCACCGGATCTGCCAGCAGTTCCTCAAACTCTGCGGGGAGGCCTGTTCCTGCTCGCTGAAGATCACGCACATGTTGTGCGTACTCTGGAGAAATGAAGTGTTCCTCTAACGTAATCTTTTTCATGTGGTCCTCTTTCTGGTCGCTCTAAGATAGGCTTATCTCACCTCAAACGTCAGCGGAGTGTTTCTTGCGAGAACAAATCGCTCATCGTAATTTCTGACATACGGTTCACTTTCCTTTCTCAGCCTTCGTTTCTGGAAGGCAGCTCATCATTCCAGCGATCACAAAATCGACAAGATATTCCCGCACGTCCGCCAGCCCACTTGCGGAAGCCAGATCTTCGCCTGGCAAGAGTCGCTGGTACAGGGGAAGATAGCCAAGATAGATCTGGCACCATGGCACCAACATCGTGAATTGGATTGTCGGCACGAAATCAGACCGGAGCAGCCCGGCCTCGCGTGCCCTCTGAAAGAGCGGTGTAGCTCGCGCTCGATCTTCGGGCGCGAATTGCGAGGCAATCTGTGCGAACGTCTGCCAGCCCGCAGCCATTTCCCAGGTCAGTATCCGCACCAGGCGAGGATGTTCAAGCAGGTAATCAAAGATGCTTCGCACCATCGTGACCAGAAATGCCCTGAACTCCTCAGCTCGCAAGACCACGCTTTCGTCCGCCAGTCCCGACGGAACCTCCGCGAAAGCACGCCCCATCAATTCGCCCATCTCTCGATCAGACCGCTTGAGCACCTGGCTATAAAGCCCAAGCTTATCGCCAAAGTACTGAAAGAGCAGACTTTTGTTGTAACCCGCCTGGCTCGCAATGGCGTCCACGCTCGTTCCATCAAATCCACGCTCCGCAAAAAGCGTTTCTGCCGCACTCAGTATGGTCTCACGTGTTCTTTGCGCATCATAGACGCGTTCCCGTCCTCGTTTCCTTCTCGGTTCCGTCATCCGTTTCTCGTCTCCTGATTTAAAATCTAACTAGTTAGATTTTAAATCAGGAGACGAGAAATGTCAAGAGGGAAAATCTGCGTGGGAAATGGCAATAAGAATGAATTGCACTGCTCTATAGACACTCTGCTATAAAGCACGTACAATATTACCCGAAGACTACTAACTTCCCTCTCCAACTCAGGATTACTCGGAGCAGGGTGGGTGCCTATTCATCTCTTTCAGCCAGAGAACAGAAAGAAAAAATATATGCGTGATCTAGCGAACAGGGCGTTGAATATCGCCCAACAGCTTGGCGCCAGCTACGTAGATGTGCGTGTCATGGAACGTACCACTGAGGGTATCGACGTAAAAAACGGTCGCGTAGAAGGTATCTCGAGCGGAACCAGTAGCGGTTTTAATGTGCGGGTGATTGTTGATGGTGCCTGGGGCTTTGCCAGCAGCGCCAATATGGATGACGCTGAGGCGGATCGTGTAGCGAAGCAGGCAGTGCAGATAGCTCGCGCCAGCGCCCTCGTAGCAGGCGAACCGGTGATCCTCTCACCGCTTGCTCCTCAGCATGGCTTCTATCGCACTCCCATGCAGAAGGATCCTTTCAGCATACCGCTCAACCAGAAGGTGCAGTTGCTACTCGATGCTGATGCGGCTATGCGCTCGGTACAGGGTGTCGCACTTACAAACAGCAATATGGAATATTCCCGCGAGCATAAACTATTTGTTAGCTCGGAAGGCAGCGAGGTCGAGCAAGAACTCTATGATGTGGGCGCGGCCATCGACGCCAGCGCAGTTGACCCTACCAGTAGCGAGATACAGACACGCTCGTATCCCAATTCATCTGGCAGGCAGGCGGGCACCTCGGGCTACGAATTTATCGAGGCGATGGACCTGGCCAATCATGGCGCGAGGATCGGTGAAGAAGCCGTCAAGTTACTCGCCGCTCCGCAGTGCCCCAGCGCGGTGACGACCATTATTCTCGATGGCCCACAGACCGCTCTCCAGGTCCACGAGTCATGCGGCCATCCCATCGAGCTAGATCGTGTGCTGGGTATGGAGGCCGGCTTTGTAGGTAAGAGCTTCCTGACCACGGATAAGCTGAACGGCCACTACCGCTACGGTTCGGATATCGTCAACCTGACCGCAGACGCTACCATCCCAGGCGGGTTGGGCACCTTTGGATGGGATGATGAAGGTGTTCCGGCGCAAAGGACGGCTATTGTCATCAACGGTATCTTTAGCGGTTACCTGATGTCGCGCGATACCGCTCCTATGATCGGACTGACCAGCAATGGCTGTGTGCGTGCCGATAGCTGGAATCGCCTGCCTATGATTCGCATGACGAATGTGAGCCTGGAGCCGGGAACGTGGACGCTGGATGACCTGATTGCCAGCACGGACGATGGTATCTATATGAGCATCAACAAAAGCTGGAGTATCGATGATCGACGCTTGAACTTCCAATTTGGCGTCGAACTCGCCTATGAAGTTCAGCATGGCAAACTGGGGCGCATGCTGAAGAATGCCACCTACACTGGCATCACGCCGCAATTCTGGGGATCGTGTGATGCCATCTGCAATCGAGACGAGTGGGTGGTATGGGGCACGCCCAACTGCGGTAAAGGGGAACCAGTGCAAACAATGCGCACAGGACACGGGGCTGCCCCCGCACGTTTCCGCAATGTACAGGTTGGTGTAGGTCGCTGGTAATTAGTATCATCACAAGAGAGAGTAAAAAATGTATTCCAATGAAAAAAGTGTGCGTGCGCTCTTACAAAAAGTGCTGAGCTATTCCCAAGCGGAACAAACCGAAGTGGTCTACCTCGGCACAGAGAGCGCCCTCACCCGTTTCGCCAACAATTTTATCCATCAAAACGTCGCTGAACGTAACCATGAATTGCGTGTGCGTGCCATCGTGGGCAAAAGAACGGGCGTAGCGACAACTAATCGCCTGGATGACCAATCACTACAGCGTGTCGTAGAACAGGCTCTGGAGATTGCGCGCCTTTCGCCTGAAAACCCGGAGTTCCATTCCCTTCCAGAGCCACAATCAATTGTGCTTGCTCCTGGGTTCAGCGAGCGTACCGCTCAATATAGCGCGGAGGCGCGAGCCACAAGCGCTGGCATCATTGTGCAACTGGCAAAGGAGCGTGGGTTAGAGTCAGCGGGAGCACTTTCAACAGAAACTAACCATGTTGCTGTGGCAAACTCCCTGGGCGTTTTTGCGTATGAACCGCGCACCGAGTCCGAATGTCATGCTGTCGTGATGGCGGATGCGCAGGGGTCCGGTTATACCCAGCGACTTGCTACCGATGCCACCACAATTGACTTCGAGGCGATGGCACGCGAAGCAGTGGAAAAGGCTCAGCGTAGTCGCAACCCGATTGATTGCCCAATCGGCGAGTATCCGGTTGTCCTTGATACCTACGCCACAGCGGATATGCTGCAAAATCTCATCTTCATGGGCCTCTCAGCCACGGCAGTCCAAGAAGAACGCAGCTTCATGAATGGTCAATTTGGCAAACAACTGGTCAGCCCTCTTGTGACCTTTTATGACGATGGACATGATCCGGCAGGCTTGCCGCAGGCATTTGATTACGAAGGTGTACCTAAACAGCGTGTGGTGATGTTTGATCGTGGCATTGCCAGCGCTGTCGTTTACGATTCATTCACGGCGTTTCGTGAGGGGAAACCAGATACTGGCCATGCTTTGCCTGCGCCTAACCCCTGGGGACCATTGCCGCTACATACCATGATGGCGGCGGGTGATGCCAGTCTTGAAGAGCTTATTCGGGGAGTTGACCGGGGAATTTATGTGACGCGCTTCCACTACACCAATACGGTACATCCTGTCAAAACGCTCTTCACCGGTATGACACGCGACGGAACTTTTTTGATCGAGCATGGTGAGTTGACCAGCCCGATTAAGAACTTCCGCTTTACGCAAAGTATTCTCGATGCCTTGCGTGATGTACAGGCAATAGGCAGTGAACGTATTCAATGCCGCGACTATGTTCCGGTCGTTGCTCCAGCGCTGTGCATAAGCAGCTTTCATTTTACCGGTGTAACAGGGGCTTAAGATTTTCCAGTATCAGGACATCAATGTGTGACCAATCTAACACACATCCTGTTACATGTGTGCTTCTTACAACGTCTATGCATAGTAGATACTAGACATATATATATGAAAAACCCTATGAATCTCTGCTTGGAGGAAAAGACAAATGATCGGGCCATTCAATTGGATAGACCTACTCTTTCTTGTGACTATCGTTCTGCTCATCTTCAATGGTTTTCGTAATGGCGCTGTTTTCAGCCTCATAAATCTGCTCAGCATTCCTATAGCCATCGGCGTCTCTTACTTTTTTGGTAAGCCATTTGCGATGTTTCTTGCGACTAACGGCCTGTTAATCTCACCTTTAATCTCGTACCTGGTGCTGTTCTTTGTCTCGATCCTGGTGATACAGATTATTGGTACAAGCATGCGAGGTGTGGTGAAGGCTATACCTATCCTTGGTTGCGGCGATTCTTTGATTGGGGGGGCCGTCGGGTTTTTCGAAGCCTGGCTGATATGGCTGATTGTATTACTCATCGTAGGTAATTTTCTCCATAATATACAGGATGCTATCCAGGCAGGAAAGCAGCTGATACCCGGCCTCAATATCACGGTTCAACAGTACCAGGCCTGGCATGATGCATATAATCAGGCCGTGCATAACAGCCTCTTTGCGAGGGTCAACAGCTTTTTTATTAAGGAGTTACCGGTGCTGCCGCATTTGAGTTGGAGATAGGTTCTTGCGTTCTCATAATCGAGTGCTACAATAAACTCTGACAGCAGTAAAAAGCATGCAAATGGAAGGAAGTAACGTACGACAAAGCACGATCGTCTCATTGATGCATCCTCTCGTGGAAGGCACGAACATGCCTTCCTGGTCGCTGTGGATCAAGACGAGAGTGAAAGTTTGTGGAGTGTTGAAGATTCACTGAGCGAATTGGGAACGCTGGCGCGTACCGCAGGTGCCGAAGTTGTTGGCACAATGATCCAACGTATGCGCCACCCAGATGTCGCAACCTACATTGGCAAGGGGCGTGCGCAAGAACTCAGTGACACCGAGAAGCAACTTGGTTTTGATCTCGCCATCTTTGATGACGAACTATCCCCCTCACAACAGCGCAACCTCGAAAAAGTGCTCGATGCCCGTGTGATTGATCGTACCGCACTCATCCTCGATATCTTTGCCCAACATGCTCGCACCCGTGAGGGTCGCTTGCAGGTTGAGTTAGCTCAGTTAGAATATCGCTTGCCTCGCCTGGCGGGACGCGGAGTAGAGCTTTCGCGGCAAGCAGGAGGTTCGCGCAGTGCGGGAGCAGGCGGTGTTGGCGGCGCTATCGGCGTGCGTGGTCCCGGCGAAACAAAACTGGAGATTGACCGCCGGCGCATTCGTAGCCGTATCGCCGAACTGCGCGAAGAGATCGAAGGAGTGCGAGAACAACGCAAGGTGCATCGCAGAGAGCGTGCGGCGCAGGCCATTCCCGTCGTAGCCGTAGTCGGCTATACTAATGCCGGAAAATCTACCCTCTTCAATGCGCTCTCTGAAGCTGAAGTACTGGTGGAAAACAAGCTCTTTGCTACACTAGATCCCACTACCCGCCATATCACTTTGCCGGGAAATCAAGAAGCGCTACTCACTGACACTGTGGGCTTTATCCAGAAACTACCCACCAGGTTGATCGCTGCCTTCCGCGCAACCCTGGAAGAGGTTATTGATGCTGATTTGCTGCTGGAGGTGGTAGATACCAGCCACGAAAACGCAATCGAGCAGAGTGAGACCGTGAACGAAGTTCTTCACGACCTGGAGGCTGATGAGAAGCCGCGAGTCACAGCTCTGAACAAGATCGATTTGCTTGATGATCCATCAGAAGTCGATACTTCACTCTACCCTCATGCTGTTGCGGTATCTGCCCTGCAAAAAGTTGGGTTGGATGCCCTGCTTGAACAAATCGCCCAGGTGTTGGCCGCCAGCATGGAAGCGGTACAAGTAATCATTCCCTACGATAAAAGCGAACTGGTTGAACTCTTTCACCGTCGTGGACGTGTAGAGCAAGAGGAACATCGACCCGAGGGAACATTTATCGCCGGTCGCATTCCTCGCTCATTACAAGGCTATTATGCCCAATACACATAAAGAAGCGCACTTTTCAATCTCTTGCTTGCAAGATATAATAAGTCCAGTCAACAAGTCTCGTTCGTGCAGTCGTAGGAGCAACTACATGATCAATACAGAGCGTTTTCAGGTCCGCTTCTGGGGAGTGCGTGGCAGCTACCCAACGCCTGGACCCCAGACATTACGCTATGGAGGTAATACCGCCTGTGTTGAAGTAGAGGCAGGGACACACACGTTGATTCTGGATGCAGGGAGCGGCATCATTCGCCTCGGAAATGATCTGTTACGCCGCTCAGCAGGCAGACCTCTTCACCTCGCGCTCTTTATAACGCACGGACATGGCGATCACCTGCTTGGCATTCCCTTTTTCTCCCCGCTGTATGACCGCTACACCTCTATTGATTTCTTTGGTCCGGGCCTGGCAGGCCGCAATATTGAGCAACTTGTAACCCCACTCATGTCTCCACCGTATTTTCCAGTAGATATGCGCAGTTTACCGTCGCATCGCACGTTTCACACAATCACTGAACAGGAGCAAATCATCTGGAGCGATGGCGATATCGAACCGACCGTCATCAATGATGGTGAGGGTGTAACAGAAGCCGAAATACGAGTCGTTGCCAGGCTGACAAACAGCCATCCCCTGGATGGCGCGGTGATTTATCGCATCGAGTACGCCGGCCGGAGGCTGGTCTTTGCCACAGACGTAGAATGGCGAGAACAGTGTGATCCAGGTTTTCTTGAGTTTGTAGAGGGGGCTGATTTGCTCATACACGATGCTCAGTACACACCCGATGAGTATCATAAGGCCAAACAGGGATTTGGTCACAGCACTATCGAGATGGCGACGGAAGTGGCTAACTCGGCTCAGGTTCGCAAGTTGATCCTGTTTCATCACGAACCGACCTACGACGACAATAAGCTGGACGCTATGCAAGCGGAAGCCCAATCACGCTTTGCGAATACGTATTCTGCGTCTGAAGGCATGGAGATAAATCTAGTATAACTGTTGGGGCGCCTTCTATAGGTGTCTCTTGTAATATCAGACATTCATATATGAATGTCGCAATGTGAGGTTAGAGAGTTATGCCCCCAAACGCAATCAATGTTGTACTGGCGTTGATGATTATTGGCTCATTCTTAGTGGCGGTGATCATTCATGAATTTGGTCATTCCCTGGTGGCCACCCTGTTAGGCGATCCTACTCCCCGCAAAGAGGGTCGGCTTAGCCTTAGCTTGCCTGCGCATATCGATCCCGTGGGAACACTCCTGTGCGCAATACTGGCTTTTTTCCCGGCTGCTGCTGGTCCGGTAGGCCTGGGCTGGGGAAAGCCTGTTAAAGTTGATCCCTGGAAACTGCGTGGTGGACCAAATGTTGGCACCTTGTTAGTGACCCTGGGTGGCATCTTCATTAGTTTGATTACAGGATTGCTTATCGCATTCTTGCTGCATTTCCTTCCCCTGACTCTACTTAACAATGCTTTTACAGCGCGCATATTGCAACTGGTAACAGTCTTTGCAAGTGTCAATATCTGCCTGGCGATCTTTAATCTCGTCCCACTCTACCCGCTCGATGGGTATCAGATTGTTTATACATTACTACCTAGCCGCCAGGCGGTGCAGTTCGCTAAATCCGCTCAGTATGGTCCGTTTATTATCCTTGCGGTCCTGTTTTTGTTGCCTTTCCTGGGACAAATATCGGGACTTGGCAGTCTTTTCATTTTTCATATTCCACAGTACATTCTGCTGGGTTCCTTGAATTTAATTGGTCTCGCCTCTGGTATCGCTCCTGCTGGTATTCTTGTGTTGTACACAATTTAGATGACTGGTACTGCACTGGATCTAATGAGGGTATGATTGCATACGATTGTTTATCGTCTCTGGCAGGTACATCAACAACTCGGTTTCGTGGCCCCGCTTTCGGCTGAAGAATACTTGCAAGTAACGCAATGGCTTCCGGCCTCAGCGCTGCCTCTTTTTCAAACGATGTCTGCTGCCGATCAACGGCACTCTCTCAGAGTTTGTCAGGGTCTACTTGCGCGAGGTTGTGTAGACAAAGATTTGCTTGCAGCGGCACTGTTACATGATGTTGGCAAGGCTCAGGGCCGTGTCCCTTTCTGGACACGGCCAGCAATTGTCCTGGGCAAGGTATTTGCGCCGCGACTCTTGAAGAGATGGATCGTTTATCCTTATAGGGGTAAAACGATACCAGCTTGGCGGCGTTCCCTCAGCAATGCCTGGTGGCATGCAGAAATTGGGGCGGAACTGTCCGCTGCTTGTGGACTGTCGGAAAAAGCTGTTCTCTATATTCGCACGCATCACCAGCCCGGCGGTCCGGCTGCTGAGTTACATCTGGTAGATGAGGCTGTGTAGTGTATGATCGATCAAACAGAAGAAGGCATCCGCGAGGAATATTCCTACAGTGATGAAGTAGTGGAAGCGAATGGTCACAACCAACCAGCCCGCTACGTTGTTCACCTGCCCGTTTTCGAGGGGCCGCTCGACCTCTTACTGCATCTGATTGAAAAGCGACAGATGGAGATTACTACCATTTCCCTTGTGGCTGTAACCGACCAGTATCTGGCCTATCTCCAGCAATGGCAGGAACCCTACAGCATGCCCCTGGCCAACATGGCCGCTTTCATCTCCATCGCGGCTCGCCTCCTCTACGTCAAATCGCAGAGTCTCTTACCACATACCTCTAAAGAAGCGATGATGGGTGAGATGGAGAGCGCCGCTGCTATGGCGGACGAACTGCGTTCGCATCTGCTCGAATACAAATTGGCGAAGGAGATCGCTGGTTATCTACGTCTCCGCGAAGAGGCGGGCTTGCAGACCTTTGGACGTTCTGGCCTGCTCGCAGGTATTGAGGCCCAATTGGCCTGGTCGCCCCCAACACTGCTGGGTCTGGAGATTGATACTCTGGCATCGGCTTTCCAACGTTTGCTCGAATTACATGCAAAAGATGAGGCAAACAGTGATATCCTCATACCCATGGCGCATGTGCGTGTAAGTGAACGTATCGCTGAAATCGTGGCATTACTACGCGTGCGCTCCAGTGTCCATCTCTCCGAACTGCTTGAAAACGAACGTTCCCGCCTGGTAATGATCGTCACCTTTCTCGCTGTACTGGAACTCTGGAAGCGCGAGCGTATTTGTGTCAAGCAAACCACCCTCTTCAGTCCCATCCTCCTGGAGCGCGGTGAGCGCTGGAGCGAAACTGAACAAGTGAGCGAAGAAGAAGTGGAGTATGACGCGCAGGCGCATCCGGAAACGCCACAAAAAACTTGACAGACCTTGACTCAAACTTTATACTGTAAGGACAATAAAACTCAGAAACAACACTAGTGTTGATAGAGCTCACTCAAGGAGAAAAGGTTCGATATGGAAGAGTCCCAGGAGATACAGGAAGGGCAAGTGATAGAGGAAGGTTCACCCTCTACGGAGGCCGATCGCATTACCGAGTTGGAAACACAACTCGAGCAAGCCCGACAGGAGGCGGCTGAAAACTGGAATAAATACCTGCGCGAACGTGCCGAGATGGAAAACTTCCGCAAGCGGCAGGAGCGTATTGCAGCAGATCGTGTACAGCGTGAGAAAAAGGCACTGTTTCAGAAAATACTCGGCGTGATGGATAACGTCGAGCGAGCGCTGGCCTATCAAGATACGATGGATCGTCAGGGGTTGCAGCAAGCGCTGCGTATGGTCATGTGGCAAATGAACGAAGTAATGCGTGGCGAGGGGTTAACGCCCGTTCCCACCGTTGGAGAAGCGTTCGACCCGTATGTGCATGAAGCGATAGAAGCTGTTGAGGATAGCGATCAACCTGAAGGCACAATTATTGAAGAAGTGCTCAAAGGCTATAAATTAGGTGACGAGACCTTACGTCCGGCTCGTGTCAAAGTAAGCGCAGGAAACAAGCAAGCACAAGAATAGAGTTCCCATCCTGTGAGATAAAACGAGGTTCTTAGGGTACAGTGCCGGGGGAATCCGGCACGTAGCCCTGAGAGGGAATGAGGGTGATACCCCCACTCTCCCCAAATCCCCCAAAGGACGGAGAACCCCACAAAGAGGGGCGAGTAATGGAATACAAAGATTATTACAAAGTGCTGGGTGTTTCAAAAACTGCCAGCGCAGAAGACATCAAAAAAGCCTTTCGCAAGCTGGCTCGCAAATATCATCCTGATGTAAATCCTGGCGATAAGAGGTCAGAAGGGAAATTCAAGGAGATTAATGAGGCCTACGAAGTGCTCTCTGATGCTGACAAACGACGTAAGTATGATACGTTAGGCCCAAATTGGCAGGACCAATTTGGCTTCCCTTCTGGTACCGGTAGGAGTTACTCCAATTATCGTGGCTCGCCCCTAAACAATGATTCAGCTACAGGGTTTTCCGACTTCTTCGAGGCCCTTTTTGGTCGTACCACAGCCGCAAACAGGCGTGCTGGTGAAGACATTGAGCAACATGTTGAGGTAACACTGCAGGAGGCGTATACTGGAGGAATGCGCACGTTCAACATCCAGTCAACAGAGCCCTGTCCGATCTGTCGTGGAACGAGGGTCGTCGCTGGCAAATCTTGTACCAATTGCAGTGGGATGGGCATGCTTGCTCGTAGTAAGCGCATCCAGGTCAAGATACCGGCAGGAGTTGATAATGGTTCTAAAATTCGTGTAGCAGGCGAAGGGCAGCCAGGTAGCGGTGGTGGCCCTCGCGGAGATCTCTATCTGGTAATCAGTCTCAAACCCGATCAACTTTACGAACGTAAAGGCGATGATCTGTATGCCGATATAGATGTCGACCTGGTCACAGTGATGCTAGGGGGAGAAGTCCCTGTGCCAACCCCTGATGGGCGCAAACTCGTACTGACTGTTCCGCCAGAGACCCAGAATGGTCGCTTGTTCCGACTGGCGAATAAGGGTATGCCTCGCTTGCGCAGCGAAGGCAATGGTAACCTCTTTGCTCGTGTCAAAGTCGTACTACCAATGGGTCTCACCGAGGCTGAGCGCAGCTTGTTTGAGCAACTGGCACGCAGCCGGGGCAGCAAGGTTCACTCGTAATGAGAAGGAGGGATTTGTTGTGGCCGAGAAAGACGACGGTGCCTGGTATGTCATAAGTGTTGCAGCCGTTAAAGCCGAAGTCCATGAGCAGACATTGCGCCACTATGAGCGCCTTGGGTTGATCTCACCGGCACGCAAGGGCAATAGCCCGCATAGCCCACGTCTCTATTCGGACCGTGACATTGAACGAGTGATGCATATTCGCCGCTTGATGCGGGACCTTGGCGTCAATCTAGCGGGCGTTGAAACTATTCTACACATGAAAGATCGCATGGAGCAGATGCAGCTTGAACTGGAGCAAGAGATGACGCGCCTGCGCGATCAGCACGCGGTCGAAACCCGCAGGCTCAAAGACATCATTGAGCGCCTCCAACGTGGCTCCTCCTGATGCGTAATCATTGGATGGGCGGGAGATCTCTACGTGGGTATCGTGCCCGTGCCCTTTCGTGGACTTCTACTAGAATGCAGCAAGAGGGCCACTGCTTTAGCCGTGGGGAGTTGTCACACAACCTTTTCAGCCTTACCTCGTATATTTACTAGATTAGATCAATCAATAATACTTATGGGTTTGCGAATGTCCCTCTCCGGCGAGAAAACCTCCCAGAAGCAATCACAAGCCTTATAAAGCCAGATCATATGAATTGTCACATATACTCCTATATGTTATATTGAACGTAATAAAAGACGATAAAAAAATCGTTGCTGTGAGGAAAAACCGATGTCCATAAAACTTACTGGTGCTTATAAAACTGATGTGGGGAAACAACGCGAACAAAACGAAGATAGTCCGTATTTGCGCATCTCAGAAGATGGTGGTCGAGGCCTCTTTATAGTTGCTGACGGTATGGGTGGCTATCAGGCGGGTGAAGTGGCGAGTAAACTTGCCGTGCAAAAGATCAGTGAGGCCCTGAAAAGCTTCCTGGTGCCTGTATCTGAGCAACCCACGGTCAAACTAGCGCCACTAAGTGAACAAGAGACAATCAAATTGAATCCCGCACAAATCGAGGAGCAAACTGCAAAGCATCGCAAAACCCGCAAGTTGCCGGAGACACCACTTACGAAGAATGTTGCGGACCAACTCAAAGCTGCTATCCGCCAGGCAAACAAAGCCATTCTCAACTATGGCGAAGAGCAATCTTCCGCTCGTGGGCTAGGCTGCACTGTGACTACCGCGCTCGTTCAGGACGACGAGGCGTTTATTGCCAATATAGGCGATAGTCGCACCTATCTTTACCGCGATGGCACACTCGAACCCCTGACAAAAGATCATTCCCTGGTATACAGGCTGGTGGAAGCAAAACAGATTGAGCCAGATGATATCTACTCCCATCCACAACGCAATTTAATCTATCGCTCGCTGGGAGCAGGGCACAAAAGTGTTGACCCGGATGTTTTTCATACATCTCTGCGTGCTGGTGATAGTTTGTTGCTCTGCTCCGATGGTTTGTGGGAAATGGTGCGCAACGAGGACTTGCTTAAAGTGCTCAAAGAAAATAGTGAAGCCCAGAAGATCTGCGATATCTTGATAGACCTGGCTAATGCCAATGGCGGTGAAGATAATATCACTGCTGTTCTCGTACAGATACACTAACTAAGCAGGTCGAGACGATTGATAAGGACCGTCGTATGTCACTCCCATTAGGTACGATCCTGGATGGAAAATTCAAAATTGTGCAGGTGTTAGGCGAAGGGGGCATGGGAACCGTCTATAAAGTTGAGCAGGTCGGTAAGCCTGGCTACTTCCGGGCGGTGAAAGAACTGCTCATCAACCCCAGCACAGCTGCGGAAGAACGCAAATCCGCCATCGAGCGCTTCGATAAAGAGATTGACTTGTTGTTTAATCTCAAGCACCCGCGTATTCCCTCCTTGATCCTGAGTTTCCAGGAGCGGGGGAATTACTACTTTGTCATGGAGTTTGTGCCTGGCCGCAGCCTGGAAAAAATACTCGAGGACAGTAAAGCGCCATTAGACGAAGACCAGGTCATTCACTGGATGATGCAGGTCTGCGAAGCGTTGAGTTATATTCACTCCCGTACACCTCCTATTATCCTGCGTGATCTCAAGCCTGGCAATGTGATGGTGACGCCTGATGGCAACGTGCAACTGATCGACTTTGGTATTGCGCGTAAGTTCGATCCCAATAAGCGCACAAATACGGAGAACCTGGGTACGATCTCGTATGCTTCACCTGAACATCTTGGGTCGATTACCGCTCCAGGGCAAAAACGTTCCGCGCAGAATCCAGGGAAATTGGTGCAGACGGATGCTCGCTCCGACATCTATTCACTGGGTGCTACAATGTATCACTTACTGACCAATCATGAGCCGGAGCCCATCCAGACACCTCCATCCGGCAGTATCTTAGCGAAAAATCCTCGTTTGCGTACTGTACAAATTGGCAACAGAGTTGTCTGCCCGGTCGAGCAGGTGATCATCAAGGCGATGCAACAGGAGCCTGCCAATCGTTTTCAGAGTGCTGAAGCCATGCGAGTGGCCTTGCAGCACTGCCTACCAAATAGCGCTGCCCCGGCTACGGTGCAGATTCAGGCTATCTCTCCCAATGCAACCATCCTGGTGCCCAGGGGCGAGTTGGTCTGTCCAAAATGCGGCTATCGCAATCGCCCAGGCGCAAAGTTCTGTAAGCGCGATGGCCAGCCGCTCATCCAGGGCGCTATCGCTGTACCACCGCGAGTCGCTGCGCAGGCCGGATCGAAAGCAACGCTTCCTCCCAGACCAGTTCAGCCGGTCGTTCAAGCTTCTCGTGTTGCAGTCAATGTTGCGCAAGTGGGTGATCCACAGGCAGCAAATCGGTTGGGGCTGCAATTCTTGAATAGCAAGAACTATGCAGAAGCTATCAACCAGTTCAAGATGGCCCAGGTTCCGGGGAACAGGTCGTACGATGCCCTGTATAATCTTGGTCGTGCTTATCGCCAGTACGGACAATCAGTCAAAGACAAAGATAAGAACCTGTTCACCGAAAATATGAAGCTCGCTGCCGAACAATTTGAGCAAGCTGTTGCCCTGAAACAGGATGCTCTCGATGCCTACTTCCAGTTAGGCATGACCTATCATGACCTTGCGCTCTATACCAATGCCATCAACGCATTCAAGAAAGCGCTTCGCTATGCTCCACAGGACTCCGCTATTTATTATCAGCTTGGCACGGTAGCCATGGATCAGCTCTATGACCGGGAAGCTGAGGCCTATTTCCTGGAAGGTCTCAAAATTAACCCTGATCATACCCTCATTCTTGCGGCGCTTGGTCGCCTGTATATCAGGATGAACCAGGCCCAGGCAGCTATCAGCGTCTTGCGCCAGGTCACGCAGCGCGATCCATCTATGTGGGAGGGTTGGTATGAGTTGGGACGTGCGCATATGAAGGCCAGAGAGTGGAAATTAGCTCTCAGCGCACTAGAGCAAGCGCGACAGTGGAATTTTGACGAATCTGACATTTACAGCGCCATGGCAAGCTGCTATCTGAAGACGAATAAGAAAGCCGAAGCACGGCAAATGGTTCGCGAAGCCCTGCAGCGTAATCCGAATAATGTCGAAGCCAACCGTTTACAAAAACAATTCTAGTTTAAAAGGAGGGCAGGATGATCTGTCCGGCGTGTAATACACCAAATCGTGATGACGCAAAATTTTGCAAAAGTTGTGGGCAGCCATTTCATTCACAACTAGCGCCCACTCCTGGAACTGTCTTAAGCGATCAAGTTCCCACCACCCTCACTTCAAAACAGGAAGACGGTACAGCCTTGTCTGTGCAGGAGAAGGTCGGAGTTCAAGAACCTGAATATACTGTGGGTGAGGAAGCAGACGATCTCAGTCTTGAGCCAACACTTATCCTTACTCCCGAAAAGATGATTGCTTACCATAGCCGCCGCTGGCAACAACAGTTGGAACGTAATGGAGTACCCCTGGCAGCTGCCCCGGAAGGTGAAATGCCTCCAGGCCAATCTACAGCGCCGGCGGATATTGCGGATATTCAAGCTGCTACCCCTTTACCACTTGAGCCATCGCAGGCTGCTGATGCTGCAGATGTTGCCGATGCTCCAACCGCCACGGATCTACCCTTAGCAAACGATACGGGGGATATTGTGCCTCCCCTGCCACCGCCGCAGGCTGAAGGGTCAACAACCTTCACGGAAACGACCGGCACAGGCGAAGCGGTGAGCGTTGAAGTTGATGAGACAGCGGGGGTAAATAAAGCAGTTGAGCCAGAGGCTGCAGAAGTTACGTCTGAACTAGAAAAGAGTGAAGCTATGCAGGAGCCATCTGAACAGCCTGAGACGGCTGCATCGACAAACGGTTTCCCGCTCCTATCCATTGGTACGAACCTGCTCGAGCGCTATGAAATTACGCAGGTCATAAGCGAGAGTCCGCAGGAGCATATTTACCAGGTGATCGACCACGGGGGCTATCAGCACTGTTGGAACTGTGGGTCAGAGCAAAATGCCGAAGGAGACGAATTCTGTATGAACTGCGGCGCAAGCATGCTCGATATGCCGTATATCATGCACGAGTACTCGACCGAGCAGGGTAGCAAAGAGACAGAGGGGCATATAGAAGATTCGCACGTGCTGCAAGGGGTGATCGTGAATACGTTTATTGAGCAGGGCCATACGTATATGATTGAACAGCCGCAGATGGAGCAAAGCCCATTCCCTAACGGCGTTCAGTTGCTCGCTGCATCTAACTCCGATGCCGGCGATGTGCGGCGTAGCGAGCCAAACGAGGATAGCACCCTTGTGTTGCTACTCCAGCGTGTACACGAGTCGATGTCAACCCCATCAGGGGTCTTTATCGTTGCCGATGGCCTGGGTGGCCATGATAATGGTCAGGTTGCCAGCCGCATGACCATCAATATCATCGCAGAACGCATGGTGCGTGAATTGCTGGGCGCACCGCTGACAACTGAGAAGGATGGAGAACACACCATGCCGTTCGACGAAGATGCATTGGTGGCCCTCCTGCATGACACGATCGAAGACGCAAATACGGCTCTCTGCCAGAAGAACCAGCTTGACAAAACCGATATGGGTTCGACCATCACAGGTTTTATGGTAGTGGGTGAGCATGCGTATGTTCTCAATGTAGGGGATAGTCGCACCTACATGTTGCGTGGTAAACAACTGTATCAACTGACGACCGATCATTCTCTGGTGGGACAACTGGTTGCAGGTGGCTTGATTGAGCCAGATGATGTCTATACCCATCCGCAGCGCAGCCAGATTTTCCGTAGCCTGGGAGATAAACCGAATGTTCAAATCGACATCTTTAAACAGCAGCTCCATCCTGGTGATATCTTGCTAAGTTGTTCTGATGGTTTGTGGGAAATGGTGCGCAACCCTCAGATTGAAAGTATTCTGGATAATGCGCCAGACCCGGAAACCGCCTGCGCACAATTTATCGAGGCGGCCAATGCGAATGGAGGAGAAGACAATATTAGCGCCGTCCTCGTCTTTGTGCACTAAATTGCTCATTATGATATACTAAGTTGAGCCAATACGAAAGGAGTTTATATAACATGCCCGGTGAGGTAACACTGGCGCACCAGGTCGGAAAAGACTTCATGCCAGTTACTGGGGGTAGCCAGGTGGCGTATGTTCTTGTAGAAGCCAGGCCAACCGAAATGATGGCCCAGGTGCGCATGCCACTGAATTTTGCCCTGGTGCTTGACCATTCTGGCTCCATGAAAGGTGCTAAACTCAAGAATGTCAAAGAAGCGGTCAAGATGGTGATCGATCGCCTGGAGCCGACCGACTATGTCTCAGTGGTCATTTTCGACGATACATCGCAAGTTATTATTCCCTCCATGCCGGCTAATGATAAGCCTGGCATGAAAGCGGCTATCGACCAGATTCGTGATGCTGGTGGCACTACGATGTCTCTGGGTATGATCCAGGGACTTAATGAACTGCGTCGCTGGCACATTCCCAATGCTGTCAATCGTATGATTCTACTAACTGATGGTGTCACGTATGGTGACTCAGATCGCTGTCGCCAGCTTGCCAGGGACGCCACCGCTGCTGGCATTTCCATCTATCCGTTAGGTATTGGCGCTGACTGGGATGAAGAACTGCTGGATACCATCGGACAACTCAGTGGAGGTATGCCGGCGGAGTTCATTCGCAATGCGACAGACGCTCTGACCATCTTCGAGCAGCAGTTACAAAGCGCTGTGGATGTAGCCATTCGCAATGCCACGCTGATCTTGCGGCTGCCAGTGGGCGTTTCGGCCAAGAAAGCAGTCAAAGTTCTCCCGATTATCAGCGATCTTGGCCAATCTGTGCTTTCAGATCGCCAGGTAGTGATCCCATTGGGCGATCTGGAGAAGGACAAACCACAGTCGGTACTGGTAGAGTTGATGATTGACCCACGCCCGGCCGGTCTCTTCCGCATTGCGCAGGCCGAACTCTCCTACGATGTTCCCATCGTCAACGTTGAAGGCGAGAAGTTGCGCGATGATATCAAAGTGACCTTCACAACGGATGCGAATCAGGCGGCTCCTGTGAATGCCTACGTAATGAACTTTGCTGAAAAAGCCAATGCTCATCGCCTGGTGACCCGTGTTCTGGAAGAGTACAAGCGTACCGGCAAAGCAACAACTCGCCTCGCGCCCAACGTGACCCGTGTGCTTGATGAAGAGACGCAGGCTGCCCTTGAACAAATTAGCCAGGGGCAGCAGATCTCGCAAGAGCAGGTAAAATCGATTGGCAATAAGACACGCAAGTTAACGCAACGCCTGGACGATATCGTACCGTAATAGCATCCCGCGTGGGTGCCCATCGAATCCCTGGCTCCCGGCGAGCTAGATAGATAGAATTGTTTTAGGAGGATAGAGAACCATGACAGTACAGTGTTCCTTAGGTCATGAAAATCCCGATGGTTCTGCATTTTGTGATGAATGCGGCGAGCCGTTGTCTGGCGCCGCTCCGGTGGCGGTAACTGCCGCTCCCCAACCCGCGCCATCAGTTGCAGCTGCCCCGGCTGGTAGCGAGGTCTGCCCTTCATGTGGGGCACTCAATCCAGCAGGTGAATCTTTCTGCTCAAACTGTGGCAGTATGCTCGGCGCAACTGCTGCCGCGACTGTGGCTCCTGCGCAGGCGGCGCCTGCGGTACCCGCTGCCCCTGTAATGTCTCCCGCTCCGGCAGCACTGAGTGCGCGGCTGATCGTTGAAGCCGATAGCCAGGAGTTCGACTTAAGCGGCAAAGATAATGTCCTGATTGGGCGCGAGGATGCTGTCAGCAATATCTTTCCAGATGTGGACCTGACTCCGCATGGGGGAGAAGAGGGCGGCGTCTCGCGAATGCATGCTCGCATTTTTGTCGAGAACGGCCAGTACATGCTAGAAGACGAGAACAGTACGAATTTCACGTTTCTCAACCGGCAGAAGCTCACGGCTAAAACGCCGACGCCTCTGCATGACAGCGATGAAATCAAGCTTGGCCGTGTACTCATGCGCTTCAAAAATGCATAATATCGACAGGTGGCCCTACCTTCTGACCTTCAATTGACAGGTTGTAGGGATAACCGCTATAATCTACAAGGAATCCTAAGTGGAGGAGAAAGAAGGGTCCAATGAAACGTACGTGGCAACCAAAGCGCATTCCGCGCAAACGTGAACATGGCTTTATGAAGCGCATGTCGAGCCGCAACGGCCGTCGTGTGCTCAAGGCCCGCCGCGCCAAAGGGCGCTGGAGACTTACAGTTTAGTTGTGGCACTCAACCATGCAGTACGCCTGCGGAAAAATAGCGACTTCCAGCGGGTAAGGCAGCAGGGGCGTAGTATCATGTCTCCGCTGCTTATCCTTGCATGGATGCCAAATGATGGAGCAAGAATACGTGTAGGTTTTGTGATCAGCAAGCGTATCTCAAAACGTGCTGTCGATCGTAATTATATGAAGCGACTGCTAAGTGAGGCTATGCGAGTCTTTTTACCCAGGCTTCCTGGTGGATTAGATATTGTAGTAAGTGCCAGGCAAGAGGCAAGTTCAGTTGATCTGCGCATACTTAAACAAGACATGTTAGCCCTGTTGCGCAAGGCACACTTGCTTGAAGCCACATCAAATCTTGAGGAGTAGAAACGCATTGTTGAGGAAACATAAAGGACATCGACAGTGAAATACATCGCGCTTTTTCTTATTCGCATTTATCAAAACACCCTGTCGTTGATACTACCTCCATCATGTCGATTTACACCCTCATGCTCGCAATACGGCTATGAGGCAATTCAACGTTTTGGTTTTATTCGTGGAGGATGGTTAACAGTGAAACGCATTGGACGTTGCCATCCATTTTATCATGGCAATCTGTATGATCCAGTCCCAGAACGCCTGGCTGACTAGATCGAGGAAGACAGGAGATAGCTCGTGGGTCAGATAGGCGAGATCTTTCAAATTATCTTTACACAACCAATCTTTAATGTGCTAATGTTGCTATATAACCTCTTTGGTAGTTTGGCTCTGTCAATCATTGTCCTGACGTTGATTGTTCGTCTGGCAATGTTTCCTCTTACCCTCAAACAACTCAAATCGACGAAGGCGACCCAGGCCATTCAGCCATTGATCGCCGATGTCCGTAAGAAATACAAGGACCAGAAAGAACAGTACCAGGCGATGCAGGCCATCTATAAAGAGTATGGCGTCAATCCGGCAGCGGGTTGTCTGCCCCTGCTGGTTCAATTGCCTGTCCTCTACGGCCTGTTCTTTGCGTTGAGTTTTGTGTTCAATGCTGCTAAAGTTCCTGCTACTGAACTCGCTACCATTAATAATTTTATCTACCCATTCTTGCCCAAATTAACTGCCCCGCCGAGCGTATTAATGCCCTGGTTTGGCGGAGCAATTAACCTTGCCCAAACCAATTCTGCCCAAGGCATATTTCTATTGCCAATACTGGCCGGTGTGGCAACGTTTTTGCAGTTGCGTATGTCTCAACCCAGGACCAGATCTGGCGCTAAAGATACAATGACGCAGCAGATGCAGCTTATGCAGTATATCATGCCAGTTATCACCATCTTCTTCTCCTGGAATTTTGCTGCTGGCCTGGCGCTGTACTGGACGACTACTTCGATCTTCAGTATGGTGCAGCAGTACTTCGTGACTGGTTGGGGGTCATTGGCTGTCATGCCGGATTTTATTCAGAATCTCTTACCGAAGCGTGAGAGCAAAGGTAATAGTAGTAGTAAGACATCTTCTGGCGATAAGCGAAAAGAAACTCAACTTCAGCAAAAAGCCAATGAGCCAACAGCAGAGGTCGTAAATAGTAATGGTCGCGGAGAAGGTAGCTCAAAGTCAAATGCATCCGCGAATGGCTCATCGTCCGCGCGACGTCGCCCGCGCAATAGCAGCGCATCGGCTCGCCGTCGTAGTAATGCGCCAAAGAGAAATGTCCCACGAAACTAATAAGTTGAAGCGCCGGCTTCTCGTCTGGGATCGAAATAAAGGGAGGCAAAAACAGTGGAAAGCATAGAGGTAAGTGGCAAAAGTGTTGATGATGCGGTATTACAAGCCCTGGCCAGTCTAAAAAAACGCCGTGAAGAAGTAGAAATAACCGTATTGCAAGAGCCGTCTCGTGGAACCTTTGGTTTAGGCAATAAAGAAGCTCGTGTGCGCGTCACCGTTCGTTCAGGTTCTTCCAGTGTAATTATTACACCTCAAATGGCCGATGCCATACTTGGCCCTGATGAAGAAGAATATCTCGAAGAGGAAGAAGTGGGCGAGTTTGATGAGGAAGAGTTCGCCGAAGAGGAAGAAGAAGTATTCGATGAAGGAGAGGAATTTGAGGAGGAAGAGTATGAAGAAGCTGAGCTAGACGAGCAGGAACCAATTCCATCTTTCGCTCCCGCCAAAGCTGTAACATACCCCTCAGAGATGCTTTCTGACCTTGGTGATGTCAGTGCCGTGGAAGGCGAAATGCAGGAGGTCGAGACGCCCAGCAGCGAGGATGTCGATATAACCGTTGCTGTCTTACAGCACATTTTGCAGTACATGAATATCCGCGCCGTGGTTCAAGTGCGCTCCACTGACCCGCTTACACTCAATATCCAGGGCATTAATGAGAACCTGGGCTTGCTGATCGGGCGGCGTGGCGAAACGTTGTCCGCCCTGCAACTCCTTGTCAGTCTGATTGTTGGCCACCGTACCAAGCATCGCATGCGTATTATCATTGACGCGGAAAATTACCGCGAGCGCCGAGAGGAAAACCTGCGTTCGCTCGCCCTGCGCGTTGCCCAACAGGTACGCAACTATCGCCGTTCGATCGCGCTTGAGGCCATGCCTCCACACGAACGTCGCATTGTTCATATTGCGCTCTCCGACAGTAAAGATATCAGCACAGAAAGCATCGGTGAGGGAGACGCCCGCCGCGTAGTCATTTCCCTGAAGCGTCCCGCCCGTTAGAGTATTGGTTCATGCCTTTCATTCTCCAGCACATAAAGAGCGCCGCACCCGACTTTTTAACCATCGGGCACGTCACACGCGACATCCTTCCCGAGGGTACATTCTCACTTGGCGGCACTGTAACTTTTGCTGCCCTGACCGCCTATCGTTTAGGATTAGTCGCGTCAATTGTCACCTGTGCTGATTCCGAATTACTCGCTGCCTTACCTGCGCATTTACCAGAAATCGGCCTGGCTGCGCATCAATCATCCGCTACTACTGCCTTTGTCAATATCTATCATGAAGATTTTCGCACTCAATATTTGCGAGCCAGAGCCGACCTGTTGCAGGTTGAGAACGTGCCCGAATCGTGGCGTGACGCGCCTATCATTCTACTTGGCCCCCTTGATCAGGAACTATCACCAGCATTAGTAAAACTCTTTCCGCGTCGCCAGGGGACTATCATCGCAGCTACTCCCCAGGGCTGGCTACGCCGCTGGGACGACGATGGCCGTGTCTGGCCCACTCCCTGGACTGCCGCTGAAGAAATACTGCCTCTCCTCGACGTTCTCATTCTGAGCCATGATGACCTGCTCCCATTCGCCAACGGCAATCGCGCTGACGCCGATGCTATCTTGACCCGCTGGAGCATGCAAGTCCCCTTGCTGGTCGCCACCGACAGTTGGCACGGCGCCACCCTCTTTCAGCGCGGTGTTACCGAGCGCTTCCCCGCCTATCCCGCACGCGAAGTTGACCCCACCGGGGCCGGCGATGTCTTCGCCGCCGCCTTCCTCATCCATATATACAGGCATGGTGACCCACGCCAGGCCATGGATTTCGCGAATTGCGTGGCCTCGCTTTCAATCGAGCATGTGGGGATAAAGGGGATTCCGACGATGGAGGTGGTGAGGGAGAGGATGTTGAAACACGGATTGCAGTAGGCTGAGCGCAAGATTTTTTACAT
>JBKPAZ010000051.1:0-11219 GCA_046726655.1 Chloroflexota bacterium
GATGCCAACCACTTCACGCGCGATGGCCATGATCGTCGTGCGTTAGAGACGGGGTGGGGACAGGTGGAAGGATTGCAGGTGCCGAGGCTTCAGTGTCAGCGCTGTGGGCACGATGTGGTCTGCACTTACACGATCCTGGAGCAATACCGACGCTTTTGGCTCGATGTGGATCAGCAGGTGCTCATAGGTCTTGGCCTGTGCCAAAGTCTGCGCCAGTTGAGCAAGCAATGGAGTGCCACGCTGGAGAGCAGCGTCGGATTACGCAGCATCAACGAGCGGATCAATCAGATCGAGCCCTTGCTTGAGCAAGCGCAGAGTGCTCCTATCACCGATGTGCCTGCCGTGGTGCAATTCGATGGCATCTGGCTCCGTCTGCAGACGCAGACAGAGACCATCAAGGTGGACAAACGCGGACGCAAGCGGCACAAACGAACTGGCAAGAAAGTCGTCATCCTCGTCGCGCTGGGCTTATGGACGGATGGCAGTGGCAAACGTGAGATCCTGGACTGGCAAGTGGCCAATGGGGAGGGGAAAGCGGCGTGGGAAACGTTGGTCAATCGGCTCTGGGAACAGGATGTGCGACCTGAGAACGGACTACAAGCGGTGATTAGGGACGGCTGTGGCGAATGAGGGGAGGCGGTAGCCTTGGTCTATGGCTCACGTGTGGTCGAGCAGCGCTGCATTTTTCATAAATTGCGCAATGTGGCGGAGAAGTGCCGAGAGGAACTCAAAGGCGACGTGAACAAGCAAACGAGGAAACAGCTTGTGGAGCAGGCCAGTGCCATCTATCAAGTCGAGAGTGCACCTGAAGCGAGCGTGCGTTTGGCGGCCTTTGCCGCTAGCTGGCAAGCACGCACCCCCAAAACGGTTGCCACCTTGGCACGGGATGCGCGAGCAGACCATTACCTACTATGCCTTGGAGGGGGTGGCACGAGAACTCATCCGCACCACCTCCCTGTTGGAGCGGACCAAGCGCGAGTTGCGGCGCAAGCTTCGTCAAGTCTGCTGCTTTGGCAGTCTCAGAGGGGCTGAGGTGAGCATCTATGTCCAGGTCAAGCGGCTCAATGCTCAGTGGTCGAAGCAGACCTGGTGGGAGATCTCTCAGGCTCTCTACTTCGACTTCCTCACTCTCAACCCTTAGCAAAGGATACACTACCCGCGCCTGCGGTGTTAGTGTTCTATGATTTTGACAGGGTGTAAGTGTGCAGGGAAAATGTCCTTCTATGAAAGAGACAGTGACCTTGAACACCCAAGAACAGCAACGAGTGCTGGTGCTGAATCGACTCTTAGTGGGACAGCTCACGGCAGCAGAAGCAGCCGTGCTGCTCAGCCTGTCAGAACGACAGGTGAGACGACTCTGTGCAGCGTATCGAAAGGAAGGCGAGGCTCGGCTGGCCCATGGGAATCGAGGCAGGAAGCCGGTACAAGCGGGAAGTCGAGGAGGTACGACACCAGGTGATCCAGTTGGCCACGACGACCTATACCGGATGTAATTACCAACATCTGCGCGATCTGTTGGCTGAGCATGATGGCATACACCTCTCGCGCACGAGTGTGCGCCGCATTCTGCTGGCAGCAGGGATCGGTTCTCCAAAACAGCAGCGCCGACGGCAGCATCGACGCCGTCGTGCTCGCTATGCCCAAGAGGGCATGCTCGTGCAGATCGATGGCAGTCGGCATGCCTGGCTAGAGGAGCGAGGCCCTCGGCTCACCTTGCTTGCCGCCATCGATGATGCCACCGGCAAGCTTGCAGCGGCAGTGTCCGCGAGGAAGAAGATGCGGCCGGCTACTTTTTGTTGGTACAGCAGATGCTGATGCAGCACGGACAGCCTCTGGCGCTCTATCATGATCGGCATGGCATCTTCAAGCAAATCAGCAAGGCTACAGAAGCTGATACGCTGGAGGAGCAGTTGGCAGGCAAACAGGCCCCAACCCAATTTGGACGACGGTACGGAAGAACTCGAGATCACTTCGATTGCCGCCCGCTCGCCACAAGCCAAAGGGCGGGTGGAACGGCTTTTTGGCACCTTACAAGAGCGACTAGTGGTGCACCTGCGCCTCGCTGGGGCGAGCACCTTGGAGCAGGCCAATCAGGTCGTGGCGAGCGCGTCTTTCGCGCTTCAACGTGCAGTTTGCGGTCGTCCCTGCTCAGGAGGGCAGTGCCTACCGTCCCTTGCAACAGAGGCTGCAAGCAGAGGAGCTCTTTTGCTTCAAGTATCCACGCACCGTGGCGGCAGACAACACCATTAGTTTTGCCAGGCAGCGTCTGCAACTGCTGCCTGATGCGCAGCGTCGCAGCTATGCCAGGGCGCGCGTCCAGGTGCACGAGCACTTCGATGGGCATCTGTCGGTTCACTATGCCGGACGCTGCGTGGCAACACCTGAAGCACCGTTGGAGGCTCCTCAGGTGCGTGCTCGCTCAGGGCCGCGGGGCGGCAACGAAGCGTCGGAGCGCTCCCCAACCCCAAGCTCAGCCGTGGTGCTCCTCAACCAAGCTTCCACGGCTGAGCTTGGGGAGTCGGATGTCTGTCCAGGAGATCAGCCAACTGCGGCTCGACGGCCAGCTGCTACTCATCCCTGGCGCAAGCCTGTGATGAAACCCAAAAGGACAAAATCACTGGACACTTAACAGGACAAAATCACTGGACACTGACAGGGAGTGCGCCTGCGGGCGGCGTCACTTCCTCCCCGTCTCTGAAGAGAGGGGACTCCGTGACGCACGAAGTTGAAATAGAACCCGAGGAACCTGCGGTTCCTCGGGTTCTATTTCAATACATGGTCTTTTATTTCTCTTGCACGGGTGGGGGCAGTTTGAACGGCGGAGGTGTCTTACCACGCCGTTTCGCTGCCTCCGCTTTCAGGCGTTCAACTGCCTCGAATGGAACATAACGACCACCAAGAGGCGTCGGGTGCATGCCTGGGCCATGAAAATCGCTGCCGCCAGTTGGAATCAGGTTATATTTATGAGCTAATGCCAGGAGTTCGCGCTCATTCTCAGGTGTGTAAAGTCCGTAATATGTTTCCAGTCCCACCATGCCAGCTTCACACAAACCGGGCAGCCAGTTACGCAGTTCATCCAGACCTGGAAGTTCGAGAGGATGAGCTATGACGGGTAAGCCGTTTGCGCTGGCGATGAGATGCACCGCATCTTCCGGAGTGAGCTTGTATCGAGGGACATACGCATAACAACCGTTGCCGATATATTTATCAAAAGCCTCGCCGATGGTTTGTACGTAACCTGCTTCCATGAGCGCCTTGGCGACATGTGGGCGTCCCACGGAGCCTTGAGCGATTTCACGCACACGTTCCCAGGAAATAGTAACGCCCTGTTCATTCAATAGTTCCACCATGCGCTCCCCACGCCGCTCGCGCGCATCACGCAATACTTTCAGTACAGCTTGAAATTCGGGGCGCTGGAATTCGGGGAAGTAGCCAAGTACATGTACTTCCCCGCCGCTTACATCAGTGTTGAGTTCAATGCCAGGGATGAGTTCGATATCTAAGGTCCGTGCCGCTTGCGCGGCCTCTTCCAGTCCTCCGGTGGTATCGTGGTCGGTCAAGGCCAGCACTCGCAGCCCAATTTCCCTGGCTTTGTGCAGTAATTCGGTTGGCGAGTAAATGCCATCGGAAGCTGTGGAATGTGTATGCAGGTCGATATAGTTGGTCATCTACTATTCCAATTCTACGTAAATCTTCGACTACCTGGCGTAATCGATTGAGCGAGTCTCGCGGACTACGCATACTTTGATTTGTCCAGGATAGTCGAGACTTTCTTCAATTTTATGAGCGATGTCGCTGGCGAGGCGATTTGCAGCTAACTCGTCGATTTCTTCAGGCTTGACGATAATACGCACTTCTCGGCCGGCCTGAATGGCGAAGGATTTTTCCACGCCGGTAAATGAGTTTGCGATATGTTCCAACGCCTCTAAACGCTTGATGTAAAGGTCAATGGTTTCGCGACGCGCGCCAGGTCGAGCGGCTGAAATCGCATCAGCCGCCTGTACGATGGCCGCCTCCAGGCTCTGGGGTTCGGATTCAGTTGCATGGTGGGCTACCATTGCATGGATCACCTTGGGCGATTTGCCGAAACGACGGGCTATCTCACCACCGATAATCGCATGAGGCCCCTCAACTTCCTGGTCGATAGCCTTGCCCATGTCGTGCAGGAGCGCCGCAGTTTTACATATATTCACATCGGCTCCAAGCTCGTGAGCAATGGTCCCTGCGAGAATGGAGACCTCGACGGAATGTGCGAGTACGTTCTGTCCATAACTTGTACGGAAATGAAGCCGTCCAAGGATTTTGAGCAACTCTGGCTGTAAGCCATGCACATTTGCTTCCATCGCAGCCCGCTCGCCCTCCTCGCGCACAATAGCATCCACTTCCTGGCGGGCTTTGGCGACAACGTCCTCAATCCGAGCCGGGTGGATGCGCCCATCGATGATCAACTTGGTCAATGCAAGTCGCGCCACTTCACGACGCACGGGGTCGAAGCCTGAAAGAATCACTGCTTCTGGCGTATCATCAATGATCAGGTCTACACCTGTCGCTGCTTCCAACGCACGGATATTGCGCCCTTCGCGTCCAATAATACGCCCTTTCATTTCGTCGTTTGGCAATGGTACAACGGAGACGACTGCCTCAGCAACCTGGTCTGAGGCGCAGCGTTGAATTGCCAGGGTGATGATCTCTCGCGCACGCGCATCAGCCTCTTCGCGCGCCTCCTCTTCGATAACGCGAATGCGGCGCGCCGCTTCTGCACGCACCTGATCTTCGATACGTGTAAGTAAGACCTCTTTGGCTTGCTCCTCAGAGAGTTGAGCGATGCGCTCAAGTTCTTTGAGTTGCTCGCGTTTGATGACTTCTAGATTCTCCTGCGTTTGATCGAGTGAACGCTCACGGGCTACAAGTTTACGTTCGCGCTGCTCCAGCGCCTCAATTTTGCGTTCAAGCGCTTCTTCCTTTTGCTGCAAGCGACGTTCTTGCCGCTGTAACTCGGCTCGCCGCTCCGCATTGTCTCGTTCCATAGCTGAACGAAAGCGCGCTGTCTCGTCGCGCGCTTCATGCAGTGCCTCGCGTTGTTGCACCTGGAGTTCCATAAGCTTTTGCTCACTTTCCTCCTTTTCAACACGCAAGCGTTCTGCAAAGTATTGTTTATTTCGCGTCGTCCCGATGAGATATCCGGCAATGAGAGCAACTCCGGCTCCAAAAACCAGGAAAACCAGGGCGATAACGATTTCAGTTGACTGCACGTTGGCCTACCTCCAATAGTAAAAGCGAACAGGCCTTTAAGGGTGTAAAGGAGTATAATAAACATATGGGTATGCTCTATGGCTTAGCGCCAAAAGTATGCTATTCGCCAAGCATACTATATAGGAGTAGTGTCTATGCTGTCAAGCATAAGATGATAGCCTGATTATCATAAGTATACTGGGAGAACAGAATGAACCACAATCAATCTAAAGAAAGTCCTCAGCAGTCGTTACGACAAACGCATGTTGTCTCCTGCTTTCTCTTACGAACCGATATGGATCAACCTCGCATATTGATCGTGCGAAGAAGCCAGCGTGTGGGCAGTTACAATGCTCGCTGGGCCGGTATTAGCGGTTTCCTCGAAACGGGTGTGACGCCGGATGAGCAAGCTTATACCGAGATTCGTGAGGAGACGGGCTTGCAGCGCGAACAGGTGCGCATGCTCAAACGGGGCGCAGTTGTCGAGCATGAAGACGCTTCAATAGGGCGACACTGGTATATCCATCCTTTTCTCTTCGAAGTGCGAACTCCAGACGCCATTGCCCTGGACTGGGAGGCCACCGAGATGCGCTGGATCGCGCCATCAGAAATTCAGGATTATGAGACAGTGCCCAAGCTGGAGGAGGCGTACAGGTCGGCTGTCGATGGAGAGGCAGTTGCGTGAAAAGCACAGCAAGCGGGCGCAATAAATTGCGCCACTACAGCCTCTCGATGATCGTTGCAATACCCTGCCCGACACCGATGCACATCGTTGCCAGACCGTAGCGACCACCTCGTCGCTCTAACTCATGTAGCAAAGTCACAACGAGGCGCGCGCCACTACAGCCTAACGGGTGCCCTAGCGCAATAGCCCCGCCATTGACGTTGAGCTTCTCCTCGTCAATCTCCAGTTCTCGCACGCACTGCAATACCTGCACGGCAAAAGCTTCGTTCAGTTCGATCAAATCGATATCCCTGATGCTGAGTCCCGCGCGTTGCAATACCTTACGTGTAGCTGGAATGGGACCTAATCCCATGTAGGCCGGGTCAACGCCTGCTACGGCTGACGCCACAATACGGGCGCGAGGGGTCAATCCCAGTTCCTGGGCGTGACTGCGAGCCATCAGCACCAGGGCCGCCGCGCCATCGTTAATACCAGAAGAGTTGCCAGCGGTCACACTCCCATCTTTACGAAAGGCTGGTTTCAGAGCCGCAAGTTTTTCGAGCGTTGTATCAGGACGCGGTTGCTCATCCAACCTGACTACCACTGCTTCGCCCTTTTTCTGAGGAATAGACACCGGAACAATTTCCTCAGTGAAACGACCTGCCTGCTGCGCAGCAACGGCTCGTTGATGGCTCTCGAGCGCATAGGCATCCTGTTCTGCCCGGCTAATCTTTGTCTGTTCAGCAACATTCTCCGCCGTTTCGCCCATATTATAAGGGTAATGCATCGCAGACAAACGGGGATTAACGAAACGCCAGCCCAGGGTAGTATCTTGCAGGTTCATAGCGCGACTGAAGGCGCTGTCAGCCTTACCAAGTACAAATGGCGCACGGGTCATGCTCTCGACGCCTCCAGCCACAAAGGTATCGCCAGCCCCGGTTTGTATCGCCTGCGCTGCGCTATTGACAGCTTGCAAGCCTGAGCCACAGAGCCGGTTCACGGTCTGACCAGCAACCTCAATAGGCAGGCCAGCAAGCAACAATGCCATACGCGCCACGTTACGATTATCCTCGCCAGCCTGGTTGGCGCAACCCAGGATGATATCTTCGATACTTCCTGCATCAATATTTGCTCGCCGCACCGCTTCAGCAATCGCCAACGCAGCAAGATCATCCGGGCGCACATCTTTGAGGCTTCCACTATAGCGTCCGATTGGAGTACGCACTGCTGAGAGGATAACCGCTTCTTCCATGACTTTATCTTCCTTGAGACTCTGCTTTGCGTTCGTCTGTAGGCGCGCCAACTTCTTTCATATATTTCACTGTTGCTTGGCCGCTCAAAACCAGGGTATTTGATTGATTGGTACAGTCGGTCTGGAGGATAACGATACGCTTATCTTCACGCACGGCAACTACCTCGACTTTAACTGTGATGGTGTCACCAATGTAAACAGGCGCGAGAAATTTCAACGTTTGTTCCAGATAGATCGTGCCTGGGCCAGGCAGATCATTACCTAATACCGAAGAGATCAGCGATGCTGTCAAGGAACCGTGGGCGATACGTTTTCCAAAGATCGTCCCCTTTGCGTACTCTGGATCTAGATGGATAGGATTACGATCACCGCTTGCCTGGGCGAAGAGTAAGATGTCCTCCTCGGTAATGGTGCGAGAAAGCGTACTCTGCATTCCTATCTGAGGCAGCGGTGCAAAATTTCTAACGTTGTGGCTCATACTTTTCCTCCAGTTGTGTGTAGACCCCTCATCGTCTACAGAACCAGCATCATATTTTACAACATGTATATGCATATAAAAGATAAACGCTATGTTTGTCAAGAGAGGGAGTCGTGGTGATTGAATAAAAAAAGACTTCGTCCTAAAAGAACGGCGGTCGTCACCCACTCTACTTCTACCGAGCCACCCGAAGGGTCGACGACCGTCTGCTCAACTCAATCTGCGAGCTTACATCGCTTCGTAGATAGCCGCGATGCCCTGACCTCCACCGATGCACATAGTGACCAGTCCATATCTACCACCAATGCGCCGGAGTTCGTAGAGGGCCTTCACTGTCAAGATGCAGCCCGTCGCCCCAACGGGGTGACCAAGCGAGATGCCACTCCCGTTCGGATTGGTGCGATCCGGCGGCAGGTCCAAGTCCCGCATGACGGCCAGCGCCTGGGCAGCAAAGGCTTCATTGAGTTCGATCACATCCATGTCTTTGATGGCCAGGTTGGCCCGTTCGAGCACCTTCCTCACTGCTGGGACTGGTCCGATGCCCATGTATTTCGGATCTACCCCGGCATGGGCATAGGCGACCAGCCGCCCCAGGGGTCGCAGTCCACGCTGCTGGGCGAGGCTTCCCTCCATCAGCACCACCGCCGCGGCTGCGTCATTGATGCCCGAGGCATTGCCCGCGGTCACGCTGCCATCCCCTTTGAAAGCCGGACGCAATTTCGCTAGCTTCTCCAAGGTCGTCTCCGCCCTGGGATGCTCATCGGTATCGAAGACCACCGTCTGTCCCCTGACCTTGCTTTCAATCGGCAGGATTTGCTCCTTGAAGTAGCCGGCTGCGATGGCGGCTGCCGCCCGCTGGTGGCTCTGGAGCGCCAGCTCGTCCTGCTGCTGGCGAGTGATGCCCCACTTCTCCGCGACGTTCTCGGCGGTCACGCCCATATGACAATCATCAAACGGATCGCTCAGGCCTCCCATCATCGCATCGATCAACTTTCCATCGCCCATGCGCTGACCCCAGCGTGCGCCTGGCACCCAGTATTGGCTGCGGCTCATCACTTCGGCTCCTCCACCTATCGCCACTGTCGCATCACCCAGATAAATGGTCTGGGCTGCCGAAACAATGGCTTGCAGGCCACTGCCACACAAGCGGTTGAGCGTGAGGGCCGGGGTCTCGACGGGAATGCCACCGTTGACGGCGGCCACGCGAGCGAGATACATATCATGCACATCGGTATGGATCACGCTGCCAAAGACCACGTGTTCCACCTCTTCGGGTTGGATGCCTGCCCGCTTGACGGCCTCGCGCACCACAGCGGCACCCAGTTCAGTCGGTGGCTTGTCCTTCAAGCCCCCGCCAAAGTCTCCAATGGCCGTGCGCACGCCGCTCAGGACGACGACTTCTCGTTGTACCATGTTCATTACTTTCCTTTCTGTTTCTCTTTTTACATTCAGTGTTACATGTCTGACTACGACGACTTCAATCGGTTCCACCCAACATCGGGGGATGGCTTCCAGGGCAACCGCAAGGGCCCAAGGCGGAGGTAAGTCCCGCCCCTACTCTACACGGCTTCGCTTCCCCAGCATCTTCGTGTGTCAAGCCCCCCGATTCTTGGCAGAACCAACCGGCGGTTATCGACTTCCCCACTGCTCCACCTCTGCAGGACGCTTAGTCCATGTACATCCCACCATTCATGCTCAGCGTCGCACCCGTATAATAATCTCCATCGACGACGAGGTAGCGCACCGCACGAGCTACCTCCTGAGGCGTACCGACCCGACCGAGCGGTACCCGCGCTAACAGCGTCTCCTTCTGCTTCTCGGGAATCGACATCACCATTTCGGTTCCGATATACCCCGGAGCGATCGCGTTGACCGTGATGTTGGAGCGGGCCAACTCCAGGGCTGCCGTTCTGGTGAAGCCAATAATACCCGCTTTGGCGGCGCAATAGTTGGACTGGCCGAAGCTGGGCATCTGGCCATTGGCCGAAGTGATGTTGATGATTTTGCCGCTCTTCTGCTGCAAGAAGTAGGGCAGCGCCGCTTTCACCGTGTAGAATGTGCCGTTCAAGTCCAACTGGATGACCTTCTCCCAGTCCTCGGTGGACATATTCTTCATCGAGCGATCAACATTGATCCCTGCATTATTGACCAGCACGTCGATGCGGCCAAAGCGGCTAATCGTCTCTTCAATCAGTTTGGCTGCCTGTGCGGGATCCGACACATCGGCTTGAATCGCGACTGCTTCTGGGGATCCGTTCTGGCGCAGCTGGGCTACCAGGTCCTCAGCAGCCTCCTTGCTCTTCGAGTAGTTGACGACTACTTTGGCCCCCTCATGGCCGACCTCCTCGGCGATAGCACGCCCGATGCCCCTGGCCGAACCCGTGACTACGACAACTGCGCCTGCAAGTGTTCCCATCTGGGAACCTCCTTTCCGTTACTAACAGAACATACTCAAAACCCTGCTGAACACTTGGGTAGTGCATCCTTTGCTAAGTTGGTCGAGATTCTGGCAGTCCAGATTGAGCTTGGAATACCATGCTGCGGACTCCAACCCTTAGAGATAAATACGCTACCGATTTGTTACAGCCGCTAAACTACTCCGTCCTACAACGAGTAAGTAAGATCTACTCCCCGTTGGTTCAAAATAGCTCACGCTTCTGTTAAAGAAGTATACAGGACTGACCTCACATTCTCATCACAAAATGACGAACTACTAACACAAAACAATCACTATTTGGATTACTAAAGTATATCCTGGTTGAAAGTGCATTGCCAACTCTCGCTGAATCCCACGTTCCGGTGCTTCAATGAGATAATGGCGAAGAATTGCCGGTGGGATGACATGGTCGATGGAACCGACCCGCTGGACCCGCTGCACGTACATCTTTGAGCGCTATGGCCAAGCAGGGCAACGCGACGCATCTGAACTACCGCGCGATACTCTGTCTGCCTTTGTGATGGATTTGTGTGGATAGAGCAACAGTATGTGATGGATTTGTGTGGATAATGTCTTACTCTGCTCTTACAGAGAGTCAGAGGCACCGTTTGAGGTCATCTGGTTCTGTTTGGTTAGTAAAAGGAGGTACCAACATGAAAGAAGTGCCAGCGAAAGAACCAAGTCCTTTTGAGTCTTGGAGTATGCTTATTGAGAAGACCATGAGCGGATATCCGTCCACGCAAGCGATTAGCAGCCCCGCACAGGAGGGAAGCATTGATCCCTGGACCGCATTGATTAACCGGCTCTGGGAGGCTAACCCCTATAGTTCTGTATTGCCCATTGATCCTGGTGAGATTCTAAGTATCTTCCAGAACATCTGGCTGGATGCCCTCACCAATCCCACGCGTCTCTGGGCGCTCTATAATGAATGGGTGCAACAGTCTATGCAGTTGATGACGGAAGAATCTCTTCAGTTGTGGGGACTGGGTCAGAATGCCAAACCGGTCATCGAGCCAGAGCGCGACGATAAACGCTTCAGCGCCCCAGATTGGCAGCTGAATCCCGTCTTCGATGCCCTGAAACAAAGCTATCTACTTGCCGCCACGACCCTGCTCAGGACAGTTTCCGGAATCGAGCGTCTGGATAAAAAACAGCG
>JBKPAZ010000052.1:0-9257 GCA_046726655.1 Chloroflexota bacterium
CTGCATCTCGGGCGCACGTCCCAGGTCTGGGAAATCGATATCCGCAACGAGCAACAGAAGCGGGTCTGTGTCTCGCGTTGTACCCTGGCGGTCATTCCCAGCAATGCTTCTGGAGCAACGAAATGAAACGGGACTGAGCAGCCTGCAGGTTGGCTCTGGTTGTCCCGTTGGCGCAGCTCACCGCGGCTATTCCGCCTATTACCCAGGTATACTCCGTCTTTTGTCCAGCTATATCCTTTCTACACCTGCTCTGCTCACCGTCTGGCTGCCAAGCGCTGTTCCACTCCTCTAAGAGGCAACGACACCGATGCTGCTACCTCAATTTCCTTGCGTGTATGGATGGGCAGCAGTTTGGTTCGCCTTCTGAGCAGATGAGCGATCACTTGTTTCGCTAACTTTTTGCGTCTTCAACCTCGAATGTACTTTTGGAGAGTGATCCATGGAGTGCATTGCCTCATCACCAATCGACGAGGCAATCACGAGGGAGATCATGCGCCATGCAGAGCCGTTTCTTTCTGCCGGGCATAGCGCCAGACGTCGCGCGGATCGTTTATGCCTTTGCTGCGCGCTTCCTGGAGCCACTCGTTCAGTTCATAGCTGCTGAGAAGCTCAAAGGAACCTGATCCAGTTAGGATAAATGACAAGAGCTTCGGTGAGACCATGCAGATGGTGATGAAAAGGTAGACCTCCTGCCTCACTTGAACTTGTACAAAAGTTCTGGTAATCTTGTTCTAGAGCGCTCTGAGCTCGGGAAATCCTGACTTCGTCATTACGCAACACTTTTTGCCGAAGGCACTAAATTTGCACGTGACATCTTTTGTCAGGGACGCTCACATTGAAAAAATATCGTATAGACGAGCCAGTTAAGCCACTTCATAGCAAACGAGCGGCGATTTCGGGACAGCCTGCCTTCCAAGCAGGCTGTCGCGGGTTCGAGCCCCGTCTCCCGCTCCACCAGATAGACCGTCTCTGTGCAGGCCGATCACAAGCCGCCTGGCGACAACCAGGCAGTGATACGGCAAGCAAGGAGACGGTTTTCTGTTGTGGCAAAAAGGCGTGCAGCGATATCCTGCCTCGTTTTTGTGCGACACCCTGCCTTCGGGAACCGCATTGCCTCACGAAAATCTTCCTTTCTTCCCTTCAAGCAGACAATTTCCCACGACTTTGCTCTGGCCTTTCCTCCAAGACCACAAGTTCGTTCAGCTGCTCGGGAGCGGTAGAAGAATATGGTATTCGTTAGAGAGAAAGAGGAAGATTTTGATGAGGCAAGTCAGCATCTCGCTGTTGCCTCCGCACCCCGCTCGCATGACGCAGGTTTCAAGAGGAGAGAAGAGTGGAACGATCGTTGAGTTTTCAAGCCAAGCGGGAAGTCCTCCACCAGATGGCACCGCAGTACCGACAGGCATCTTCGTCACAGAACAGGACGCTGCTTGAGGCCTTTGTAGCAACCACCGGCTATGTGTGCAAATATGCGAGGTGGCTCCTCAACCGTGCCGAAGAGGTACAGCAGACGCATGGGCGCTCACATCTTCGTTATGGACCAGACGTCCAACATGCGCTCTTCCTGGTCTGGAAAGCCGCCAACCGCATCGGCACCAAACGTTTGATCCCATTCCTGCCCACATTGATAGAAGCGCTGGAACAACATGAACACCTCCAGATCACAGAGGAGTGTCGAAGCCAACTGCTTGCCATGAGAGCTGCGACAACCGATCGCCTCCTGCGTTCCCAGAGCACACTAGGTCAGCGTGGCCTCTCCACCACACAAGCGAGAACGCTCCTGAAGCAACAGATTCCGATTCGCACCTTTGAGGAGTGGCATGAGGCCCGACCCGGCTTTCTGGAAGCGGATCTGGTAGCCCATTGTGGGATGGACATCGAGGGCGGCTCCCTGTACACCTTGACGCTCACCAACGTAGCAACTGGCTGGACCGAATGTCTTCCACTACTGAATCGGAGTCAGGAAACGGTCATGGCGGCTCTCCAACAAGCACGCCTACTGTTCCCTTTTCCGATCCTGGGGATTGATACCGATAACAGTGGAGAATTCATCAATGAGGTAGTGATCGCCTATTGCGAGCAAGCACACATTACGTTCACGCCGGGACGCCCGTACTTGAAAAACGATAAATGTTTTGTGGAGCAGAAAAATGCCGCGATTGTGCGTCAAGTGGTGGGCTATGATCGCCTGATTGGAGAACACGCCTACCGGCAACTTACCGAACTCTGCCGGGCACTCCGCCTGTACGTCAACTGCTTTCAGCCCTCGATGAAACTGCAGTCCAAGCAACGGGAGGGGAAGAAAGTGCGTTACGTTTACGACCCAGCCAAGACTCCCCTCCAACGCTTGCTCCTTTCAGGGATCTTGCCTGCCCAGAAGCAGCAAGAGCTGCTCGAGGTGGCCCACGCGCTTGACCCCATCCGCCTGTTTGAACAACTAGAGCCGTTGCAGCAGGCCATCTTTCGCTGTGCTGTCGGTTGCTCTCCTTTTCTCTCATCTCTCGCTACTGCCCCCATCCGCGTCTTTTCCGTGGACGATTGTACCGTGGGTACGCTTCCTCAAGAGAAGAATATCCAGGATCCGACAGTAGGGCTCGAGAGCTTGTACCGAGAGCAGGAGCGGAGAAAACGGGTCCTGGGCTGGCGGCGCACCCACAAGGACCCCTTTGAGGGAGAGTGGAAGCAGATCTTCTCCTGGTTAATGGCCAATCCAGAACGAGGCAGCGGCGACATCTTCCGGGAGTTGCAGCGCCGCTCCCCTGGCCGTTATCAGCCATTACAAATCCGCACTCTGCAGCCAGGGATGCAGAAAATACGAGCCTACCTACTAGAGGCGCGGGAGGAGCACTGGCAAGAGGAAGTGATACGGGCACCATCACCCTCGCCAGTTACCGCGAGATGCTCCAGCAGCATATCCTGGCCGCTGTTAATTGAGCAACCCCTCGGGTGAGATTGTGGTGAGGCAATGCAGCTCGCATCCTCCCCTGTCAGCCAAGCAGAAGTCCCTGGATTCGTGGTATCATACTCGCATGAGTGCCTACCAGACCGACTCCCGCACCGACGACTACATTGCTACACTCCCTGGCTGGCAACAGGATATCTGCCGCCAGGTGCGCGATCTGGTGCACGCCGCCGACCCGGAGGTGACCGAGACCATCAAGCGTACCAGGCAGCCCTATTTTACGCTGCATGGCAACATCTGCGCATTGCTCGGAGCGAAGGATCATCTCAACATTTTTATCTACGACCCCCTCGTGCCCGATCCCGAGGGCATAATCAACCAGGGACAAGGCAACCTGACAGCGCGGGCGATTCAAGTCCGTCAGGGCGAACCCATCAACGAGCGCGCCCTGTTGAACCTCTTTAGGGCCATTATCGCCAATAACCGCGCTGGCGGGTGGCGCAAGCTCAAAGGGAGTCAGTAGCGATCCTTCTGGCGCTGCGATGCTCCAGACAGGTCTCTGGGTTCTAATCATCTATGAGTTACAAGCGAACTGAGTTTCCACGTTCGCTTACTCCACGGAACGGGTCAAGGTCAACTCATGGTTGAACGCTTTTCGTAGCTCCCGTTTTCAGCCGCTCTCCTTCCATTCGATCACTGCCCTGATAACCTCCGATTGAAGGAACAGGGAGAGCACAACGCAATTGAGAATGAGGGCGAGCAAGGCACCGAAATCAAAGATCGTCTGCGTGATCGAAACGAGGATGACGATAATGTCGATCGCTATGTTGAAGACGGTGGTGACAATCCCCGCACGAAACGCCCACTACCGGCGCATCCACAGGCCACTTGCAATCGCGAGAGTGATCAGAGAGAGGACATACATGACCATGATGATCCCCACTGGTCGGACGCCCCATGGCTGACTCGCTCCCGACGAGAGCGTGGGCACAAACATGGGCCAGATCAATCCAAACAGACTGTTCACCCCCTCGAGTGCTATCAGCACCCGCAAAGCGCGAGGCCGGCTTCCTTGTGTCGACACGCCTTCGGCTTCGCCCTGATCATCCATTTGTCTCTTTCCCTCCTCAACCGCTTGTTACACCAGGGTCCGACAGGGCATTTCGTCCGGATCAAAACACCTTTAATTCATCCTCTCAGCAGGTTTCTTCTCAGTTGCCCATGCCATCCTCCCACCTGACTGCTCCCCACCACCACGACATAGCTCACGAAGGCCAGGAGGCTGATGCAGACACTACTGGGATACCCCGTGTAGAAGCCGATGCCGATGCCAAACCAGGTCAGTGCCACCGCCAGTCCGGCAGAGAGCGCGAGCGCCAGAGAGGGACGGCTGGTCATCCGGTGTGCGATAGCTGCCGGCAAGAGCAGCAGGGCGAACACCAGCAGCGCACCTACTGCCAGGGTTGCCTCACTGACGGTGACCGCCAGGAGCGCCATAAAGCCCAGACCCAGGAGGCGCACAGGCACACCCTGTGCTGCTGCCACGTCCGGGTCCAGCGAGGCGAAGAGCAACGGACGCGCGATGAGGAGGAGGACGAGCACCGCCAGGGCGCTGATGAGCGCGATGGTGCGTGTCTGATCGGCGGAGATACCCAGGATGTTGCCGAACAACACCGTCACCCCTGAGAAGCCCGTGCCTGTGCCGCTGACCTGTGCTGTGAACAGGCTCAGGAAGAGCACCCCCAATCCCAGCACCCAGGCGAGCACGGTCCCAATGGCCACGTCGCGCCCCTGCAGCCGCTCGCCGAATCCTCCCATCGCCACTGCCACCGCGATGGTGGTGACCAGCAAGCTCGCGAGAGGGTTGATGCCCAGGACAGCACCCCCCAGCGCCCCAGCAAAGGCGACATCGGAGAGTGACTCGCCCGCGAAAGCCTGGTGGCGCAGCACGACGAAGTAGCCCACCAGCCCGGCGACGATGCTCAAGATGGTTCCGGTGAGCAAGGCTTGCCGCATGAAGTCGTAGGAGAGTATGGCTAGGACGTCCTGCCAGAGATTCAGGGTGAAAGGGGGAAGCACGCCCGCAACGACGACACTCATGCTTCACCTCCCGAGCGCTCGAGATGAGACTGTGCGTGATGGCGTTGTCCTGCTCGCTTGAGCACGAATCGTCCACCGCGCACGAGGGCATAGGTGCCAAAGGCGAAGGTCGTAATGAAAAAGCCAACAGGGTAGGGCGTAAAGTAGCCTACGGCCAACCCCATCCATGTGAAGAGGAGGGCCAGCGCCACCGCGAGAGCTGCGGCCACAGCCGGGCGGGCGGTGAGGTCCTGCGCGATGGCCGCGGGCGTGACCAGCAGCGCAAAGATGAGCAGGACCCCCACGACCTGCACAGCCACAGCAACCTCCAGCGCTAACAGCACGAGATAGCCAAAGGCGAGCAGGCGTACCGGCACCCCGCTCGCCGCTGCCACATCGGGGTCGAGGGAGGCAAAGAAGAAGGGCCGCGCGATGACGAGCAGCACTCCTAGAAGCACGAGCGTCGAGACGGCGATCACGCCGACATCCGTATCGCTGATGCCCAGGACGTTGCCGAACAACACGTTATAGACGTTGGCTGCGTACTCCGCCGTTGCCAGGTGAATGAAGAGAAAGCCAAGGGCGAGCGAAGCGGTAAACACAGCCCCAACCGCGATATCGCTCTGGCGGCGTTCTCCCGCCGCAACGTTGAGCGTCTGGATGCCGACAGCTGCAAGCACTCCTGCCAGAAAGAGGCCCACGACAGGGGGAATGCCGAAGAGCACCGCGCCCGTCGCTCCTGCGAAGCCCACATTCGCCAGGCTGTGGCCCGCGAAGCTCTGGCTGCGCAGCACCATGAAAAAGCCCATGAGTCCTGCGGTGATGGCCACCAGCGTTCCCGCAAGGTAGGCGTTTTGCATGAAGTGAAAGTGCAGCAGGATCTGGATATCGGCCACCAGGTCCCAGGATGGGGACAGGGTGTCAGCGAAGCTGATGGGCATGGTAGCTCACCTCCTCCTCCGGTTGTCCCACTACCACGATCTGCCCGTTGCTTGCGCGGAGCACCTCGATGGGGGTGGTGTAGAGACGGGAGAGCGTCTCAGTGGTGATCACCTCTTCCGGCGTCCCCACGGCGACCTGCCCGTGTGCCATATACACCACGCGATCGATGGACGGCAGGATGGGATTGACATCGTGAGCCACCAGTAGCACCGCCGCTCCCGTTTCACGGCTGATCTGCCGGATCACGCCCGCTACCCCTTGCTGGTTGCGCAGATCCAGGCTCTCAAGAGGTTCGTCCAGGGCCAGGATGCGTGGCTTCCTCACCAAGGCTTGTGCGATCAGCAGCCGCTGCTGCTCCCCGCCGGAGAGTTCCCCGATAGACCGATCGGCATACGCTCCCGCCCCAACCAGGTCGATGGCCTCCTGGACGCGGCGTGCGGCATCGCGTGCCTTCCCGCGTTGGAGGAACGGCAGGGGCAGGCCCCAATTCCTCCCGTCCAGCCCCAGCCGCACCATGCTGCGCCCGCGGACACGCACATCGGCCTCAAAATGCCGCCGCTGTGGCACGTAGCCGATGGCAGCGTTGCCCCGCCGTGCAGGATGACCCAGCACGGAGATCGTCCCGCGAGACAGCGTGATTAGCCCGAGGATCGCTTTGAGTAAAGTGGACTTGCCCGCCCCATTGGGACCGAGGATGGCGAGGAACTCGCCTGGCTGGACAGATAGCCAAACCCCCTGCCAGATAGTGCGCCCGCCCAGGGCGACGGCTGCATCCTCCACCTGGATGACTGGCGCAAGGGTGGTAGCTTTAGTCGCAGGTGAAGGAATAGGTGACAGATCGGTCATCACAGTATCAGCTCCTTAATAAGGTGGCAAGTTCCTGCCTGCCCCAACGATTACGTGCCTGTAGCCTGCGCCAGGGCATTTTGAATTCCTTGTAATTGGGCCGATTGCCAGTCCTGGAAGGACGCATTCGCCGGTGTCAGTGTCTCGGTAATGGTCGCCACCGGAATGTGGTTGGCCCTGGCTCGGTTGATGAGCGCCTGAATATTGTTCGGGGTATTCTGTGAGTTGTAGATCAACACCTTGATCTGCTTCTGGGTGATCTGCTGCTCGGCGGTGGCTTCGTCAGCCGCCGAGATATCCTGCCCCTCGGAGACCGCTTTGAGATAGGAATAGGGCGTGATGAGGTTTAACCCCAGCGCAGGCGCGAGATAGGAAAAGATGCTTTCGGTTGCCCCAACCGGGACGCCGCTGTATGTGGCTTTGATGGCGGCCATGAGATCATGATACTGCTTGAGACCCGTGGTCAGGAATGTCTGTGCCGATTGGTCAAAGGCGGCGGAATCAGCAGGATCAATCGTTTTCAAATCGTCGCGGATCTTGTTCGCCACGGCGGTCACGTAGTTGGGATTGTACCACATGTGGGGATTGTCGCCCTCGTGCTTACCATTGAAATCGCCCACATTCAATTCCTTACGCGAGCTTTCAGGATTGGCTTGCAAGAGCTTATCGGCCCAGGGATCATAGCCCGCGCCATTGACGATGACGTACTGAGCCTGGACGACCGTCCGCGCATCCGCGGTGGTCGGCTCGTAGCTGTGGGGGTCGGCATTGGGATCGACAATAATGCTGGTGACATGCACGTGGCTGCCACCAACCTGGGCAGCGATACTCCCCCAAAAATTTTCTGCCGCGACGACCTGGACTGGGCCGCTGCTGGCAGAAGAAGACTGAAAGGTGGTGCCGCAAGCACTGAGGGTGAAGAGAAACAATAGCAAGACCACAAGTCCATGTGGGAAAGCTCGGATTCGCGATGAAAACACGGTTTCCTCCTCCAAGGCAATATGAAATAGCCAAAAACGTCAAACCCTGGCGGTGCGCACTACCATATGATATACTGTATCAATAACAGTACTATAGCACTAAACGAGACGATATGTCAATAGCTAATGAGACCAAATCTCATCTTGATGGGCAGAAGCTGGAGAAATGGATGCGGACGCACGCAGCGATGCATGCCAGGCGAAAGGAAGACTTGATGATAGCGGAGCAAATTTACGCGGCTTTCGACGAGGTGAGCCAACGCAACACACGCCCACGCAAACTCATTGCGGATCGCTTGATCGAACTCGCCGATCTGGGCGCAGATTTCACGGTGGAAGATCTCTGGCAGGAGCTCCGCCAGATCGAGCCACGCATAGGCCGGGCGACGGTGTATCGTGCGGTCGAAAAACTGGTGAACATGGAACTGCTCACTCGCATCGAGTTCGCTGATGGGACCCATCACTATCGGGTGTGTGGTGGAAACGAACACCACCACCATCTCACCTGCACGCAGTGCCACCGTGTCGTCGATATCGATATTTGTCTCCCTGCTGATCAATTCACGACCATTGGGAACCAGGCGGACTTTGTGATTGAGGGGCATGCACTGACCCTTTTTGGTCGCTGTAAAAACTGTCGGACGTAAAAGACCTCAACTGTCAGAATTCCTTTAAATTCGCCAGAAAATCACGCTTGGTGAGAATAATTGTTTGTCTGTTCGCATTGCCTCACGAAAATCTTCCTTTCTCCTCTTCAAGCAGACATGTTCCCATGACTTTGCTCAGGGCTTCCTCCAGGATCACAACTTCGCGCATCAGCTCGGGAGCAGGAGAAGAACTTGGTATTCGTTAGAGAGAAAGAGGAAGATTTTGATGAGGCAAGCCAGTATCTCGCTGTTGCCTCCGCCCGCCTGATGCAGATTTCAAGAGGAGAGAAGAGAGAGTGGAACGATCATTGCGTTTTCAAGCCAGGAGGGAAGTGCTCCACCAGATGGCCCCACAGTGCCGAGAGGCATCCCCGTCACAGAAACGAACACTACTTGAGTCATTTATTGCAACCACTGGCTATGTGCGTAAATACGCCAGGTGGCTCCTCAACCATGCAGATGAGGTGCAGCAGACCCTTGGACGTTCACAGCTTCGCCGGTATGGGCCAGAAGTCCAACACGCGTTGTTCCTGGTCTGGCACGCAGCCAATCGCATTTGCACCAAACGCCTCATACCTTTTCTGCCCACGTTCATCGACGCCCTGGAGCGGCATGAGCATTAATGAGACATTGATCGTCTATCGTGGCCTATTAGGCTCGCCAAAGAAATTTACAACGCTTGTATCTTCGCAGGCAATTTCACCAGCCTGGCGCTTTCCTCCCATAACGATGTTTTAACTGCAAATCCTGCATATCCAGGCGAACGAAGCGATGGTTGTCGGAATCCACATTAATAATCCTGGAGCGAAGCCTTTGTTCCCTGTATCCGCCCTCTCAAGAGACCATCTCTTTGAGCAGCCC
>JBKPAZ010000053.1:0-9805 GCA_046726655.1 Chloroflexota bacterium
AGCGCAACGTTCATTTTGATTGGTTTTCTCCTACTATTAGCACATGCGGGGGGAACGTCTGAGCTAAATGTGAGTATAGGGTCATTTCCGCACACATTGGGTCAGGTGTGGTATGGTTTGCTTATGCAACAACCGCAGGCAATTATTGCGCTGGGACTACTATTTCTTATAGCAGTGCCTGTGGCTACTGTGATTACATCGATTGTGGCTTTTACGATTGAGCGTGATCGTCGTTTCGTGGTTATAGCTGGGATTGTGCTGGTAATTTTGATTACGAGCTTGTTGATTGGGAGAGGTGGTGGATGATGCATCTCTCGCTTGTAATGTTGCTCTTCATCTTTGGGGGGGCTTTGCTTGCCGGGATAGTAGGTTCGCTGGTGGGTCTGGGGGGTGGAGTACTGCTTGTGCCAATGCTAACACTGGCGTTTGGTTTACCGATACAATATGCCATCGGTACAAGTATTGTTGCAGTCATTGCGACATCGAGTGGTTCTGCCTCGGCATATGTGCGCGATCATTTGACGAATATGCGCGTGGGGCTGTTTCTCGAGATGGCAACCACGATAGGGGCAATCAGCGGCGCATTTCTAGCTGTGGTTCTCGTTCCCAATTTACTTTTTGTGATTTTTGGCGTTGTGCTACTTATTGCTGCTGTACCACTGGTTTTTAAGATTGGCGAAGAGTTACCGAAGGGAGTGCTAAACGATCGTTGGGCAAAGTGGCTGCATCTTTCTAGCAGCTACCCTGACCGTCGCTTAGGACATGAAGTTCATTATCAGGTGACACGCACTCCGATTGGGTTTGCGATGATGTATGTGGCGGGTGTGCTCTCGGGGCTTCTAGGTATCGGCAGTGGAACGTTCAAAGTAATTGCGATGGATACTGTTATGCGCCTGCCGATGAAGGTTTCCACAACCACCAGCAATTTCATGATTGGTGTGACGGCGGCGGCCAGCGCTGGTATCTATTTTTTACGCGGTGATATTCCTCCCATAATTGCTGCTCCCGTAGCGCTGGGCGTTCTGGCCGGAGCATTTATCGGTTCGCGTCTGCTCACTCGATTGAGCAACAAAACGTTGCGACTCATCTTTTTGCCGGTGTTGGCGGTGATCGCTATTCAAATGGTGATGAGAGGGTTGGGTGTTGCGTTGTGAAGAAGGATACTGTGGTAATGAGAAAGGCACTCGTCCAAACGCATGCATTTGGAGGAGCGCCTTCACAATTATTTCCAGTGGCGCATTGGTAATCCTGGAACGGGCGAACGGAACTCTTTGATGGGTACTGCGCTGTTACTCATTGGTTCGTGCTTCCTTTCTGTAAATACACACAGCACCCGCCCTACGCGATCAAAAGCTGTGCCAGGCTTCTTGTTCCAACCCTGACTCCTCCCATGCATCCATCCCACCTATGACATTGAATAGTTGTGTAAAGCCGTGCCTTTGAAGGAGAGAACAAGCGATAGAACTACGTTGTCCACTTGCACAGGTGACCGCCATTGGCTGAGTGTTATCGAGTTCATGCAGGCGCTGTTCGAGGAAATAGTAGGGGATATGTGTGGCTCCCTTGATGTGTCCCTCTTCCCATTCGTCCTGGTCACGCACATCCAGGATCTTGAGCTCGTGATACATTGAATGTAACATTTCAACGGTGATCTGGACCAAATTCCGTACCGGCAAATCGGCCTCCTGCCAGGCTGCAATACCGCCATCAAGGTATCCTGTGACCTGGTCAAAGCCTACTACAGAAAGTTGACTGATAGCTTCTCGTAGGTCTCGTTCATTTTTGACTACCAGTAACAAACGGTTTTCGGGAGAGACTAAGAAGCCTACTCGAGTGGCAAAGGAAGAGCCGCGCAGGTAGACATTTATGGCGCCCGGGATATGACCATCGCCAAATGCACGCGGCGAGCGTGTATCGATCACCTGCGCTCCGCTCTCCATCTCACGCTGAAATGTCAGCGCATCGAGAGGTCGGGGAGCAAGTGGAGCTTCCACGTGCGCATAATCATCGCGGTTACGTTCGACGATATTGTACATGTTAGGCGGGCGCTGTGGCAGATTCACGTTCATGTCATGGATAAATTCTGTGCGCGAGCGAGGTGTAGCGGCCGGGTTATGTTTGCGCTCGAATCCGATAGTCGAGCTGGTTTTGGCGCTCATGCCACGCCCGCACAATGAACCAGCTACGTGCGCAGGATAGACTTCGACGCCGTCGTCGAGCTTTAACAGGCGATTGAAAATGCTGTCGTAGAGTACGCTGGCTCCCTCATCTCCGGGAACGGCGAGATCGGGACGGGCAATATCGCCGATAAAGAGTGAATCGCCTGTCAATACCAGCCAGGGATCGTCGCTACGGCTGGTGTCGGAGACGGTGAGGGCGATATGTTCCGGGCGGTGTCCAGGAGTATGGATGACGCGCAGCTTAGCAACGCCGAACTGCAATTCGTCCCCATCTCTGAGGGTTTTGTGTGGATATTTGACGCCTGCTTGCTCGTGAACGTAGATTTCGGCGCCTGTGCGGAAGCTAAGCTCTCCGTGGCCCGAGATGTGGTCGGCGTGATTATGGGTTTCGATTACTGCTTTGATTTGTAATCCTTTAGCAGCGGCTAGTTCCAGGATGTCGTCTACCATATCCAGGCGAGGATCGATGACTGCGCATGTACCTGCGGTAGTGCATCCGACTATGTAGCTTGCGCACCCAAGGTCTTCTTTGACGAGTTGTTTGAAGTACAACGTTGGACCTCGTGTTCTTTCTCGCAGCAGCGGCGGTAAAGGAAAAATCGTTTTTCGGGGACACCCCGAACCCCGGCAAGGGACTACGTCCCCTGCCCCACCACTATGCGTAATGACATGGCTATGCGCCGTGACATTTTTTGTATTTTTTACCGCTGCCGCATGGGCAGGGATCGTTGCGTCCGATCTTGTTTGCCGTAACGGGGCGAGGCGCAGATGTTACAGCAGTTGTGCGTCCATTGCCGTTGTGGCGATTGCCTGCGCTTGGCCTGCGCGAAACAGTTCCCCTGTCTGACCCATCGCTTTTCGCCTGGCCGCTGGCTTTGGCGATATCATCAATATTCGTGCGCAGGTTGCGCGGGGATTTGCGCTGCGGTTCAGGCCGCTTTACCGTGATGGTGATGTTGCCATGCAACAGCTTGAGCAGCTCATCCACAATATAGTGTTGGATGGACATTTTCAGGTTATCGAACATGTGGAACGCTTCGTTCTTGAACTCGACGAGCGGGTCTCGTTGTCCAATCGAACGGAAATGGATGCTTGCACGCATTACATCCAGTGAATCAATGTGATCCATCCACAGGCGGTCTATGATTTGTAATGTGTAGGAACGTTCCAGATCGCGGATAGTGGGAATGCCAAGGCCTGGATTCTCTGCCGCCAGTTTATCAAGCTGCTCACCACGTTCTTGATAGTGGTCGATCACAAGTTTGGTCAGTTTTCTAGTAAGCTCGTCTTTGCGAACGGCATGAATATTTTCGGGCAATATCTCGTCGGGGATTTGAACCCATATTTCCAGAACAGCAAAAAGTCTTTCTAACTGCTCTTCTTCTGTAATGATGTGGCCGGGGATGTGCATATCCACTATTTTTTTTACTTCATCACTCATCATACCGAGAACGCGTTCATGCATATCGGCACGTTCAAGCACGGCACGGCGGTCAGCATAGATGACTTCGCGTTGTTTGGCAATCACATCATCGTAATCGACCACGTTTTTACGAATATCGAAGTTGTAGCCCTCGACCCTTGTCTGTGCCTGTTCGATGAAGCGCGAAACCATGCCACTCTCAAGAGGCATATCTTCGTCCATGCCGACCATCTGCATCACTTTTGATACACGGTCAGCGGCAAAGCGGCGCATCAGTTCGTCTTCCAGGGATAGGAAGAAGCGTGAAGAACCCGGGTCACCTTGACGTCCGGAACGACCGCGAAGCTGGTTGTCGATACGGCGCGACTCGTGGCGCTCGGTACCAATGATATGCAATCCGCCAAGCTCGACAACTCGTATGTGATCCTCTTCGCACTCGCGAATCTTTGCTTGCAATACTTCGTTCTTTTCCTCTTCGGTCATATTGGCGATGTACTGCTGAATCGCTTCCTCTTTCTCGGCGCGATCGTCCTCATCCTGCACTGGCATCTCATGGATAAAGTCGACCTGCTCTGCATGCTTGCGCAGGATGGTGTCGAAGTAACCGGCAGGATTACCACCCAACAGGATGTCGACACCACGACCAGCCATATTGGTGGCAATGGTTACGGCCTGGCTGCGTCCCGCCTGTGCGACGATTTGGGCCTCACGCTCGTGGTGTTTGGCATTCAAGACGTTGTGCGGTATGCCCTGCTTATCGAGCAAATCTGCAAGATGTTCTGAGATCTCGACAGAGGTTGTACCAACCAGGACCGGCTGACCTATCGCGTGAAGTTCCTTGATCTCTTCGACTACTGCCCTGAATTTTCCATCGGCAGTGCGATAGATCAGGTCAGGTAAGTCCTCGCGGATCATGGGTTTGTGGGTCGGTATGACAATTACATCGAGTTTATAAATCTTGTGCAGTTCTTCTGCTTCTGTTAGCGCAGTACCTGTCATACCGGCCAGTTTCTCGTAGAGACGGAAGTAATTTTGGAAAGTGATAGTTGCGAGTGTATGATTCTCGCGCTGTACCCTGACACCTTCTTTTGCTTCAATGGCCTGGTGCAGGCCCTCGCTGTAGCGACGACCCGGCATCTGGCGACCCGTGAACTCGTCAACGATAATCACTTCGCCGTCTTTCACGATATAGTCTTTGTCACGCTTGAAGATGATGTGCGCTTTAATAGCGTTTTCCATGTAGCGTGTCAGATCGAGGTTTTCTTCGGCGTAAATGTTTTTGACACCTGCCAGTTTCTCGATCTTCTCGATTCCATCTTCGGTCAAGATGACGGCGCGGGTCTTCTCATCGATCGTGTAGTCGGTTTCGGGCTGCAAGCGCGGCGCCCAGCGGGCAAACTGAACATAATGATCGGTAGATTCCTGTCCCTGGCCTGAGATGATGAGCGGGGTACGCGCCTCGTCGATCAGGATGTTATCAACCTCGTCAACGATGGCGTAGGTCAATTCTCGCTGAACCTGTTGCTCCAGAGAAACAACCATATTGTCACGCAGGTAGTCAAATCCGAATTCGTTGTTTGTGCCGTAGGTAATATCGGCGTTATAGGCGGCGCGGCGTTCAGCCGTCTGCGGTTCAACTGCGTTGACGATGACGCCAACGGTAAGACCCAGGAATTTGTAGATATTGCCCATCCACTCAGCGTCACGGCGGGCCAGGTAATCGTTGACGGTGACGATGTGTACGCCTTTGCCGGTCAGGGCGTTCAGGTAAGCTGGCAAGGTTGCTACCAGCGTTTTTCCTTCGCCAGTTTTCATTTCGGCAATTTTGCCCTGGTGAAGAACAACGCCACCGATCAATTGCACATCGTAGTGACGCATTTGTATGGTACGCCAGCCAGCTTCGCGCACAACGGCAAATGCTTCTGCTAATAGATCTTCAAGCGTTTTGCCCGTTTTGTAGCGCTTTGCCATTTCTGGAATGAGTTCGTCTATCGCTTCGGCTTTCAAGGCGACGAGTTCGTCCTGGAGGTGCTGCAAGATGTTGCCGAGCAGGTTCTCAAGTCGCTCGTCCGCGCCCTCTTCCGGATCCCGGGCGTTGCGGCGAGCCTCTTCGAAGAGCGGCCATGCTTTTTCAAATGCTTCATCCAGGTAGTCGTCATCAATCTCAGTTAAAGCTGACTCGACTTTTTTGAGCAGGGCAAGGGTTGCTTGATGAGGGTCATCGGTTTCATCTGGCCACTCTTGAGTTTCCTCAGCGATGTCCATCGCGGCAGTGACTCTCAGTGAGTTGAGCGCCGGGTTGAGGCTTTCATAGGCATTCTCAAAACATTCTGAGAGGGTGTCTTGCAGGCTTTCCCTCAGCGTGTGCTCCGGGTCACGCCGCCTCTCGATGATGTGGCGTTGCTCGGTGATAGCGGCGTGCAGTTGTGCAGCGGTGCATTTTGCTGCAAACGGTTCGACTTTGTCTAATGCCTCGCGGAACAGTTTGACCAGTTCATCTTCAAGTACCATGCCGCCTTTGAGATGAAGGTAGAGTTGTGAGCGAAATTCTGTTGTTTTCGCGGCCAGTTCTTCGTCACTCAGTTTTTTGACAGTTGGTTCAAACGCATTTATTTTATCTATAAGAGGCTGAATAGTATTCAGTTCTTTTTTGTTGGGATCTCCCAGCATCTTCCCAAGTAATTGCATAGTCGTATGTTCTCCTGATGGCTGGCTTTGGCAGTATTTTCTATCAGTAATGATAACGTTTAATGGTCAGTAAAAATTCATGTTTATTATATCATACGTTGGGTTTGTCATGGGGGTTAGAAGCCGAAAATACCAGGGTTTTCGAATGTCGCTCTCTCGTCTATTTGCTAGTAGCGGTGGTTTCACGGCCATAACGTTTGAGCAACTCTCCACGAGACATCCACACTTCCTGTGGATATGAGCCATATGTGGTGCCCTGGAGGAGTCGTCCCAGGCCTTTTTCATTGTAGAGTACCAGCAATCCCATCATGAAAAAGCGATCCAGCCGGGTCTGTAAATTTTTAGGACGCTCGCGTATGGTGAAGCCCAAGCGAGTGCTTGCACGGCTCAACAGGGTCACGCCAAAAAGTGCGCGTAGATCTGTAGGAAAATCTGGTTCTTTCGTCCAGGCGGCCAGGGCACGTAAGTCCTGCATAATCGAGTGTAGGATGCCCCAAGGACTAGCATGAGCAGCGATCTCAAACAAAGCGCGGTTATGGAAATGGAGTTCTCCGATTCGATCCCCTTTACGAATTTGCGTCCCATCGGGCAGGTCAATGGGATGTCCACGATAGCGAATGAAGTGCACCTCAAGCAACCCGTTAGGGGCCTTAGGAACCGGTTTCACGCGCCAGATAGTCTGGGTAAGCCACTCCCAAAAAGGCCAGAAACGTAAGAAACCACGGGCTCGCCCTGCTCTTGTTTGAAATGCCAGCTTCCATCCAACGCTGATGGGGCGGTGAGGAGCGTGCGGCTTGTCAGTGCCGCTGGTTTCTCGCTTCTCGCGAACTTTTAGGACAAAGACTGCTCCTAAAATCATAGCAAAGGCAGCAAGCGCAAAGACCGCGCGATAGCCCGATTGAGTCTGTCCGAAAACGCTGGCTAGAGCGAAGATAATGGCGCCTATGAAAGGACCCAGGATAGCGGGCAGAGTCGAAGAAGCATTCCATATTCCCATGTCCTTGCCGACGGTATTCAGGGATGGCAGCACATCAACGGTTAAAGCCCAGTCAACGCTGGTGTAGGCTCCGTAACCTAGTCCGAAGAGGAGACCCAGCGGCCAGAGAATATAGGTATCAGGAAGAACGACGAACGCCAGCGCCGCCAGCGCCATGCAACTTGTAGACAGAGCGACTATCTTGACTCGTCCTGTGCGGTCAGAGAGAACTCCGAGCAGGAAGGCGCTGAAAACAGCTCCCAGTAATGCCAGGATTGCTACTCCTGCCGTTGCCTGAATGAAATTCGAAACGTGCGCGACATTGGCAAAGTAGTATTCAATGAATGTCATGAAGAGAGTAAGTCCTAACATGACGAAGAAGCGTGTGAAAAAGACCCAGGTGAAATTTCGATCGCGCCAGGGCTTAGCCCAGTTATGATTAAACCATGCGCGCCAACTAAACGTGTCTGTACTGGTGGCCTGGGTAGATGCAACCTGCGCATGTGTCAACGGTACTTCATGCACACCGGCAATGGTGACCAGCACTCCGGCCAGCAAAACTATTCCGCTCAGCACGAAGAAGAAAATAGCGCCTTGATGAATAGCCGCGCTTGATGGTGAATCCAGGCTGACCTGGCCGAATAGCCACGCGGCCAGAGCCAGGCTACAGATGTTGCCGAGGATAACCATGATGCCCATGTAGCCGGATGCGGTGCCACGCTGTTGCTCAGGCACACGGTCGGGTATCAGGCCTTGATAACCGGCAGTGGCGGCATTGGTGGCAAGCTGAAAGACTACGAGACCCAGGATAAAGAAGCCGATATTGTTGGCAAAAGCCAGTATGATGCCGCCAAAGACCATGAGCAGCCCGCCACTCAGGATATATGGTCGACGACGTCCCCAACTGCCGGTTGTGCGATCAGATAGCATACCGATGAGTGGAGGTACGAACAGGGTTATGATGGCGCCAACAGTTGAGATCCAGCCAAGAAAGGTCGCTTGCTGAGCGTTCCCAACTTCACCAGACACAAACAGGACAACCAGTGTGGGGATGATGATGGGAAGAAGGGCTGCATTTTGGAAATTTAGGGAAAACCAGAAGACGCTGAGAGTTAGTTGCTCGTTCACCGTGAGGCGGTGTGGACGATCATGCAAATCCATCATAGAGTTCATCCAAGATCAAAACTTGTTACTCATTTTCAAAAGCATGGATATGGTTAATAGCTTGTTTGGTTCCATTATACAACATTGCGCAAATGTGGCAGACTTATAGATTGATTTATCCTCGCATCCACCTGGTCTCCTATATAAACCTCCTCTGCGCGTAAATAGTGCAGGAATTCCTCGACAGCGGTGCGTAGCGCATCCAGCAGGTCAGCTCCAGGCGTGATATCAGGCTCCCACCACCAGCGTGAAAGCGTCCAGACGCCTTTCTCTAATCGGGAATCCACTCGCGCTATAAAACGATCACTGTAGAAGACGGGTAGCACATAATACCCCCATTTACGCTGTTCCGCTGGCTTGTATACTTCCCAGATGTAGTCAAAGTCGAAGATGTGTAAAAGGGATTTGCGGTCCCACAACAGGCTATCAAGTGGCCCCAGAAAAATCATTCGTGGATTTGAGAGTGGCTCGTCAAGTAACTTGAGTGCGCCTGTGTGCACATAATACGTTCCTGCCGATTCGCCGATTTGTAATCGAGTTAACAGACCTGCCTCTACCAGTTGCGCCAATGCCAGCTTGCGTTTGGATGCCTCGGCACACGCGCTCCAGATGGCTGCCTCCGCCGTAGGACGCAAGATACCTGTTGCCTGGTACCTTCGCATGATGATCCAGCGATAGTAGGCAGCCTCATCTAACAGCGGAGGCGTCTCAAAATGCTGCGCGGGTATGACTCGCTGGGGTCGCTCATAATAGTGGCGACCACCCTTGCGATGATGCGTCACCAGTTCACCACAGGCCCATAATGAACGCAGAATGCGCTTCGTGCGTGTCGAGCCATACCACGATCCCTGTTCACCAAAACGCGTGCGGTCCTCGAACTCAAGTGATGAAAGCGGCCCCTGCTCATCGATTGTCGCCAGTATTTTCGCCGCACCTTCAGCATCGGCCTGTAGAATTTCTCTATCGTGATAGGGGCGAAGCTTCTCGCGAATCAAGGCCCGCATGGGCCAGTCGCTGACAGGAACGAGGCAAGCTTGCTTATCCCATGCGTCATAGAGTATGCGATCAGTGTACGCAGCTTTTTGCCAATCATCGACCTGGTATCCAGGGATACGCGCTTGAAAAACGAGATCGGCATTGCGTCCAACGGGGTTCAGCGGGTCATATTGCACCGTCCCTAAACGCTCCATTACGCCAGGCAGATCGGTTGGCTTAAAATGATAGAGTGCGAGAAAGCGGCGCGCTTCTTCTCGTGAGATATGCAAAACCATTGGCAATTTTCCTCACGGTCTGTGAATTATTGCCAGGGCGACCGCAAGGGTGCGCCCCTACTATACACGCATATCGCGTATTACAGGTAACATAGTATAGTAG
>JBKPAZ010000054.1:0-14432 GCA_046726655.1 Chloroflexota bacterium
TCGCCTGCCAGAAGTAGTTTGCTAACTGAACATATCCCGAGGGACTGGGATGAAATCCATCGATGCTGATATACTCCGGATGCGCCGTTAACCGGCTCCCCTGGCTGAACAGATCGACCAGTACTACGCCATATCTTTTCGTCAATTGGGTGATACCCGCATTCCATTGTTGAATTGCCTGGAGCATCTGTGATTTCTGCGCAGTTGTCTCATTCGCGAAAGCGGGCAGTCGTGTCAGATCTGGCAGGTCCGCCATTACAATACGGGCGTGTGTGTTCGCGTGTAACTGCTGCACAAGCGTGTTCAGGTCATGCATATAGTCATCGTAAGTCACGCTACCAATGAAGTCGTTGGCAACAAGCCAGATGGTGATCAAGTCGGGAGATGTCGTTAGCGCCAGCGGCAATTCTTCCGCGAGCGCCTCGTGTAATTGAATACCACTGACGCCAAGGTTGATCAGGTGCGATCCCTTTGGTAAATGGGCAGCGACCAATGGCACATAGCCTTGAGAGCCTGGGAGATTGCTGCCAATGCCAACCGCATCGGATGCTCCCAGCGCAACATAGGTCACAGGTCCACCAGGCAGGGTGATCGGTGTTGACTGCAATGCTGTGCTTTGCGGCTCTCTATGTGCATTGCTACTGTTGCTCTGGGATGGAACGGTGGTACAGGCTGAAAGAATGAGAGTGAAAGCGACTAGCAGCCCGGAAATCCGTAGGAAGTGAAGCAGTCGCGTTCGATCAGGCATGTTCATCATATGAATGTCAGTATTTCCAGGTGAGCATCCAACATATGTCATATTGTATCATATGGGTAAGGGCATGCCTGCTGAAAAATGGTTATGATGCTCCATTCCCTTTATCAACCAGTTCCAATTTGCCAGTCTCGATATCAATCACTAGCCCATGCACCGGTATCTTAGGTAGATATTGACTTGTGCGGATAACATTGACGACCTCTTTCACATTCACATGCACATCGTCAAATGCCCCAATCCAGCTTTGCGGACCCGCTTTCTCAATCAGTGGTTGAGGGTCTACTCCCAATGCTTGCATCGAAGCGATCAATACATTTGGGTCGGCACGTGCCAATCCACATTGTGTGTGCCCGATCACCGCGACCTCCCGCACTCCTAGCAAGTATATTCCTCCCGCAAGTGAACGAATGAGGTCAGTCAAGCCACCTTCGCGTTCAGGTTCAGAAATGGTTGCACCGGCCGTTCGCAGTTCAATGACGTCACCGCGTTCCAGGCCAAGCGCCTGCTCGAACATTTGCACAAGTCTGCAATCCATGCAGGTTACTACGGCCATGCGTTTGCGCGGTGTATGTCCAATGATGGGCAATCTGTTCTGCTGCACAAATCGCTCATTGTAAGCCAGTATCTCATCAATTACCATGTTCAATACAACTCTCTCATCTTTCCAATCTTAGGCGCAGTCTTTAAATGGTTTTCAAGGGCGGGGGCTTGCCCCCGCCCTGGCCTTCAATCTATAACTACCCTGCTACTCTCCCTGCACCGCGGAATAACTTATCTTACCATCAAAGTTATACAGGTTTTCTGTTTTTATAAAGTCAAAACCAGCTTCATCTATGCGCTGCAGCAGTGCGATTACCTGCGTGTGACTAATCTTTGAGCCTCGATCCAGTGCCGTGAAGCGACAGCGCCAGTGATCGGTACAGAACGTTTCAGGCATGCCTCCAGGCCACACTTTCGCGCCGCGATTAGTAATCATAGAGAGCTCTAGCCCTTCGCCACTGACATTTTTAAAGGCATTGCCTAATTCATCAGCGGTTCCGCTGTGCCAATCCAGGAACACATCCACACCTACCAGGTCTTTCCGCTCGTTTGGTTGCTCCATCGCAACTGAGATATATTCATGATGTTGCGGGGCTGTCGTATAGTTGACTGCTTTAAGCATATGTGGCTGCTGGCCAAGACGTGTAATGACCGCATCAGCAAACTCTTTCGTGCCTACTTTCTGCTTGCTTACTCCCTCAACGTAGATATCATAGGTGTGTATGCCATCTTCAATCGTTCGCAGCCAGGCATTATGCACCAGCGTTGCAACATCCGTCTGGTCGATGTGAATCAGCATCATTACTGCTGCAAGTAGTAGGCCCGAGGGATTAGCGAGGTTCTGGCCTGCGCGACGAGGAGCAGAGCCATGAATGGCCTCGAACATTGCGCAGCGGTCACCGATATTCGCTGAACCGGCCAAACCAACCGAGCCTGCTACCTGGGCCGCCACATCAGACAGAATGTCGCCGTAGAGGTTGGGTAGCACGATGACATCGAATGCCTCAGGAGTATCGGCAAGTTTGGCCGAGCCAATATCAACAATCCAGGTTTCGTTTTCGATGTCGGGATAGTCGACTGCGATCTCGTTGAATACTTTGTGAAACAGGCCATCGGTCAGCTTCATGATGTTATCTTTTATGAAGCACGTCACCTTTTTGCGATTATGGCTCCTGGCGTACTCAAAGGCGTAGCGCACAATCTTTTCACTGCCCGGTCGACTGATGAGTTTTAAACTCTCGACCATGTCGTGGGTTTGCCGGTACTCGATACCCGTATAGAGGTCCTCTTCATTCTCACGAATGATGACCACATCCATCGTAGGATGCTTGGTTTCAACAAAGGGATAATAAGAGACGCAAGGGCGCACATTTGCGTACAGTCCAAAAGTTGTGCGCGTCGTGACGTTGAGACTCTTATAGCCGCCACCTTGTGGAGTGGTGATTGGCGCTTTGAGAAATACCTTGGTGCGGCGGAGCGATTCCCAGGCGCTCGGTTCGATACCCGCGCTGATTCCGCGCAGGTAAACCTTCTCACCAACTTCGATCTCCTCTAAGTCGAGACGCGCGCCCGCCGCTTGAATAATATGCAGGGTGGCTGCCATGATTTCCGGCCCGATACCATCCCCGTATGCTACCGTAATGGGTGTATTTGTTGCCATGGATGTATCTCTTCCTGTTTCGTTTAGTGATCAACTTGTCTCATTTGTTGCTTCAGTTTAGCATAGGAGAGACTCTTCACACAAGCGTTTTTTCTCTGTACGTTTGTCCGAAAATCTGCTATAGTTGATCATAAGTTCATGTATGTATGTATGTATGGGAAATCTGTTTCGAATAAGGTAGAGCGTTGAACGATAAAGTACCACGGACAGAACCGGAAGCTGACCTGGAGCAGGTGCAAACGGGCTACCTCGGCATCACTCCCCCACCAGGTCGACTCCCTGAAAAGGGACAGCGTACGTGGGTTGATCGCCCTGATCGGTTGCTTCGTGCCGTTGATGTGTTTAAAGGGTCGGGTGTGGTTGCCATTGATGCAGAATTTACTCAGGTACGTGGGCACAGTCGAACCGGCATTTCGCCATCCCCTCTTCGTCTTGCTCTGCTGCAACTGGCCATTGACCATCAATGTTTTGTTGTGGATGCATTACACCTGAACGATCTTTCACCCTTGACTGATGTAGTGGGGAATCCAGCCATTAGAGTCTTGCTGCATGGCGCGGCGGCAGACCTGCGTGTGATGGCCGAACGAGGCCTGAATATAGCTCATTACTTTGATCTTGAAGCGACATGCCGGTCGATCTTCGGACAGCACGAATCCTCGTTGGCATCGATGTTACAGCGGGCCTTTCATGTTCGGCTAGATAAAAGTTTGCAACGTACCGATTGGACACGTCGTCCGCTACCCCCGGCGATGGTGGCTTATGCTGCCCGTGATGCTGAGATGACGCTGGCCTTATACTATTGGCTAGCTGAGCATTTTTCCTGGGCGTTGAGAATCCATGAGAGTACGAATCAACAGGAGCCAGTGGCTGCATGGATTGAACCTTTTCTGCGTGGAGCATCGCCTATTCCAGCGGATGTGGCTGTAGCAGAGGCGATTGAACAGGGTATTATCCGCAATCAGGAACAATTGTTAGTAGACTGTCGCGCCGCTCTGGCGACCTTAACTCACCCCATGCGTCGCAGTCGTTTACTGCGATTGATTGCCGACCTGTCGCTTGTGGAACTGTCATCTGAGATTGAGCCACTCTTATCTGCTCAAACCGCAGAAGAGCGCGCCGCGGCCATTCGCGCTTTGAACCGTTTTGAAGCTGAGCAGGGCAAAGCTCTGATTCGTCCATTATTAGGTGATCCTGTGCAAGATGTGCGCAAGGCTGCGCAAACTGCCATGCGTGCCCCCATGCACAAAGAACCACGGGATAATTTGGCTACGCGTATCAAGTCTTCTGATGGGACACGTAGTTGGACGGTTGGTGAAACAAGCAGCTCAGATGAGAGCGACTGGAAGGCGCGCCTGCGGTCAATTATCAGCGAGTGACAACTCCCCATGCGTAAACGCAGGGGCTTCTCAGGCAACGCTTCACCACGTTGTACGTTCACGCCTGAAGGCCGTGCCCCGGCCTATTGTTCGTTGCAATCTCGATGGGAAGCTTGGTATCGCTCTCCCACGTCAACAATTGGCACACTGAACGTTTGGGACGCTAGTGCTTTTACCCGCGAGAACGATTTATCGCGGAACCAGCAAACACTATTTGGTTATCAATGTGCTTTAGAACACTGCTATGATAGCACATTGACGTATACATGTCAAGATGGTATGATAGAACGCATGGAAAAGAAACGCAAATCAACGACTCTGCGCCTGACAGAGCAAGATATTCAGGCCATTTTGAAAATTCGGCAGTACTACGGGATTGCCAGCGATAATCAGGCAATTATCCTGGCAATCCAATTTACTGCCAGGCAAATCGAGGGAGGGACGCCTGCGGCGGCGGCCTTTCACCCCCATAGCTGAAGCAAAGGCCCTCAGGCCGCTTTAAGGTAGACGACCTTTGCGGTTGCCGAGGAAACTTGGCAATCTCGTGCCGACCCAGACAAGCAAGAGCAACACCGATGCAATACCAATACGTCTCAAGCGAGTGACCCATTGCCCCTCTAGTAGCGGGTCACTGCCCCCTAATCGAAGTTGCCGCACAATAGTATGCAGAATCGTGGGTCGGTCAGGAGATGTCGAGACTCCGATGCGACCGTTATGGAATGGTGTAAATTCTAATTGGTCGCCGCTATCTTCCGGTGTGGCAAGGTGCGAATAGCTGGTGGCGCGCAAGTGATCTGCCAGGGCCGTAAAAAATTGTTGCATGAGTGCTTTGATCGTGCCTTTGATCAGGGGTACGGGGAGCAGTGCGCCAGCCCTGGCAAAATGTAGGGTACCTTGATAAGCGACCACTGTGTTTTCGTCCTGTGCCCTTAATGTAACGATCCACTCTGCATGAAATTTCCCAGGGATTCCCTCACCCTCTACTCTCATGTGATATGAAAAAGGATATTCCAGTTCAACAGCAACGGCGTGTCCAGAATATGAGCCTCTTAGAGGAGCGTGCTTTATCTGCATAGTGAAAGCATAAGTATCTTCTCCGATCCTCTCCAACTGTTCTATTCCTGGGATGGTGCGTTGTAGTGTTTGCAGGTCCATCAAATAAATCCGCACTACTTCTGGTGAAGCCTGAAGCGTGTACGTTCCCTCGATATCCATAAATGAATCCTTTGTATGAATGCAGTACTTTAAGTACCATTATAGGGGAGGTTGGGTTAGCTGACAATGGGGCATTCTAAAACTTGCCTTCATTTCCCGCACGGTGTATACTAAGCCCCGTATAATTGAGAGAAGGTGGAAGATCTGGCACCCACAAGGGAATCCTACATGTTCAGACCTATACAATCGTCATGAAAATGTAGGGGCGACCCTCGCGGTCGTCCTGTCTGCTTCCCCCCACGAGGAGCAAATTAAATGAGAGTAATACTTTTACAGGATGTTGAGGGCCTTGGAAAGGCCGGTGACTTAAAAGAAGTAGCCAACGGCTATGCTCGTAATTTTCTTTTACCGCGCCGCCTGGCTGCTGGAGCAACGCCACAACTTTTAGCAAATTACCAGCAACGGATCGCCGCTGAGCAGCGCAAACTCGAGAAGCAAGTTGAACAGAATAGCCAGCAAGCAGAGCGCCTGGGCCAGGTTGCGCTCACGTTCAAAGCACGCGTTGGTAAGCAGGGTCGACTTTATGGCTCAATTACCAGCCAGGATATCGCTGCTGGCCTGCGCGAGAGCGAAGGCATTACCATTGACCGGCGTATGATCGACCTACCCAATCCAATTCGCGCGCTAGGTACCTACATGGTGCCGGTAAAAATTGCACAAAAACTTGAGCCCAAAATCACGGTAAACGTTGTCGACGAAGCCGGGAGTGGAGTCGTCGAAGCCGAAGTTGATGGTGCCATTGCCGAGTAAGTGAGCAGGGCGGTGTCTCGCATCCCGGTAAAAGATCCGCCCTTGTCTATGGGGATGCTATGTCACGTTGGCTCTACTATCTACTCATCCTGGCGGTTATTGCTCCTCTCATCGAGCTGATCTGGGGAGCGCAGCAAGAAACCGCCATTTTTATTTTTTCAGCTATTGGCCTGATTCCTCTTGCCGCGCTGATTGGTCGCGCGACTGAGGACCTGGAGTACCACGTTGGGCCAATTGCTGGAGGGCTGCTCAATGCAACCTTTGGGAATGCCCCTGAAATTATTATCGGCATCTTCGCCCTTCAGCATGGTCTCATTTCCGTTGTGAAAGCTTCCCTTACTGGCTCAATTATCAGCAACTCGCTGCTCGTGCTTGGTAGTTCTCTCGCTATTGGAGGATGGCGTTGGGGAAAACAGTACTTCAGTGCGCATGATGCCGGACAATATTCCACGATGATGGTGCTGGCGGTTGCCGGGCTGCTGATTCCCTCTGCTGGTTCACTTATAGTTCAAGAGGCTGGGCGCATTCAATCAATAAGTAACGCTATCGCCATCATTTTACTACTTGTCTATGCCATGTATCTCGCTTTACATGTGTTTCGTCTTCGTTCGGAACGGCGCCATCCCGAAGGTCACGAGAAGGCTACAACTCACACTACGTCGGCAGAAGAGCTGCAAGAATTGGAAAATGCGGAGGGAGAGCCTCCTGAGGTTGAAGCGCGCAAGATAGAAGGGCAACAACCTCCTAAACTATGGTTCGCGGGGTTGTTGCTGCTTGTAGCAACTATTGGTACTGCTGTGAATAGTGAATTGTTGGTCGGTGCCATCGAGCCTGTTACCAGGCAACTTGGTTGGTCCCAGGTATTTATAGGGTTGGTCATTATTCCTATCGTAGGAAATGTTTCAGAGCACTCAAGTGCATTGGTTATTGCGCTGAAGGATCATGTAGACTTGAGCATGGCGATTACGGCTGGCTCGTCAATTCAGGTAGCTACCTTTGTCGCGCCTGTACTGGTGCTGATCAGCCTCTTCTATCCAACCCGATTGAACCTGGTTTTCCAACCCGTGGAACTGGCTGTATTAGGGTTGTCAACTATTCTTTTCCCACTTGTTAGCCTGGATGGGGAATCGACCTGGTTGGAGGGAGTGCAACTCCTTGCCGTCTACTTGATGGCATGTGTCGTGTTCTTTTTTGTCCCTTGATAAAATGAGACTCCTTACGAGTGGGAGAGTTTTTCTAGACGGAGCATCGCACGCGGTATCTTCGGCAGTAGATCGCCTGCCAGTAGACCCGCATATCCGATCTCGGTGCTTACCAATTCAGCGGCAGCAGTATGCAGGTAGACGGCGGCGCTTGCAGCATCGAATGGCGTGACATCCTGTGCCATCAAACCAGCGATCATGCCAGCCAGTACATCGCCCGTGCCTGCCGTGGCCAACGCAGGATTTGCTAACCAGTTGATACGCATGTGCCCATCTGGCTCCGCAATAATTGTGCAGGCCCCTTTGAGCACTAGCGTTACCTGCCATTCCTGTGCCTTACTACGCGCTAATTCCAGGCGATCTATATTGCCTCCAGATACTTTTAGCCCGTTGCATAGTCGTCCCATTTCACCAGGATGTGGCGTGATGACTGTACCTGCTGGCAGCAACGTCCACCAGCGTTCCAGCGCCGAGAGGTTGTTCAGCCCGTCTGCATCAATAACCAGGTGTGGTCTTTGTTCATCTGGCATGGCGCGTAATTGCTCTAAAACCTGGAGGATAACCTCGCGAATAGAAGGAGATTGTCCCAGACCGGGCCCTATGAGTAAGGAACGATATCCTTCCAGATGCTCCAATAGTGCGCTAGATCGTTCAAAACTCTCGGCATTTTCGTCTGGAAGGAGTACAAACGTCGCTTCATGGAACGCACTGGCATAGATTGGGTGCATTTGCTTTGTGACCGCAAGCGTTACAAGACCCGCGCCAATGCGTCCTGCGCTGTTTCCAGCCAGAAATGCCGAGCCAGGATAAGCAGGTGAGCCGCATAGCAACATAACCTTGCCAAACGTTCCCTTATTACTATCGAGTGGGCGCTTCGGCAGAATATGCTTTACCAGAGCGCCTGTCAACATCTCTGATTGTAGATGCTGTTCCAATTCAGCAGGCAGGCCGATATTGCCCACATATAATTTGCCCATATAGTCGCGTCCCGGAAAGAAGAAGAATCCCTGTTTAGGACAGGCGAGGGTAATGGTAATATCGGATGGGATAGTACCAGGATCGACTTCGCCTGTATCTGCGTTCAAGCCGGTTGGAAGGTCAACTGCTACAATACGCAAGGAATCGCGTTTCTCTCGCTCTTGACGCACTCGCCCCAACAAGCTACGCATGCTTTCAGGCAGTGGACGCGAGACCCCTGTGCCTAGCAGAGCATCAAGCACATAGCTGGCGCGTTGTAAAGCCTCTTCTAATTTCTCATGAGTATCTATCTCTGGAACATCTTTGCCACTGATCGTAAGTTGTTGCTCCTTCCAGCGATACAAACTGACCAACCCTCCCCACTTTTCCAGGTAACGCCCCATAACCAGCCCATCGCCGCCGTTGTTACCAGGCCCAACCAGTATCAAAAACTCAAGATCAGCCACTGAGCGTGGGCGATTGATATGTTCCGCAAGAATGTCGGCTGCGCTCTTACCCGCGTTCTCCATCAAAATATGCGAAGTAAGGCCATATTCGCGCTCAGCCCTGGTCTCCAGTTCGCGCATTTCGGCAACAGTTACGATATGCATTTATGTTCTCCTGGCTGTTTGTATAGGTGTACAGTTTCTTGTGTCCCTTCATCTCTAATTGTAATGCTTCAGGAGAAAAGAAGGAAGAGATTGTGTTATACTCCTCCTGATGAAAAAACTCGCGCTCAAAATATCACCACAACGCAGCGCCCAGTACGCTAACATGACCGAGCAACTGGCAGCGCCAGAGCTACTCGCCAGCCCACTGGGAGTAGCTATTCAACAAATCGAGCCTGTAACATTTGCCGGTCAGGGCTATCTGTTAGTGACCCTGGACGATGAGAGTATGTCTTCACCCGGCCCGGCGTTAGAGGATATCCTCCCCCGGCTGGGAGCAACCAGTGAAGCCTATGAATTCTTCGAGCATATCGGAGAGGTAAAGGGGCCATTCTTACGTCCTCTTGAAACATCATTCGCTCCTTTTCTCCCAATAGAGATGGCGGAGATTCGCCGTTATAAAGGCAAGACAAACGAAGTTTTTACACATGTGTTACTCAACATCGCCATTTTTGCTGGCGCCTACAGCAACGAGTATACCGGACGACTGCGAGTGCTTGATCCGCTGGCCGGTGGAGGTACGACACTTTTTCTGGCCCTGGCGGCAGGCTATGATGCTTTTGGTATAGAGCATCAGAGGCAAGATGTTGATACCACTGTTGTCTTTATCCGGCAGTATTTAAACAGCATCCACATGCCCTACAAGGAATTGGATGAGCGCGGCCGCCGGTCAGGTCGGCGCTATCAGTTCGAGATTGGGCCTAAGGGCGCGACACGCAGACTTGTCCTGGTTCATGGCGATACCTGCGAGGCGAATCTACATATGCAGGAAGTCCCTGGGGGTCCGCGTATGCATGCTATCGTAGGTGATTTGCCCTATGGCATTCAGCACTTCGGGGAAATCTCAGGTATGTTAAGCAAGGCACTTCCGGTTTGGGAAAGCATGATGCTTCCTGGAGGGACACTAGCGCTGGCCTGGAATGCCACCCGCATCGAGCGCACGGCCATGACCGAACTGGTAGAGCGCCATGCGCAACTGCGCATACACAACGATCCGCCGTACACACAGTTTGCGCATACGGTGGATCGCGTCATCAAAAAGCGCGATATTCTGGTGGCGGTGAAGATTTAGCTCAATAATTCCTTCACCATTACCGCTGCCGCGAGCGAGCTGCCCGCATTGTTCTCGGCATAAAGTACTACGATCCCTTCCTGGTTTCCACCTTTGAAGGTAGAGTTGTACGTCACACTGGTAGAAAAAGTGGTCTTGCCATTGCCTGTTGCCCCTTTGACATTAGCATGGCCGATATCAGTATAGAGGTGATCCAGTATGGTCAGCGTGCCGATCACTCCCTCGAATGCATTGCCCGTGCCGATTACTTTCACCGGGCTGGTAAGGATGTCACGGCTCTGCGGGGAAGTGATGGTCATCCCATCGGATGTGACTGCCACAACTTCCCAGATGCCTCCATTGGTATTCCCCTCGAGGCGTTGGAGTGAAACGTTGATCCTATTTCCAACCGGTGCCGGGTTTTTCACAGTTACCACTGCATCGCTATCGCTGGAGCCACCCCCACTTACGACGGTTGTTGAGGCATTGCTGGGCCAGTTGAGTAGGTGTGGGTCTGCAGCCATGTGATTGGCAACCTGTGCTGCGTTGAGTTTCCATGCATCCTGTCCCTGGTTGACCTGTCCCTGGTCATTTTCGGCCTGGTAACGTGTCAGGTCGGGGTATATGCCAGGGAAGGACGCAGGCACCAGCGTTCCCGTGCCATCAGACCACTTAAACTCGCGGAAGAGATCCTGCGTATAGCTCGCGTTGTCTTTACCGGCGTTTAAACTGGAATTTTGGTCTACTTCGGCCGTCAAAACGGTATTGTACCCGCTGATCTTAGCATTACCCTTATAAAGGTTTTGCAATTTGAAGAGCTGCCTGGGGCTGGGGCTGGTAATGTCGCTGTAGACGTAGACATCTAGAATCTGGCCTGTGCCTTGATAGCGCACTGTCACCAATGCCTGTAATGTTGGGTTGCCGACCAGGTTGCCGCATGTTACATTTTCTACCTTCGTGACGCCGCTTTGCGTTGGTATTATAGCGTCCCAGTGGCCGGGCGCTTTTACTACATCGGGGCAGGGTCGGGGACCTAAACCTATGCCAGGGGATACTGGTGCAGTTGAGCTACCTCCTGAACCGCCACCAACTGTTGTGGCTTGTGGCGCTGGTGTAGTTCCGCCAGCGCTGTTGCTACTCCCGCCGCATGCTGCCAGCGTAAGAGTTAAGAAGAAGGCAAAAGAAGTGCTTATGAGGAGAAACTTAGAATGCCGTAAGAAAGTCCCATGCATTGATTCATACCTCCCTTAATCAACAGAGAAAATGAGAGAGCTTTTAATAGGCCTTTATGAAGCATAGCATGAGACGACTGTTTTGTATGTGAATTAAGTTACGTTTTTCGAGTGAGATCGTCACTGGATCAAAGAACTGAGATAGGAAACAGCGGCAAAGAGGATCACGAACACGATAGTAAGATTGAAAATCAATTTCTCTACACCACGCCGTGTCTTAAACACTGTACCTGCGCTGCTGCCACCGAAAACGCTTCCCAGACCTGCGCCACGTGCCTGAAGCAAGATAAAAACGATTACAGCTATACTAAGAATTATTTGTATGACGCGGATTGCTGGGAGCCATAGTTGAGACAAATTCTTCCTCGCTTTCTTATTTTCACCCCTAACGGGCAACAAGTTTATCTAAAGATATTGCCAATCATATCTCAATATTGATTTCCGTCCACTCTTACAAGGGTGGATTATATCATATCCCAGCGATACTTTACAACGTTTTTCCTGGTTCTATCATTTTTTATGCGCTCGCTCATGGCAGGTAGGGCACAACACCACAAAACACTTTGGATTATACCGGTCGAGCAAATTAGGAGAAAAGTGGACGGTATGCAGTTGCAATGGCTCGCACTCTTCCCCACATTCAGGACAAAAACCGTTAGCTTCTTCACTCAGCGATTGTTTCAAGGATTGCATTTGTGTCGCATGGAAAACGTCCAGGCTCACATGAAAGAGCAGACCAGCGAGAACCAACCAGAGGAATCGCGAGCGGGTGCGCAGTGCAATCAATAACAGCGTGCCCAGTACTAGCGGGTGATGCAGCAACCGCGCTGCTTGACGTCGAGGAGGGTCAGCTTGTCCAAAGTATTGAATGGCTGCTCGTAAGCTAAGCGTGCGATACGTCACGGCATGCCAGAAATAATGGTCTACATCGATTAACACGCTTGCCGTTAGCGGAATCCAAACATCTTTTCCCATCCATGGCAGCGCGACAGTCGCCGCTAGTGTCGATAATTTTAGGTGTTCCTGAACTCGCATTATTTCACAATCTACATCAGATCATCGTGTATAGGGGCATGAGTTGTCCTTGTACCCCTGACCTTCCAAAAAGTAAAGAACCCAAAATTGCTTTTTAGGGCGTTTGCTTGTTTATAGGCATGTTGTTGCATCGTTCCAGGCAAGTTTTCCTTGCCCTCGCTGGGAGACTTTCCCAGGCAATGTGAGTATATACTCTACTGAAGATGCCGTCAATAAACTCGCGTTTTGTTTTTTTAACCGCTTTTGCAAATTCGTAACCATTTCATAACCAGAATGCTATACAGACCAGAATGTCTCAATGGTATCCTTCCCCTAACTCCTGTGAGGGGAATCAACACAATTATTGAGATACAGGCAAATCAATAAATGAATAGGTTGCAGATACCAAAGGCATATTTTCATGATACGGCGAGAACTTGCCAGTAACAAGCATTCTAAAAGATACTATGCAAAAGTTAGGGGTAGCGATAAAGCAAATCTATCCTGCAACTGCATGTGGCAAAGGAGACGCCTTTAATGGCAGCAAAAATCGTGAGTGAAGTACAGTTGGAACAGGTAATTGAGCATGTACCGGGGTCGGAGGAGTTTATCGGGTGTAGTGTTGGCATCATGGCATATAACGAAGAAGCCAATATTGGGCGTACCGTGCAGTCCGTTCTTGATCAAACAGGTCCGACCGTCCGTGTTGAAGAAGTGATCGTCGTTGCCAGTGGATGTACTGACCGAACGGTCCCCATCGTAACTGAGATTGCCCGGAAAGAGCCTCGAATACGCCTGTGCGTCCAGGAGAAGCGTGAAGGCAAAGCCTCCGCGATTAATCTGTTTCTTAAGGAAGCCACCAGTCCCATGGTTGTACTGATCGGCGCTGATGTCATTCCAGAAGCTTTTGCCATAGAAAACCTGTGCGCACCCTTTGAAGATCCTAAGATTGGTATGGTTGGAGGTCGACCTGTACCTGTCAATGATGCTAACACCTTTATGGGACATGCAGTTCATCTCCTCTGGCGTTTGCATGACCGTGTAGCACGTGTGCATCCTAAATTGGGCGAGGTGATCGCATTTCGCAATGTCATTTCTGGCATCCCAACTGATAGCGCTGTTGACGAGATCTCTATCCAGGCGCTTATATTTCAGCTTGGCTATCAGCTCATCTATAGGCCAGATTGTATCGTCTATAACAAAGGCCCTGTCACCATTCGTGACTTTCTCAAGCAACGCCGTCGTATTTATTGTGGTCATCTCAAAGTACTCCAGCAACAGAACTATGAAGCTTCGACGATGAAGGTCACTCCTATTGCGAGGCAGCTCATCGCCTGCCGTCACTTTGCCCTCAGTACTCCCAGGCAGATAATGTGGACGATAGGAGCAGTAGCTCTTGAGGGGTATGCGCGCGTACAGGGCTATTTCGATTACCGGCGCAAGCGTGAGCACCACATCTGGCAAGCTGTGGCATCAACGAAAGATTTGGAAGCAGGACAACGCAAAGTGCGTCGCATCTGCAACGCCCAGAGCGTCATCGTCTTTCGCTTTATCATCGAAGGCGCTAAACATAACGACGTCAATCGTGAACGCGAAGAACACGAGGCAACGGAGGTAGCACGAAAGTTGTTGCCCTATCTACGTACCAGGGTTCGCAAAGAGGACAATCTTTCAGTCAACGGACCTGGTATTATGACGGCCGTCATTCGTGCAGAACAGCAAGGCGCCGAAATTGTAGCTCAACGCATCAAAGCTGTGGTTGAGTCATCGACGGTACGTGTCGGGACCCGTGGGCGCGAAGTCAAAGTCACGATTGCTTATAGCTCTCTTACCTTTGCCTCAAAAGCGCCGAATGGAGACATGACCGTAAGTGGTCCGTTGCTTGATGAGCAACTGATAGCCCCCATTGCGGCCAGTCATGAGCAGTAGCTTAGGATTACAGGGCGACCGCAAGGGTGCGCCCCTACTATACACGCATATCGCATATTACAGGTAACGTAGTATAGTAGG
>JBKPAZ010000055.1:0-10548 GCA_046726655.1 Chloroflexota bacterium
CGATGTGGAGCGGATAGTACATATATCTCCGCTCGCATCCCTACGCAATTATCCGGCATATCCCAACGCCAGGATACTCGGCAGAGATTCTCCAGTCAGGGTTATCGACTGCCATGTATCGCCCAGATCATGACTCACATAGATACGACCATCGTTCAGCGCTGCAAAAAGCTGTCCGGGAGCGCTCACTAAAGCATACGGGAAGTTCTTGAGGGGTTGAGGCAATCCGCCATTAAGGGCTTGCCAGGGACCGTCACCACGCCAGCGATAGATATAGGCTTGCGCGTTACCTCTCGGGTTATGCGCCTCCCGTGGCCCTGGGCAGGCCGAGATAAACCAGCAATCGGGGTCGTTGGGATCAACCGCCAGGCCCCAGGTGTAGTGGCGATCACGTCCAGTATCGATACGCTGCCAGGTCTTCCCACCATCCTTGCTCCACGCTGTACCGCCTCCAGCAGCTTCGTAAGCTCGACCAGGCACTGATGGGTGCCATGCAAGCGCATGGACATCTCGTTGGGCATTGGGGCGGTGGTCGGTCCAGGTCTGGCCGCCATCGTTGCTATACATGAGGCCACCCAGCTCGATCCCAACAATTAAGAGCGCTGCATCGTGTGGGTTAGGAGCAATCCAGCGCACATGCGAGGTCCAGGGACGTGGTGGGAAGCTCCACGTTGGCGCGGAGGGAATACTGCGCAGCGCCGAAAGTTCTTGCCAGGATTGACCACCGTCTACACTGCGAAAGAGCATACTCGGCTCGCAACCGGCATAAACCGCGCCATCTACTGGACTGACAGCAAGCGAGAAGACGTCCTCTTGCGGCAGCTTCATATCCTGCCAGGTCCGGCCGTTGTCGCTGCTCTTCCAAACTCCCTTACCATGTGTACCAACGTAGAGCGTACCAGGATCATGCGGATCAAGAGCGAGACATTGGGCGCCGCTATCTTCCAGTGTTAATTCCGCATTCCAGGCATCACCTTGCTGTATGATATGCGCTACACTGTTTCCAGTTGTAGCGAAGAGTTCAGCCATCTCAGATACCTCCTTGTCTCAGGCGAGATATTATACCAGTTGTACTTGTATAAACTCATCGGTACACGCATTCGAGAGATCAACATCTAGTACAGATAGTCCAGGATACCACATCGTGATACAGAGATAAAAACAGCAAAGTATTTCCTAGTTCTCTCAAACGGCCTGCCACACATGCACATTACCATCCTCATTTGCTGAAGCTATACGTTGTCCGTCGGGCGACCACGCCACCGTCCGAACGCTTCCATCGTGGTAATCATAGGTGAAAACACGTTGTTTTTGGGATGCCCCCTTCTGTCTTCGGTATCTTGCATCCCAAACTTGTACCGTTTGATCGTCGCCTGCCGAAGCGATATTTCTGCCATCAGGCGACCAGGCCACAGCGCACAGACTGCGGGAATGGCCACGATAGGTGAAGACCTCGCGATTGAAGGCATCGGTAGCCTCTATCACCTGCTGGGATGTTAGCCCGCTCAACCCGATTTCTTTGATGGCGACCAGCTGATTGCCATACTGTGTATCCACAGCTTTATAGACAGCGCCGAAGCCCCCGGTTCCCACCTGGTTCACTATGCGATAACGCCCTTCTACTAGTTGGTTGGGTTTAAGATGCGCGGTAGTAGAAGTGACAGCAGATTCGGGTTCAGGCGACAACGGTGTGGTGATCTTCAACGACAAACCACAGCCACGACAAGACACGCTAGAAGGTGGATTGACCGTTCCACAGTTGGAGCAGTAGCGATTTGCCGGAAGCATGCTGTATGTTCCTCATAAAGGATATGGTTTGATTGTCGTGTATAGTATCTAATAAAGCTATGCTTGTATGTTTATACGAGCGCAGTACATGTTATTGGTTACCAATCATCATCATAGTACATACAGTGCCAATTGGTAATCGTTTGCGAGAGAAGGTATCGCTTGCTGCGTTGTCTAATACTAGAGGTTCGCATTACTAAGGTCAGATAGCACCTCTGGCGGAGAAACAGAAGGAGCGCAGATGTATTGAAGAAAAGAACAGCTACATTGAGCACGATTGTACTGTTTGGCATAGGAATGATCTTCACAGTTCTTTTCCCTTTGCGCATAGCTACTCCTGCAGTCCTATTTGCTAACCCGGCTCCGATGGTCATTCCCAGCCTGCGCGAGTGGCAGGCTGGCAGCGGATCATTTATGCTTGATACAGCCTCTCGTATTGTTGTAAACCCCTCAAACGCTACACAGTTGCAGGATACGGCACAGGTTTTTCAAAGCGATTTATTTGAAGTGACCGGCTATTCACTCCCCATTGCTCATTCAAGCACTCCTGGATTAGGCGACTTTTTCCTGACTTTGAGGAACCCGGACCGTAGCATTGGCAACGAAGGGTACATCTTTAAAGTGGGGGACTCCGCGATGATTAGCGCCAATACAAGTACTGGCGCCTTCTACGGTACGCGCACCGTTTTGCAAATCCTGCTTCAGGACCCTGCAAGAACGCACATCGTAAGAGGAACCGCGAGGGATTATCCGCAGTATCAAGAGCGTGGCTTCATGCTCGATGCCGGACGCAAGTTCTTCTCTCTCAGTTTCCTGGAAGGCTACGTGAAATTCATGGCGTGGTATAAAATGAATGACTTTCACCTGCATTTGAACGACAATCAGATCGATGGTGGCAAAAGTCCCGATTGGAAGCACAAATACGCGGCGTTCCGTCTAAATAGCCCTCGATTTAAGGGATTGGCAGCCAAAGATGGTTCCTACACAGAACAGGATATGCGCGAACTACAAGCCGTTGCCAAACAATATGCCATCACGATTACGCCGGAAATTGATGCACCGGCGCATGACCTGGCTTTCACACAATACCGTCCAGACCTCGCAGGCAAGACAGATAAGGAGCTTCTAGACCTTGGCAATCCTAAGACTTACGCTTTTTTGAATGCCATCTGGGATGAGTTTCTGCCGTGGTTCGATAGCACGCGGGTAGATATAGGCGCAGATGAATACCCTGCGAACTATGCTGATACGTACAGGCAGTTTATTAACACGTATGATGCTTACCTCAAAGGCAAAGGCAAGACGGTAAGAATGTGGGGGACCCTCACCTGGATGAAGGGCAGTGTCGCGGTGAACAACGACATTGTTACCGACGTATGGGATAACCGGTGGGCCAATCCTGTGGACATGGTGCAGCAGGGATTCCATATCATCAATGCGAATGACAGTCTGCTCTACATTGTGCCGAAGGCCGGATACTTCCACGACTTTTTAGATACAAAACTGCTCTACGAGCAATGGGAACCAAATATCTTTAACCTTTCGAACCAGAGCCTGAATCTGAATCCAAACGATCCACACCTGTTAGGCGGCATGTTCGCGGAATGGAATGACATGCTCGGAAGCGTCGTCAGTGATGCTGATGTGCATGCCAGGGTCAAGCCCGCCATGCAAGTGCTATCCGATAAAATGTGGAGTGGACCAACAACAGTCATGACCTTCGAGCAGTTCCAGCAATTGGCCAGCATCGTTGGGGACGCGCCGGGGACGCATTTACCGTAAATGGCATAAAGTGTAATGGCCTATCAGGCCTTCGATGTGGTTGCGTACGGAGTGATGAGAGAATCTCAGAGATCTACCCCTTGACAAACCTGCATTTGCCTGTTAAAATAACAGTGTTATCTAAAGGAATGGTGTTATGAAGAAAAGCACAACAGGCACGCAGGCGGAACGCCTGCGCCAGGCAATTCGCCACCGGCAGGCACAGGAGAAACAAGAACTACGCCAGGCTATCCTGACCGCAGCCGGCGAATTGTTCCTGGAGCAGGGCTATGAGCGCTTCTCATTGCGCAAGGTGGCCGAGCGCATTGGCTACTCGCCGACAACCATTTATCTCTACTTTCGCGACAAGGACGACCTGCTGTTCACAGTGGTCGAAGAAGGGTTTGTGCGCTTTGGCCACCAACTGGCGGCGGCCGCTGAAAGTCAAGAGGATCCCTGGGAGCGGCTCATCGCACTCGGTCGGGCCTATGTGGCCTTTGCTTTGCAGAACCCGGTGTACTATCAACTCATGTTTCTGCAACGGACGGATTTCTTGACGCAAAGGCAAGTGGGTGAGAGCCAGCCGCGCATCGCGAGCTTTCGGATGTTGCAGCAGACTGTGCAACAGGCCATCGATGCCGGAGTATTGCGACCAGGTGATGCAGAAAGCTATAGCGATGTGCTCTGGGCCCTGGTGCATGGGATAGCCTCCCTGGCGATTAGCATGCCCACGTTCGATGCCTCTCGTATTCAGCGGATAATGGAGACCGCATGGCAGATGGAGTGCCAGGGCTTGCGGCAGCACTAACGTTCTTTTTTGCGTCTAACTTAACACTGTTATTCAAATTGTAGTGGTTTACTTATGATACTGAAGAAGGAGGAAACTCATGGATCCGATCCGACTGTTCTCTATCATCTCGTGGATCGCCCTGCCAACGGTCATGTTCGGTGGCTATTCACTGCTGGGGTTAATGGCTCGTGACAACACCTGGCTCACGTCCTTTCGAGCAACGTACTTCCGGGCTGGTCACGCCCATGCCGGGGTGTTGCTGATCATGTCTTTGCTCTATTACACCTACCTTGCTCAGACCACCTTCTCCAGTGGTCTCAAGCTGGCGGCATGTATCGTGCTGTTGGTCGGTCTCCTCGCACAATCGGGTGGGTTCTTCCTGCACATGCTGATAGGAAAGCCAGGGCGTTTCTCTGCCGGAAACATGGTCACGATCCTTGGTGCGCTGCTGCTGGCTTTCGCCGCCTTGCTGCTTGCCTATGGTCTCATCGTCAACCGCACCTTTTAACGATCCATTGTGCCCATTTCCTGAGAAGGAGGTTTGATCTTCATGATTACGTTGATTGTGCTGTTCGTCTCTTTGCTCGTCTTTCGCGGACTGGGTGTCCTGGGTGTGCCCCTGTTTCTCACCTGGCAAGACTCCACCCTCTGGGCACTGTCCGTGATGGTCCTGTTTACCGCCAGCGCCCACTTTACATCTCTCAAAGAGGATCTCATCAAGATGGTGCCAAAGCCGTTTCCCTATCCACGCCAGATCGTCTTTGTCACCGGTATCCTGGAGATACTGGGGGCCATTGGCTTGCTGATTCCTCAGGTTCGAACCGCTGCCGGCATCTGCCTGGCCATCTTGTTGGTAGCCATGTTTCCGGCGAATATCAACGCGGCACTCAAGCAGGTCCCCTTGCGTGGCAAGTCGGCAACGCCCCTTTGGCTGCGCCTCCCGATGCAAGTGCTATTCATCACTCTGGCATTGTGGGTTGCTCTGGCGTAGTAGAGTGCGGATGTATCCAGCTCGCCGTCGGGCGCAAGAGCTAATAAAGTGAGAAAAGAAAAGGAGAAGATTTCTATGACTAGTCATACACATGACCTTCCTCAAACGATCACTATCACGGGAGGTACCTCTGGGTTGGGGTATGCGTGTGCGCGCACGATCGCTGCGTCACAACCCGACTGGCACGTCATCATTGCTAGCCACAACCAGCAGCAAGGCACGCTGGCGGCCAACACTTTGAAGTGCGCAACCGGCAACCAGCACATCGAGTGGATGTCCCTTGACCTGGCGTCCCTGGCCTCGGTACGCACGTTTGCCAGGGAGGTGGCCGTCCGCGACTTGCCTCCCTTGCGTGCAGTCATCTGTAACGCGGGTCTGCAAGTCGTGTCAGGGACGACCTACACGCAGGATGGCTTCGAGACGACCTTTGGCGTCAATTGTCTCGGGCATTTTTTGCTGGTGAACTTGCTGCTGCGCCAGCTGGTCGCCCCGGCACGCATCGTGTTCGTGAGCAGCGATGCGCACAATCCTGAGAGCAGCAGGACCTTCATGAGCCGCATGCTTGGCACCACGCCGCCACGCTACCGCGATGCGCGAGCCTTAGCCTGGCCGGAACAGTATCCCGATGCCCAGGAGAGCAACGAGTCGCCGAAGGTCGTGGGCATGCGCCGCTACAGTACCTCCAAGCTGTGCGACATTTTCTACGCCTACGAACTCGCTCGTCGGCTCCAGTCCCAGGGGTACAGCACCCCAGAGCATCCCATCACGGTCAACGCCTTTAACCCGGGACCCACGCCCGGCACTCACCTGTCGCGCGACGCTGGCGCTTTCAGGGATTTCGCCTGGAACGTGGTGTTCCCACGCCTGCGCTTCGCCATGCCGCACATGCAGAACCTGGACACCTCTGGAAAAGCGCTTGCACGCCTGGTGCTCGATCCCACGCTAGAAGACATCTCGGGCAAGTACTTTGAAGGGATGAACGAACGGGCCTCGTCCCAGGAGTCCTACGATCAGCACAAAGCGGCGGAACTCTGGGAGACCAGCGCCGCAGTGGTGAAGCTGCAACCCGGCGAGACCATCGTGCGCGTGGGGAGCAGCCTGGATGCAGCGAATTCGTAGTTTCAGCGAGGGAGCTTCCGGAGACCTGGAAAAGCAAAAGTGAGCTTCTGGCGAAAACAATACAGAATGAGAGGTAACATATGGCTAAAGTGATGACAGGACGCTATACCGCCCAGATCGACGAACCCTTTGTGGTGTTTCTGATTGGCATGCGCGTCAACAAATGGTTGGCTTTCTCGAAATGGATTCCGACGGTGAGGGCGATGGTGCCGATGTTGCGCACGCTGTTCCAGCATCCTGAGAAGGGGTTTCTGGGAGGGCAGATATTCTTCTACTGGCGAGGCATCGCCCTTGTCCAGTACTGGCGTTCCTTTGAAGATCTCGAAACGTTTGCTAGAAATCGGGAAGAGCCACACCTGGCTGCCTGGCGGCGCTATAACCAGGCCATTGGCTCGGATGGCAGTGTAGGCTTCTGGCATGAGACCTATCTCGTCAAGGCAGGACAGTACGAGGTAGTCTACGGAAATATGCCCGTCTTCGGCCTGGCTGCTGCGACCAGGCATGTGCCAGCCGTCGGGCGTCGTGAGACGGCCCGTCGTCGTTTGGGCGGTGAGAATGAGCCTGCTGTGGCTTCACCACCCACACCGGTTGTTGCTGAGTAAAGGAGAGAAGGAGTTTCATATGAACACGACATTAGTGCTGTCAGCCGATTCCAGGATAACCGCAGGGGTCCTCCTGCTCACGATTGTGGCCATCGAATACGGTGGGTGGTTCATGCTACGCATCGTGCGGGGCCGCCAGCCCGTGACGTCCTTTCAGCAGGCGTTTTTCCGGGCCGGCCACGCGCATGCTGGCGTGCTGGTGACCCTGGCCCTGGTGGGCCAGATTCTGGCCGGTGCCGCGCAGATGAGCGGGGTCCTTACCGTTCTTGCGCGCAACGGCATCTGGGCCGCGGCGATCCTTATGCCCGCCGGATTCTTCTTTTCCGCGGCGGGGAAAGGCGCGACCTCGCCCAATCGCTTCATCGTGCTGCTCTACGTGGGCGTGGCGTCGCTAGCCCTAGGGGTAGTGTCGCTGGGCATCGGCCTGCTGACGGCGTAGCGCCGGGCATGCGCACGCCACTGATGAGAGCGCACGCATGGCGCCGCCCAGCTGCTGGGTATCGTCTTCTTGACGATGACGAAGCGTTCGCGGAGCCTGCATCGCTCCCTACATCGCCAGTTCACTAAGCACCGTTACATTCAAGTCTGTTACTCGACGGAAGGCACTATCATTTTGCATCCAGGTACACAGTGCCATTTGCTGGCAGTGCTAGTGCTCCCATGCATCCCGCTCCTCGCGTATATAGGCATCCACTTCCTCCGCACTTTGATAAAGTTGATGATCTGGTAGTGTCTTAAGAATATCAATGACGTGAGGGTGCTCGATCATCTCATTGTCTTCGATCGTGACAACAACCGTAGCACGTCGTCCCGGGATAAGTTCCGGTGTGCTGATCTCTATTTTGCCACCTGGCAAAACGACAGTCTTCACACGCACTTCTGTCGCCATAGTTCCCTCCATCGTCGTATTTGGTGCTGCATGCTGCTTAAGTGTGCTTTTACACCATACCACATTGCCACAACAATGCAAATAGGTTGCTCTTCTATCCTGCCAAAGACCGTTGCAAAGAAACCTCAAAATAATAGAACACTAACAATATCAGCGCTAAATATCTTGTAATAATCCACCCTATCCATTACACTAATTTCATTGAAGAACTAGCCGACAATCTGTATAAAGAGCGTGGTAAGCGAGCTAAAGTTATGCCAACTTTACAAAGCGATCAAGAAATTGTTGCCATCATCACGGAAAAGATTGGTGCTGCCCCTACTGCACTCACTTATGATGACGACAACAGACTTATCAAACTAGGGCTTTCTGGATTAGCTCTAACCCAACTTCCACCTGAGTTATGGCAATTGACCAATTTACAGCAGCTTTATCTGAACGAAAACCAGCTGATTCGATTGCCACCTGAAATTGGCTTGTTGATCAACTTACGAGAGCTCGAATTGCGAAGAAACCAACTGAGTGAACTACCAGCTGAACTCTGGCAATTGACCAACCTGCAATGGATTAATTTACATAGCAATCAATTGAGTCAACTTCCTCCTGCAATTGACTAACTTGCAACGGCTTTCCTTAACGAGGAACCGCCTAAGTCAACTGCCTCTTGAACTCGGGTGGTTGGGCAATCTGGAGATGCTTGCCCTGGGAGGCAACCCACTAAGCCACATTGCTCCTGAAATCTGGCAATTGCCCCAATTGAAAGAGCTCATGCTTTGGGGTACTCAACTGAGTGCGCTCCCTCCCGCAATCGTCAAATTAACTAGCTTGCAACGGCTCAGTCTTGATGACATCCATCTGAGCCACCTTCCATTGGAGATTGGCAAGTTATCCAACTTGCGGGAGCTCTCCCTGAATGGCAACGACCTGAGCTCTCTCCCTCCGGAGATTGGCCAATTAAACAACCTTCAGAAACTTATGCTAGGCGGCAACCAATTGACCCACCTCCCTCCGGAGATCGGGCAGTTGGCCAACTTGCAGGTGCTCTCTCTCTTCCAAAACCGATTGAGCCAGCTCTCTCCTGTACTTATGCGATTGACCAACTTACAATGGCTTGGCCTTAATAATAATCAGCTGGATGAAATACCCCCTGAGATCGGGCAGTTGACCAACTTGCAAGAAATCTACCTTGACAGAAACCAACTGAGCCAACTCCCTCCGGAGCTATGGCAATTGACCAATTTGCAGAAGCTTTGGTTGAGCTCCAATCATCTTGACGAATTACCTCCTGAGATTGGGCAGTTGACCAACTTGCAGGATCTTAGATTGGAAGAGAACAAACTGAGCCAGCTCCCTCCTGAGATCGGGCAACTGACTAATTTACAGCAACTTGATCTTGGTGATAACGAACTGAGCCAGCTCCCTCCGGAGCTATGGCAATTGTCCAATTTACAGAAGCTTTGGTTGGGCGACAACGAACTGAGCCAGCTTTCCCCTCAGATCGGGCAACTGTCTAACTTGCAGGTGCTTCACCTGGATTCCAACGAACTGATCCAGCTTCCCCCTCAGATCGGGTTGTTGACCAACTTGCAAGAGCTGGATCTCGATAGCAACCATTTATACCAGCTTCCTCCCGAGATTAGGCAATTGTCCAACCTACAGTATCTTGATCTGGATCACAACCAACTGAATCAAATTCCACTCGAGCTAAAGCAGTTGATCAACTTGCAGTATCTCGGCCTGGATCAAAACCAGTTACACCAGCTTCCTCCCGAGATCGGCCAACTGTCCAATTTACAGCAACTTGATCTGGACAATAACCAACTGAGCCAACTCCCTCCAGAGATCGGCCAACTGTTCAATTTGCAGAAACTTGATCTGGACAATAACCAATTACATCAACTCCCCTCTGAGCTATGGCAATTATCCAACTTGCATACACTAAAACTTGACAATAACCTGTTGAAACAACTTCCTCAGGAAATTGGCCGACTAATGAATTTGCAGAAACTTAGTCTGAGCAACAACCAGTTGAGCCATCTCCCGCCTGAACTATGGCAGTTGACTAACTTGCAGAAGCTCTGGTTGGATGGCAACCCGCTGGACGAAATACCTTATGAGATTAGGCAGTTGACCAACCTGCAGGAGCTTTACCTGGGCAACACAAAATTGAAACGACTTCCTACAGAAATAGGCCAGCTAACCAGCCTGCAAACGCTCAATGTAACTGATATTTCCACATTACAAACACCACCTCCTGAAATTGTTGCAAGGGGAACGGCGGATATACTCTGTTTCCTTCAAGAATTGCAAGAAAGCAGCACCATACGTTACGAATCGAAGCTCTTGCTAGTGGGTGAAGGTGGAACTGGTAAATCATCTCTATTACGTGCACTACGCAATGATCCGTTTGACGCTAACTTGTCCACTACACATGGTATTGAGGTAGATCGCTTGCAGTTACCTTCTTCTCAGCATGAAATCATCCTCAATACATGGGACTTCGGAGGGCAGCAAATCTATCATGCGACCCACCAGTTCTTTCTCACGAAACGCTCACTGTACATGGTTGTCTGGAATGCTCGCCTGGGGGCAGAACAAGGCCGACTCG
>JBKPAZ010000056.1:0-8121 GCA_046726655.1 Chloroflexota bacterium
ACTCACACGGGTGCTCACCGTGCAGGTGACGGATCAAAACGGGCAAGGGTGCATCGTTCACAGCAGCGTCTTCATCCAGATTTTCGTGATGCAGGATGATCTTCGCAAAAGCGATTCGGTGCTCAATCCAATGTCACCGTAGAATCACGTCCCTGGCTCTGCGCCGAGCCTTGTGGCGTTCTTGCCGGATACGCTGCTTCATACGCTGTCCAAAGTAGCGTCAGGCGAAAAAGAGCAGCAGCAAAGCACCAAGGATCACCCACCCCGATCGTTCGAGTATCACCTGCAGGCGGTCAACCTCCGCTGCGATGGAGTATCCCAACAGGCAGAAGGCCGTATTCCATAAGGTGGCGGCTACAAGCTCAAACCCCAGGAAGCGCAGGTAGGGCATGTGAGACATGCCCGCGCTGAGCGCAACAAAGGAGCGCAGGTGTCCGATCAGGTGCGAGATGAGAATTGCCTTTCCTCCATGCTTTTTGAGCAGCGCCCGCGTCAGGCGCAGCCGACCGGCTAACCTTATACGGCGACCGAACCTGCTTGCACTCCAACGATTGGCGACGCTGACCAGCACGAATCGTCCAATGAAGTAGTCAACGTGATACCCCAGGATCGTTCCAAGCGAGGCAAGCAAGATCACCCAACCGAGATTGAGGGTACCCAGGCGGGCATACGCGGCTCCCAGTAGTGCTAATGAGTTCCCCGGAAGGAGAAAGCCGAGCACTGCGGTATTCTCACCCAGGGTACCCAGGAATACGACAAGGTATCCCTACTGATCATAGAATTCCCCAAAGAGTTTGATCCATTCATGGAATGAGAGCGCTGGCATGCTGCTTCCTCCAATTTTCTATCTCTCGTGATTCAGGATCCTTCAATGTTTGCTCGTTATCTTCTGGGCATGATTACCGTAGCAGAGGCTTCGCTCGCCTGCGCCTCGGGCTCTACGTTCCTCGCTGCAAGGCGCCGAGTACGCATGATTGAAGCAACGATGGCGACGGTGAGTACTACCGCGATCACTCCTAGCGAGAGTGCTGTCGGAATGTGAAAGATATCGGCCAGGATCATCTTCACACCAACGAAGGACAGTACTACTGCCAAGCCGAGCTTCAGGTAGGAGAACCTGCCCATCGCATTCGCGAACACGAAGTACAACGAGCGCAGGCCAAGAATAGCGAAGACGTTGGAGGTATAGACCAGAAACGGATTCTGGGTGACCGCGAAGATCGCGGGAATCGAGTCCAGGGCAAAGATCACGTCCGTGGTCTCGACGACCAGCAACACCAGCAGGAGTGGGGTCAAGAGCACGTGGCCCGCCCGCCGTACCACGAAGCGATCGTGCTCGTAGTCATGCGTGACAGGGAGGATGAGACGTACAAGCTTCAGCAAGGGATTGCGCTCCGGATGCACTTTCGCTTCCTGATGGAAAGCCATTCTCACTCCCGTAACGATCAGGAATGCTCCAAACAGGTAGATGATCCAGTGGAACCTGTCGAGTAGGACGGCACCCAGCACAATCATGATGCCTCGCATTAGCAGAGCACCCAGCACACCCCAGAACAGCACACGGTGTTGATAGGCCGCCGGTACAGCGAAGTAGCTGAAGAGCAGTACAAAAACAAAAATGTTATCAACACTGAGCGATTTTTCAATCAGGTAGCCTGTGAAGAACTGCAGCGCAGGTTCTGGCCCGCTGAAGAAGTACAGTCCAGCGTTGAAGGTCAGAGCCAATGTAATCCAGACGATGCTCCATATCGATGCCTCTGTGATCGAGACAGTATGGGCTTTGCGATGAAAGACACCCAGGTCAAGTGCAAGCATCGCCAGGACGAAGACGTTAAATCCTATCCATAACCAGATGTTTCCTGAAAGCATTACGTATTTTCCTCCTCCTCGTTGTCCAGCACACCCGCTTTGTGGCTCTGTGCGACCAGCATCTCCAGTTCTTTGACAGTGTGAACCGATCCATGCTCACTGGCAGTCCGCAGACCGAATGCACGCACGACCAAATTGCCCAGGCCATTCATGAATACAATGAAAGGTCGAAAGAGACGCGCAAACAAGTACAACGGACGCGCAACGAAGAGCGTGGTTTCCTCGCTGCGCTGCAAGGCAATCGATTTGGGAACTAGTTCTCCAAGGACGATATGGAACATGGTAATCAGGAAGAAGCTGATGGCAATAGCGACACTATGGGCGAGCTCTGTTGCGGCTGTGCCCCCGGCGAACGAAAACAGCGGCTCAATGAGGTGTGCCAGGGAAGGCTCTCCTATCCAGCCTAATGCCAGACTCGCCAGGGTGATACCGAGTTGTGTGGCGGCGATATAGTTGTCCAGGTGCCTAAGTTCATCCTGGACCATCCTCGCAATTCTTTTGCCCTCGGCTGCAAGCTCATCTATGCGTGTGTGGCGAACTTTCACCAGACCAAACTCTGCTGCGACGAAGAAACCATTGATAGCTACCAGCACGAATACCGCCAGAATTCCTACGAGTGAGCCCTGCATCCAATTGGAATGCCCTTTCAAAACTGTGGCAGGAGTACTCCTTCAGTACCGCTGCACACCTATCATAGCTTGCTTTACTATCGGGTCACAACCAGATGTTGCAATACCGTTATCTTCATGGATAGGAGAGAATGGAGGCTCTCAACATCTATCCTTCCTCTATCCTGGTCACTGCATATCGCGTAGAGATGAACTCTTGCTGTGAGGTAGCTGAGATAAGTCTGAGAATGTCTCATCATTGATCGTCGCTGCCACCGAACAGGTGGAGCAAGCTCAGGAACAGGTTCAGGATATCGAGGTAGAGACTGACGGTCAGCAGAATGGCAGCTGACAGCGTGTCCTCGGTGAACTTGATCCGCTGCACGTCGTAGACGATGAAGCCACTGAAGAGTCCTACGCTCACCAAAGCGATGATGAAGGACAGCGGGCCCGTAGCGAAAAAGAAGCTAAAGATGCTGGCGACGACCACCGCTAACAGCCCGATGAACAGGATCGGTCCGAGAAAACTCAGATTGCGCTTCGTTGTCCATGCCCAGCCTCCCAACCCTATAGTCAGGATCGCGGTCAACGCCAGGGCCTCATATATGGCGAGGGCGGCTCCTGCCGCAACAAAGGCTGCGATGATGATGCTGATGGTCATGCCACTGATGAATGTGAACAGGTAGAGTAAGCTCAAGTTGAGCGCTGATGCGTGCGGCAGCTTGTGCGCTGTAATCATGAGAGCAATCAGCACGACGAACTCGCCAATGATCGCTGGTAAAAGGAACGCACTAATCCCTGCATCGAGCAACTGCAATCCTGCAAACAGGCCAAAGCCTGCCGCCACCAGTGAGAAACTCAGGAGGATGAGCACCTTGCTGAGAAGCGATTGATAGGTAGCGCTCCCAGGAACAGCGCCGTAGCTCTCATATGGGGGCTGCTGGTACGGGTTATACTCCTGGCTTTGATTACTATAGTTATATGGATTGTACGGATAATTGTTCATCTTCGTGTTCTCCTTTTAGCTGAAACTTTTGCAGTCGCTTGATGAAACTTCTTCACGCGACCGAAATCGCTACCAGTCGACACCACCACTGAAATCACCACCTCCTCCAAAGTCCGCGCCTTCAGCGCCGAGACCACCGAAGTCGGGACCTTCCTCAAAGGCGTCTGCCGGATAGCTCATGCCGGACTCATACCCACCCTGAGAAAGTGGAGTGATTGTATCAGGATTCATAGAATTCTCGCTCTGCGGTTGTTGTTCCTGTTCCCCAGCCATTCTTCCCAGTTCATAACCCAGGAAGCCTCCACCTAGAGCTCCCAGTCCACCGGCCATCCAGGGGTTCATGCCACCTTGTGGCGGATAACCAGGGTTGTACATCGGCCTTCCAACATACCCATTGGGATCATAGCCTGAACCATAGGAGGGTAGACTGCCATACCTCTGGCTCACATAACCAGTATCAGGATCAATACTGCGACCATATTCATCTTTCGGGCCGGGGCTCTGTTGCCATGGCATTCCCATCACTGGGTCCATTGCGTTCCGTGGTCCAGAGAAGCGACGAAGGACGAATAAACTTATTCCAGTCAGTGCCAGGATCAACAAGAGCCAGGTAAGCGGATTGCTTAGTACTCGACCTACAAGTTGAAGTGGGTTGGCTATACCGTCTGCGCTACCATTTCCCAGGCTGGCTTGTAGGGACTCGAGAGCGGCGAGGGTAGCGGCAGTGTAATTGCTATTAGCCCCTGCATTCCCCCCATACGCCTGAGCAAATGCCTCACGAGCCTGTACTATCTGCTCAGCACTCAAGCCTACTTGTTTCCCAGCAACAATCGCGAGGTATCGCTGCTCGACACCGATACCTAGAGCGATGGCATCCTGACCAGTGAGGGCTTGTTCCGTATTTCTGATAAAATCACTTTTAGGTCCTTCAAACGTACGTACTGTGGAGATACTCACTGGAAGAGATAATTGGGAAGCTGTACTCCGCATCTGGTCTCTATCCAGAACGCTGGCATCATCCCTGATCTGGACGCTGGAGGCATGCACTGTACGGGTGCCCAGGGGCGAGAGGATGCCACCTACTCCAATAAGCAGAACGAGCATGCCTCCCATACACCACTGTAACGTTTTGACTATCCTATTGTTCTTCATTATGCCTGTCTCCTCCCAGGAGAATCGATGCCCTCTTCTATACTCTCTACCTGGATATGGGCTTCCAGGAGGAAGTATATTCCCTCTGTATGAACTGGGGCTGTGATTGAACTGAATTGGAGCGAGAAACACCCCACATGCTCCACCAATGCTGTAGCAACCTTCCATTTTGCAACTTCGATAACTAAGTGTTTTTTCCCACTCCCACCGGGCCAACCAGCGTGAGAAATCGGCAATCAGGATCTGCAAGCAAGCTACTCATCTCTCTAAGTTCTTCAGTTCTGCCAATAAATCGACGGGGTTTCACGGTTCTGAAGGTCTCGCGTATGAGCAATGCGAGACCCGGAACGACCTCGCCTCTCAAACATTTCCGCATCAACACGGATATCTTCGATAGGCAACGGTTTTTTCTCGCCAGTCTCAGGATGGCGCGCCCAATAGAGACGGTTCAACTGGTCTGGCGTTGGGTCTTTGCTCCGGCGCCACTCGAAGCAAGGCTCTAGACGATCCGCGACGGGGTCCCGCTCATCCCAAAAGTTCTTCCACTGTGGGATCGGAGGCACTGTATCGATATGCTGCCCCCAGGTGAAGAGCGTCGTATATTTCCGTAACGGGCTTCCAGCAGTCACAAGAACCTTGATCTTGCTCGCAGCAGCTGGGGGAAGAGAGCACAATGCGTCGAAGGCGATTACGGTTCCATTGCTATGCGCGTTGATCACGATACTCGACACATCTTTGCGACTGGCGAGCCGCCACAGGGCGTCCACTACGAAACTGCGGATCTGTTCGCGCATTTCATTCGAGCAAATGTATAAAGCAACATCATTTTGCAGTTGTAGGAAGACCATCTTGATGTCGTCTGGAGACGCAGGTTGACGTCGCCTGAGCACCGTCTGACTCCCTTCATCCTGACGTACACTCAAACTGGGCACGTGTAGCTTTGTTCCTTGCACAGCATCGTGGTCGGCCACTGGCAATTTTTTCTCTTGATGGCTACTCTGTCCTGGTATTGCACCACGCTGGTTCTTCTGCACATTCTGCTTTCCAGATGGTTTCTTCGATGGATGCAAATCCGCCCAGAGCATCTTGCACAAGCGAAAGATGCTATCATAGTTGCCGCGAAGCAGTGAGGAGAGGGCCATCAGAAGCGTAATGACGGAAGGAACAACCTGAACCTCATTCCCCTCCAGTTTAGAATAGACCAATGCAACATGAGCTATAGATGCACCTTCAAGCGTGAGATGCGCGTCGGTTGTGCCGATCTCGCTCAGATTGCCGTCGCGCCATTTGCCTAGCCGCTTCATCCCTTCCTCCCGGCTACGAATCTCGGAAGATGGAAGTCGATAGGAGCTTTGTACATAGATGGGCACGCTCTTGCCATGTTGATAGGATTGCCGATTGGGATCATCGCTCAGGAGATCCCCAAGGTGTTCATGCAGATGAGCATGCAAATCATCCGCATATCCCGCGACATCCTTGCCTGGTGGTTGTTGGAAACCAATGCCATGAATGGTCACAATGCAGGTAATCCCTGGATTGTCTGAAGTATTGTCTGAATCCATTGCTTCGCTCCTAATTATGAAATGAAAAGGATTGGACATTGTAAACATCATGCTTTGCGATCTACGGACTACGATGAACTGCCAAGAGCGATAGAATAGCGGATGTATTCCTCAGATGGTCAAGCCCATCATCGGCGTGAACGCTCTCATGTTCGAGCACGTTTCAATAGGAGTATAGTGGTCAAAGCTGAGACAGTCCTGAGATTTCCCTGTATTCAGGCTGAGCGTGTTCGTACTACCCGATCACCTCGTGCTATCCCGTTGCCTCTGGTTTGACTGAACGATGAAATCTGCAGGAAGCCCGAAGAGAGCAGGATGCTTTATCACGCCTGTGGGGATCAGCAGATCCAGGAAGGTTCTTGTGACGACAAGAGCGGTAAACATGCTGACTAAGACTCCCAGCAGAAGCGTGGTGGCGAAGCCGACGATGATACTTGCGCCAAAGTTGCTGCCGAAAGCATAGAGCACGGCGCAGGTGATACAGGTAGCAACATTCGAATCGCGTATGGAGGGCCAGGCACGTTTCCAGCCACTATCAATGGCTGAGGCAAGTAATCGGCCTGCGCGCAGTTCTTCCTTGATGCGCTCGAAGATGAGCACGTTGGCGTCCACCGCCATGCCGATGGAGAGGATAAAGCCTGCAATACCGGCCAGGGTGAGCGTCATGCCGAGCAATTTGAAGAGCGCAAACGCGAAGGCTGCGTAAAGCAGAAGCGCACCATTAGCTAAGAGACCCGGCAGGCGATAATACAGGAGCATAAACAGAATCACTATACTTACGCCGATGATACCGGCGACCTGGCTTTTGACAAGAGAATCCTGGCCCAGTGTCGGGTCGACGGTCGTTTGACTGGCGATCTGCAAGGCGATGGGAAGGGCTCCATAGTGGAGCACGGTGGCGATGCGCTGTGCCTCATCGTGGGAGAATTGTCCTGTGATCACCCCAGGACCGGTTATGGCGCTGTTGATCGTCGCCGATTCGATGACATTCCGGTCGAGCGTGACCGTCAGGATGTGGCCGACATGCTCTCGCGTGAAGGAGCCAAAACGCGAGACGGCATCGCCCTTCATCGCGAAGTTGATTTGCGGATGCCCGGTCTGCTCGTCAAAGCCGATCCCTATTTGTGTAGAGTCCAGGTCTTTGCCAGTGAAGAGAGCCTTACCATCGGGATTATAGTCAGCATATTTGGCAGGATCAAAGGCTGACCCTGCTGGAACGATTCCCTGGGGCGAAGGTCCGGTGTTCCAGAATTCCAGGTTGCCGGTTTTGAGGAGGCTTCTGATGGCTTCGTCCTGGTTGCCGCTCGTGAGCTTTGGGAGTTCTACGGCGATACTGGGTTGTCCATTGGTGGTTTGCACGCGAATAATCGGTTCATTGACGCCAAGCCCACCGTTGACGCGTTGCTCAATCTGATCCCGCGTCGCATCTATCTCCCGCTTGAGCGTCTCCGTACTATAGTTCTGCGCCGGGTCAGGTACCAGGAGGACCCGCACTCCACCCTGCAGGTCAAGCCCCTGCTTCACCAGAAGTGGATGGTGAATGCCGAGCCAATCGATATGGAGCCCGGGGTTATGTGGCCAGATGATATAGGCAGCACATGCAGTCAGCACCAGTATGAACAGGAAAAGTGTGAGTGTTCTTCGTTGCATAGCTTCTGCTTTACTGATCCAAACCTGAGAGAGGTGAACACTCTCGTGCGCGGGGCCTTATTCCTTGAAGACGTAGCCGACCCCGCGAACGGTATGGATCAAGCGTGGCTCTCCCTTCGCCTCGAGCTTGGTGCGCAGGTAGCCCACGTAGACTTCCATCACATTCGAGGAGCCCTCGAAATCGATCCCCCAGACCCGATCCAGGATGAGCTCACGCGTGAGTACCTGGCGTGGACGCTTCAGGAAGAGCAGAAGTAACTCATACTCGGTTGGG
>JBKPAZ010000057.1:0-14702 GCA_046726655.1 Chloroflexota bacterium
AGCTTGTAATGAGCGAATTGCCGCCTCACGGCCAGAGCCGGGCCCTTTGACGTACACTTCGATCTGTCGCAGACCATGCTCCATTGCCTTGCGTGCTGCCGACTCAGCAGTGACTTGTGCAGCATATGGGGTGCTCTTACGTGAGCCTTTGAAGCCCTGTCCTCCAGCGCTTCCCCAGGAGATGACATTACCATTGGGGTCTGTCAAAGTAACGATAGTGTTATTAAAAGTTGCCTGGATATGAGCCTGACCACGCGGAATGGACTTGCGTTCACGCCGCCTGGGCTTGCCAGTTGATTTCTTTTTGTCTGCCGCCATGCTTTTGCAATACCTCCCCGGCGTTACTTTTTAGCTGTTGCTCTTTTCTTACCTGCCACAGTTCTCTTTGGACCGCGACGTGTACGCGCATTGGTGCGCGTGCGCTGACCCCGCACGGGCAGATTGCGGCGATGGCGCATACCACGATAGGAGCCGATTTCAATCAGCCGCTTGATGTTTAGATCAACTTCGCGGCGCAGGTCGCCCTCAACCTTAAACTCGCGGTCGATTACCTCGCGAAGGCGGTTGACCTCTTCTTCTGTCAGATTTTTCACCCGTGTGTCCGGGTCAATCCGTGTTCGCTCGAGGATCTTACGGCTCGTTGTCAAGCCGATCCCATAAATGTACGTCAGCGAAATCTCCACACGCTTATCGCGTGGAATGTCAACGCCGGCGATTCTAGCCATCTTTTCCTCCAGTTTCGAGCCTCGAGTTTCAAGCGTAGACAACACTTGAAACTCGAAATCCCTTTTAGCCCTGCCTCTGCTTATGCTTGGGGTCTTTACTACAGATAATCATTACGACTCGATTGCGCCGAATGACCTTGCAGTGTTCACAACGCGGTTTTACCGAGGCACGTACTTTCATGATTTGCCCTCCTCATGCTTGATAATAGAAGAAATGGAATAAGTAGCATAGATGGGTGGTTTATCCAGGTATACAGCCGTGCCGTTATTTCCATCTGCACTACGTTGTCCTGCTTGTATCCGCCAAAAAAGATGCTCATCAGAAGAAATGGAAGAGTGAAAGAGAGGGGTACACCACCACCTCACGATCTCACACGCCATGTTATGCGACCACGTGTCAGGTCATAGGGTGACAGCACAACCTTCACCTTATCGCCTGGCACAATGCGCACGAAATTCATTCGTATACGTCCTGAGAGAACAGCAAGAACCTGGTGTTGTTCATCTATTTCAACCTTAAACATGGCATTGGGGAGGGCCTCAATTACTTTACCCTCTACTTCGATTTCATCCTTCTTTGGCATAGCATCCTTTCGCTAACGACGACTTCAGGAGTGATGATTCCAAGATAAAATGGCAGCAGTTGACACTGCTGCAGCCAACTACGAATTATAGCACAAATATTTATAAAAGTCGAGCGATATTTTCGCCACTTTTGGCACATTCCTACGAAGTTCGCCAGTTTCGTATCACATCCAGGAGTGATTGCTGCACCTGGTCAATCCCCTGGTTTCCATCCACCTCTACTAACTTCTGTTGATTCCCGTAGTAATCAAGCAACTGAATGGTCTCATTGAAGAAGATATCTAATCGCCTCTGAACCGCTTCTCCTGTATCATCGGAGCGCTGGTACAACTCACTTCCATCTATGTCACACACACCTGCCACCTTCGGTGGACGCGTGTTTATGTTATAAACATGCTGGTTCGCTCTACAGATATAGCGCCCCGAAAGTCTATTGAGCAATTCCTCGCGAGGAACTTGCAGATAAATCGCAAGATCTATCTGCTTTCCGACTTCCTGTAATCCTTTATCCAGAGCCTGTGCTTGCGCAACTGTGCGCGGGAAGCCATCTAACAGCACTCCTTGTGAGCAATCTGGCTCTTCAAGACGGCCCAGTACCATTGCCACAGTCAGAGCGTCGGGAACCAGTTCTCCGCGATCCAGGTACGCTTTAGCTTTAAGTCCTAACTCGGTCTTCTCATCAAACGCTTTACGAAAAAGGTCCCCACTGGCAACATGAGGAACACCGAGCGCCTGCGAAAGCATCTCGGCTTGTGTTCCCTTGCCCGATCCTTGTGCGCCGACCAGGATAATATACACGTTTACCCTCCGGTGTCAGGCTTTTACGTGAGGAAGCCTGAATAGTTTCGCATGACCATCTGGGCCTCGATCTGTCTGACCGTATCTAGCACCACACCCACAACAATCAAGAGCGCCGCACTACTGAGTAACTGGTTCCCGCCTACACGCGCAAGAAATGGCAAAACCGCTACTGTTCCCAGGAACAATGCGCCACCTAGCGTTACACGATTGAGGATATCGTTCAAGTGTTTGCGCGTTGCCTCACCCGGACGATAACCAGGAATATGCGCACCTTGCTTCTGCAACGTTTCTGGAATGTTCTGCTGTTGCCATACGACATACGCGTAGAAGTACGTGAATGCAACCACTAATATGAAGTAGATGGCCCAATAGTACCACGTTGACGTATTAGCAATATAGGTTCCAATCCAATTCGCTGTACTCGCTAACCAGTTAGTGCTGCTGGCCGCCAGGTATTGGGCCAATACCGCCGGGAAGATGAGCATGGATTGCGCGAAGATGAGTGGAATCATTCCTGCACTGTTGACCTGCATCGGAATGTAGGTCCTTTGGGCAGTACCCACCAGCATACCACGCCCTACCATGCGCTTGGTCGGATACTCAATCGGTACACGCCGCTGTCCCTGATAGACATAGACGATGCCAAGGATCGTTACCAATCCGATAAGCAAGAAGACTACGATGCTGACGATACTGCCGGTCGAGCTAGCTGTATAGCCTTGCTGTATCAGTTGGGGAATACGACTCACAATACCACCAAAGATGATGATCGAGATACCATTTCCGATACCGTTCTCGGTGATCAGCTCGCCAATCCACACCAGGACCATTGTACCTGCCACCAGAGAGAGCACGATAGCCCAGGACTCCAACGCATACTTCGGGTCGAAGAGGCTGAAGTTCGTCAGCACGCCGAAGCGCACAAAGATTGCTGTATTGCCGATAGCCTGTAAGAACGCCAGTGGTACAGTAACGATACGTGTGATCTGACTGAACCGCAGACGCCCAGCCTCGCCCTCACGATTCATGTTCTCTAAGGCCGGGATAATTGGCATCAGAAGCTGCATCACAATTGTGGCGGTAATATACGGATAGACTCCTAGCGCAACGATAGAGAACTGTTGCAAAGACCCGCCGGAAAAGACATCCAGCAGCCCGAGCAACTGGCTCAGGTTCTGATTGCTATTCGACGAGAAGAGGTTAAGCAGAGCTTGCTGTTCAGTGTGCGTCAAAGGCACAGTGATATGGGCGAGAACGCGGAAGACCAGTAACATCGCCAGGGTGAAGAGAATCTTTTTGCGTAGGTCTGGAATTGTCCAGATACTGCGCAGCCGTTCCCACATGGGAGTCTCCTTTCACGAATCAACACAGATACACCACGAAGGTATAACGAGCAGCTACACCCCGGTGTTCCGTTGCGGCGCTGGTGTTTTTTTACCATCGACCCTACGTCGCTTCGTCTTTTCGTTCACTTTTGTCGGGATTATCTCAACGCTGCCGCCTGCGGCTTCAATCTTGGCCCGTGCGCTGGCCGAAAACTTATGGGCGCGTACAGACAGCGCACGATCCAATTCACCATCGCCCAGGATCTTCACCAAACCCCTGCCCTCAGCCTTTGTCATAAAGCCTTGTGTCACCAGAACATCCGGCGTAACTTGAGTACCAGCTTCAAAGAGTTTAAGATCAGTCACATTTACAATAGCATAATCATGACGAAAAGCAAGATTGCTGTTGCCAAGACCACGCACGAACGGCAGCCGCTTCGATAGACGCGTCTGGCCGCCACTAAATGCTCGATGTATTGTGCCACCAGTACGAGCCTTCTGGCCTTTTGTGCCACGGCCAGCCGTCTTGCCACGACCAGAGCCGTGTCCACGACCGACTCGCTTCACTGGCTTGTGCGAACCAGGAGCTGGCCGCAAATCAGAAAGTTTCATGAGACTACTTCCTCTACCTTCACCAGGTGGTTCACCTTCCGAATCATCCCACGCATGGCGGGATTATCTTCATGCTCAACTGTCTGCTGGAGTTTGCGCAACCCCAACGCACGAATGGTCGCCTTCTGGTCTTTTGAATAGCCAATTGCGCTTTTGACCCATTTAACACGCAGTTTTGCCATTTTTTATCTCCAATCGCCGTCTATCTACGACGCTCGCCACCGCTACGACGGTCACCACGTTCACCAGCACCACGGCGGTCCCGCTCGCTGGACCCACCACCCCTACGGCCACCCGTAGAGGTCCTGCTCTCACGCGCTTCCTCTTCACGTACAGCACGTGCCTGTGCCGCCTGCTCAGCCTGGTTGGCAGCAGCAATAGCAAGGCGCTCGGCCTGCTTTTTACCGACTATTTCAGCAACCGTCTTACCGCGCAAGGCTGCCTCTTCATCGGCAGAGCGCAACTCGCGCAGTCCTTTCAAGCAAGCTTGAACAGTATTCGCAGCATTGGTGCTGCCGAGCGACTTCGTCAAGATATCGCGAATGCCAACCGACTCCATTACAGCACGCACTGCGCCACCGGCAATTACGCCGGTACCAGGAGCCGCAGGCTTCAGCAAGACCTCCGAAGCGCCAAAGCGGGTTTTTATCATAAAAGGGATGGTTGTTCCAGCCAGAGGTACTGAAATCAAGTTCTTCTTAGCATCTTCCACGCCTTTACGAATGGCTTCGGTATACTCGGCAGCCTTACCCAGGCCAAAACCAACATGGCCGTTGCGATCTCCAACAACTACGATCGCCCGAATGCTAAAGTGCCGACCGCCCTTGACCACCTTAGAGACACGGCTCACCTGCACCACTGTCTCTTCCAGGTTTAGTTTTGAAGCATCTATCCTTGGCATCTTATCTCCTAGCGGCCTAGAAACTCAGGCCTATTTCACGAGCGCCTTCTGCTAGCGCAGCCACGCGCCCATGATAGGCGTAGCCACCTCGATCAAAGACGACACGACTGATACCTTTCTCCCTGGCGCGCTGGGCAACCAGTTTACCCACCTCACGAGCGATGGCGACTTTCCGATTGCCGGCGATTGCGGCCAACGCTTCAACGGGAGTTTTTTTGACACCCTTCACCGCGCTGGGAAGGTGGGTTTTGACCTGAGCAAAGGGTTTGCCCCCCTTGCCGGGAGTTCCCTTCTGAGATTGAGCGCCCTTTGCCTGGGTTTTCTCCGTCCTGGCCTCTTTTCCCTTGGTTGGAGCGACCTCGGCAGCCATCTCCACGGGAGCCGCTTCGTGAACCACTTCGGCTTTCGATTCTTCAGCGGGAGTAGCTTTCTTCTCCAGTATAAAGTTGTGCAGAGCCTCATCCAACGATGAAGCTGCAACCAACGTCTGGCCAGTCGTATCATCAATTATTTGCGCATAGATATGCATCCCACTGCGGTAGATATTCAGGCGTGGCCGGTCGTGTGAGCCTTCCAGGCGGCTTCTCATGCGCCGATGCCGCTTAAGCCGCGCCTGATTTGCATGAAATCGTTTTATCATTTCTTCTTACCACCGACTTTCCCAGATTTGCCGGCTTTGCGACGAATCGCTTCACCCGTATAACGAATACCTTTGCCTTTATAGGGCTCAGGTTTGCGAAGCCGACGGATCTGTGCTGCAATCTCTCCCACCTGTTGCTTGTCAATCCCGCTGACGCTCAGCTTAGTGGCCTTGGTAGCCGGGTCAATACCATCAACACTAAAGGCTATACCCTCGGGAGGCTGCACCTCAATAGGATGGGAGTACCCCACCTGAATCACCAGGTTGTCACCTACTTTGGCGGCGCGGTAGCCCACGCCATGAATTTCTAATTGCTTCGTATACCCTTTTGTCACCCCTTCAACCATATTGTTGATGAGCGAACGGTACAGGCCATGTTTGGTTTTATGTTCTTTACTATCTGATGGACGAGTAACCACAAGTGCCCCATCTTCAAGCTCGAGTGTCAATGCAGGATCTACCCGATATGACAACTCCCCTTTGGGACCCTTGACCGTCACCAGATTTTCATCAGTCCAGGTCACCTGCACCTTTGGCGGCACAGGGATTGGAGCGCGTCCAATACGAGACATCTTATACCCTCCTGCCTACCAGACGTAGCAAATGACTTCACCACCAAGGCCTTCTCGATAGGCACGTTGGCCCGTCATCAGACCTTGCGGCGTTGATAGAATGGCTACCCCCTGTCCACCACGGACGCGAGGAATGCTAGCCCGTTTTGTATAGACTCGCAACCCAGGCTTGCTGACGCGCTTCAATTGCGTCAACACCGGGCGTTTGTCCACATAGCGCAGCGTTATACGAATCGTGCCTTGCGGGTTATCCTTCAGAATCTCGATATCTTTGATATAACCCTCTTCCTTCAGCACCCGCGCAATCGCCAGCTTCATCCTAGAGGCCGGAATCGACACGCGATTATGTCGCGCTGCAACCGCATTGCGAATACGTGTCAGCATATCCGCGATAGGATCAGTCATGTTCATGTAACAACATCCTCCGATTACCAGCTCGACTTCGTCACACCGGGCAGCTCACCGCGTAATGCGCGTTCGCGGAAGCAGATGCGGCACAGGCCGAATTTGCGCATATAGGCGCGAGGGCGCCCACAGAGTTTGCAGCGATTATGCTGCTGCACTTTGAACTTGGGCTTGCGCTGCGACTTCACAATCATTGAGACTTTTGCCATTCCACTCTCCAGTGTTATTTTTTAAAGGGCATGCCCATCAGTTTGAGCAGCCGTCGCCCCTCTTCGTCGGTGCGAGCTGTTGTCACAATACTTACTTCCATACCACGTACCTTATCGACCTTGTCATAGTCGATTTCGGGAAAGACCAGTTGTTCGCGCAATCCCAAGGTATAGTTACCTCGGCCATCGAATGCCTCTGGTGATACCCCCTGGAAGTCACGCAAGCGCGGCAGGGCTACATTTATGAGTTTATCGAGAAAGTAGTACATGCGATCACCACGCAAGGTCACCATAACCCCAATTTGCATGCCTTCACGCAGCTTGAATGCAGCCACTGAACGCTTGGCCCGTGTAATGACCGGGCGTTGTCCTGTAATCGATGCCAGATCGGAGACAGCAGCATCCATCGCTTTCGCATTCTGAATGGCCTCGCCCATCCCAATATTGACGACCACCTTGTGTACCGATGGTACCTGCATCGGATTGTTGTAGTCAAACTCCTTTTGCAGGGCTGGCACGACCTCCTTCTGGTACTTCTCCTTAAGTCTTGATGCCATCGTTTAACTACTCCTCGTCCGGTCTTCAATGACCTTTTCACATTTCTTGCATACTCGTACCGAGCGTATTTTTTGATCGGCTCCCATTGGACGGCGATCATGCGCCACCCGCGTCGGTTTGCCACACTCGGTACAAATCAGCATGGTATTGGAGACCTGTATAGGCATCGCTTTCTCAATGATGCCTCCCTGGCGAGTCTGGCCCTGCGGACGTATATGCTTCTTCGCAATATTCAGGCCCTCAACAATCACTTTGTTGACCTGAGGTAGCGCCCGCGAAACGATGCCTTGCTTTCCTCTATCTTTACCAGTGATAATCAAGACGGTATCACCTTTCTTAATATTCATCTTGGCAAGGTGAAGAGGCTTTTTCACTTTTTGTCGTGTTGCCATATTTTCCCTCTACAGTTTGTCGTTTGTCTTTGTCGTACTCGCGGAACGACAAACGTCAACGAAAACTACCAGGGGCGAGAGACTTGTTCCGGCACATGACGCGCCGATTTCAAGCACCCGACCCCTACAGCACTTCCGGTGCCAGCGAAATGATCTTCATAAAATTACGCTCACGCAGTTCGCGAGCCACCGGGCCAAAGATACGCGTGCCTCGCGGGTTATTACCTGCTGCAATGATAACGGCGGCATTCTCGTCAAAGCGTATATGCGAACCATCCGATCGTACATACTCCTTTGCCACGCGAACGACTACCGCATTCACTACCTCGCCCTTTTTCACCTGTCCATTGGGCGCTGCCTGCTTTACAGAAGCTTTGATGATATCCCCTATTTCCGCATACTTCTTGGCTGAACCACTCAGAACGCGGATACACATGATCTCTTTTGCGCCAGTATTGTCGGCTACTTTGAGACGTGTTTGTGGCTGAATCATGCCGACCCCTCCTTATTCTTCCGATGGTTCTACATCGGATGTCGTGGATGTCAGGTCCGGATCGACCTCAGCTAATACTTCTTCCACAGGAACAATACCGCTGCCACGCTTCAGAATCTCCACTAAACGCCAGTGCTTCATCTTGCTCAGTGGGCGGGTCTCCTCAATACGTACTACATCGCCAACCTGACAGGTGTTCTCTTCATCATGCGCCTGGAAGCGTTTCGTCTGCTTGTATGTACGCTTGTAGATACGATGCTTCTTCAACGACTCTACGGCGACAACGATGGTCTTGTTCATCTTATTACTTACTACGGTTCCGACTTTCTGCTGGCGATGGCTCTTCTGAGCCTTGTGGGCGTCCGTAGTTTGAGTAATCTGCTGTGTCATGCCTCAGCCTCCAACTGTGTCAACCGATGCAGCACACGAGCAATGTCCTTGCGCGTCTGCGTAAACACGCGGTTGTTCTTTACTTCACCGCGCTGATGTTGCAAGCGGAGGTTGAACAATTTCATCCTCAAATCCTTGAGTTCACGATTCGCTTCACTGGCGGTGAATTCCTGAATCTGCTTTCGACGTTCTCTAACCTTCGACACTCTCTGCCTCCCCTCGTGTTAGAAAGCGGGTTTTAACCGGCAGTTTATGACTCGCCAGGCGTACTGCTTCTTTGGCGACTCCTTCGCTCACGCCGCCTATTTCGAAGATGATACGCCCGGGTTTGATGACTGCTACATAATGATCAACAGCACCTTTACCACTGCCCATACGTGTCTCAGCCGGCTTGGCCGTGATAGGCTTGTCAGGAAAGACGCGAATCCACACCTTGCCACCGCGCTTCATAAAGCGGGTGAGCGCGATACGCGCTGATTCGATCTGACGAGCCTCCAACCAGCAAGGCTCCAAGGCCTGCAAGCCAAACTCACCGAAGGCGAGTGTGCTGCCACGTTGGGCAGTGCCTTTCATGCGACCGCGATGCTGTTTGCGGTACTTGTATCGTGACGGTGCCAATAACATGGCTTCGAATCTCCTCTACTCGCTCTCAGTTGCGCCATCGCTGGGTGCAGGTGGCGGTGGTGTCTGCGTCTCCGGTACCTCAGTCTCCTGAACTTCCTGAACCGCAGGCACCTCAATCTCAGAGGCTTTCTGCGTCTCTTGAACAACTGGGCCTCCCTCGACAGGGCTTTCGGTTCGCCTGGTTCTCGGGACTCTCTCTCCCTGTGCGCGTGCAGGACGCTCTCCCTGTGCGCGCGGTGCGCGCGGCGTGCGCGGAGGTTTCTCGCCACCTTGTGGCTGCGGTCGCTCTCCCCTCGGAGCGCGCTCTCCCTGTGGACGTGCCGGACGCTCACCTCGCGGTTGACGTTCTCCACCTTGTGGTCGCGCGCCACGCGGTGGGCGACGTTCTCCACGACGCTCGCCAGTCTCTCTACGCTCACGAGGGGCAAATGGCATGGCAGCTTCCTGTTGTGTTTCGCTGACCTCGCGGTGTTTGCTGGGAAGAATATCACCCTTATAAATCCACACTTTAATGCCGATCACACCAAAGGTCGTATGAGCTTCTGTCAGACCATAGTCAATATCAGCACGCAGAGTATGCAAGGGAATTTTACCCTCCACCTCTTTTTCGCTGCGAGCAATTTCTGCTCCACCCAGTCGTCCACCTACAATGACTCGTATGCCCTTCGCATTTGCGCGCATAGTCTTCTGCACCGCCTGCTTCATAGCTCGACGGAAAGAGACACGCTTCTCCAATTGCTCCGCAATACTGCGTCCAACCAGGTAGGCATCCAATTCGGGTTGACGAATCTCTACAATGTTCAGGCGCACGCGCTTTTTGGTTTTCGCCTCCAGTGCAGTACGCAATCTATCGACCTTCTCGCCACTCTTCCCGATTACAATGCCCGGTTTTGCGGTATGAATGGTCACCGACACCTGATTAGCGGCGGCGCGCTCAATCTCAATACGCGAGATTGCTGCGTTGGCGAGTTCCTTCTGGATTTGCTTGCGCAACATGAAATCTTCGGCAAGCAAATCCTTGTAATCACGCTCAGCGTACCAGCGAGACTGCCAGCCTTTAACGACACCGAGCCTGAAACCGATGGGATGCACTTTGTGTCCCAAAAGTGTCCTCCTTCTTAGCGTCTCCAGTTGCCGACGTCAGCCGGATCGTCTGAGACGATCACCGTCACATGGCAGAAGCGCCTCAATATGCGAGCCGCTCGACCGTGCGGGCGCGCTTTAATGCGCTTGACCCGGAACGAGTCATCCGTTACGATGTTCAGAATATACAGTTCATCTGGATCTAAATTGTAGTTATTCTCCGCGTTTGCCGCTGCCGACGCCACCACTTTACTAACTGGCCGCGCACCTGCGTTAGGCATGAACTGAAGATACGCGAGAGCCTCATTCACACGAAGGCCCTTCACCGCATTGGTGACCAGACGCATCTTGCGCGGTGGAATACCAATGTCTTTAGCAATAGCTCTGACTTGCATCTTTCACCTCAGCGGACCGACGTGGTCTTCTCACTCTTACCCCCCGCATGACCCCGGAAGTGTCGTGTAGGAGCAAACTCACCCAACTTATGGCCCACCATATTTTCTGTAATATAGATCGGCACATGTGTCTTACCATTATGGACGCCAATAGTCATCCCCACCATCTGGGGGAAGATTGTGGAAGCACGCGACCAGGTCTTGATAACACGGCGATCGCCACTTCGCATCATGGCCAATACTTTCTTTCTGAGCGACTCGTGAATGTACGGCCCTTTTTTTCTTGAGCGTGACATATGCTATCTCCTCCTGCCAGCATTGCGACGGCGCACAATAAATTGATCTGTCCTCTTATTCCTGCGCGTCTTGTAACCCAAAGCAGGCTTGCCCCAGGGTGTCTGTGGCTGGCCTCCGATGGGCGCACGCCCCTCACCACCACCATGTGGATGGTCGCGCGGATTCATAGCCGAGCCTCTCACAGAAGGACGACGTCCCATATGACGGGCGCGTCCCGCCTTACCGATGCTGCGGTTTTCGTGATCGACATTGCCCACCTGTCCTATGGTTGCCATGCAAAGGATATGTACCTTGCGCTGCTCTCCCGATGGCAAACGTATCAGGGCATAATTGCCCTCTTTTGCCATGAGTTGAGCGCCCGCACCCGCGCCGCGTACCATCTGACCGCCACGACCTTTCATTAACTCGATGTTGTGAATGGTCGTGCCAGTCGGAATATTCTTCAAAGGAAGCGCATTGCCTGGCTTAATATCAGCTTCTGGCCCTGACATTACCTGATCGCCAACTTTTAGGCCCAATGGCGCAATAATGTAGCGCTTTTCACCATCCAGATAATGCAACAACGCAATACGCGCTGAACGATTCGGATCGTACTCAATCGCAGCTACTTTAGCGGGCACACCCTGTTTTTTGCGCTTGAAATCAATCAGGCGATAAGCGCGTTTGGCTCCACCACCACGATGGCGCACGGTAATCCTGCCCTGGTTATTGCGACCGGAGTGCTTTTTCAACTTCACCACCAGAGATTTCTCTGGTTTTGTCTTGGTGATCTCCTCGAATGTCGAGACCGACATGCCACGACGTCCAGGAGATGTTGGTCGGTACTGTCTAATTGGCATCTCTCAACCCCTTGCTCTGAATCCATACCTTCAACGCTGCTGCGCTGTTCTTATCCATCTCGTCGACGCCGCTGCGCGGCTACTGCTTCGCAGTCAGACGAGATGAGAGGCAGCTACACTTCGTGTCAGAAGGTATGAAAGGACTACGCCTTCAATGCGTCGATTGAATCCCCTTCACGAAGGGTAACAATCGCCTTCTTCCACTCACGGGCCGCTATAGGCTTGGGAGCGGCACCTTTACGCCGTAGCATACGTTTCTTACCAGGCATACGCATGATATTGACCGAGACAACTTTTACTTTGAAAATTGTCTCAACCGCACGGCGAACATCAATTTTATTGGCCTCCAAGGCTACTGCAAAGGTATACTGGCCTCTCTTACTCTGATTTTTCTTCCTGCCATGTGTTTCAGGGTCCTGCAGCTTCACTGTTTTTTCAGTGATTATGCCGTGACGCAGTATTTCTGTGATTTCCACTGTTTATTCCTCCCCGCCGTCTGTTGTCGTTTCCGTCTCTGATTCCTGCTCCTGGTCATCAGTATCGCCTTCACCAGTCGCTTCGGCCACCGCTGCCTCAGTCAGTTCTTCCACTTCCTCAGACTGCTCAGAAGCAATTGCCTCTTCGTCGAGTTCCGCGGCAATTTTTTGACTTGCTTCTTCGGCGCTTAAGCCCTCGCCGAAGACCAGTTCAATCCAACGCACAGTCTTCTTTGACATAATCACACAATCGTGCTTGAGTAGTTCCACTACGTTAATTGATGAAACATGCTGCACTTTGGCAGAAGGAATATTGCGAGTCGAAAGTACGATGTTCTCATCACGTTTTGGCAACATCATTAGAACCCGCTTGCCACTTAATGGCAGATTGTCCAGAAGCGCAAGCATCTCTTTCGTTCGCGGAGCTTCTAACGTCAGGTCCTTGAGTACGATGAGTTGCTCATTTGCTACTTTATCGGATAGAGCCGACTTAATTGCCAGGCGGCGCATCTTTTTGGGTACATCATGATGGTATTTACGAGGCTTAGGGCCAAATACAGTACCACCATGACGGAACTGTGGTGCGCGGGTGCTACCCTGCCGGGCGCGGCCTGTCCCTTTCTGCTTATACGGCTTTCTACCGCCACCTGCTACTTCACTGCGAGTCTTCGTCGAAGCATTCCCTTGACGGCGATTCACCAGCTGCGCGGTGACAACCTGATGGAGGACCGCCACGTTGGGGGTAACTCCGAACACCTGCTCGCTCAGTTCGAGCTTTTCAACGGCCTCTCCGGCCATGTTATACACTGTAGTCGAGGGCATTTCGGTTACCTCATCACATGCTTCTTAATCATGAGCAACCCGCCATTGGCTCCGGGTACGGAACCCTTGACCACAAGCAGATTGCGCTCAGGATCAGCTTGAATCACTTGCAGTTTCTTCGCCGTCACACGTACATTACCCATGCGACCTGCCATACGAGTGCCTTTCAGCACGCGTCCAGGAGTAGTACCAGAGCCAATCGAGCCAGGTGCGCGAGTGCGGTCTGACTGACCATGTGTCTTAGGTCCACCACGGAATCCGTGACGTTTGACACCACCCTGGAAACCTTTACCCTTGGAGGTACCAACGATATCAACCGATTCCCCTACTACGAAGAGACCTGCATTAAATTTTGAACCGAGCTCCAGATTCTCCAAGGTGACGCCTTCTTGCAACGCTACTTCGCGCAATATCTTAAAAGGACCAAGTTCCGGTCCTGGACGACGCTGCCGATTTTGCTGCACCTTGAGTAACTTCTCGATTTGTTTGTCCTTTTTATTTTCCGTAGAAGCTGTTTCCGTTTGCACTTCCCCTTCAGTGGCTTCGCTCGTGGCCTTTTTCCCCCGCTGCTGTTGCTGGTAGGCCTGCAGGCGCTTACGCTGAGCCTTCAGCAAAGGGAGACTGTGTCCAAGATGCCCTAATTCCGGGCGTGTGGCGCTTTTCAGTCTCGCCTGCTCAAAACCAATCTGGACAGCTTCATAGCCGTCACGGGCAGTAGTCTTTATCTGCGTTACAATACATGGACCAGCTTCGATCACTGTGACCGGGATAGCTGTTCCATTCGCCCCAAATATCTGGGTCATGCCGACTTTTCTGCCCAACAATCCACTGAGCATATCCTTTCCTCTCTTCCCTGCTGTAGGGGCCCGATTTATCGCGCCCGCGTCCCTGGTACTCATACTACCGTATTCCAGTGGTTGGTACCCTGTCCCTTTTGTAACAGTACTTCTCTACAGCTTGATTTCGATATCCACGCCTGCGGGCAGATTCAATCGTGTCAAGGCCTCAACTGTTTTGTTGGTCGGCTCAATAATATCTATCAGGCGCTTATGTGTGCGAATTTCAAATTGCTCGCGCGCATCTTTATCGATAAATGGCGAACGCATCACGGTAAATTTATCGATCTCTGTGGGCAAGGGCACCGGGCCTGAAACTCGCGCACCCGTCTGCTGTGCTGTATCGACAATCTGCATCGCTGATTGATCGAGAATGCGGTGATCGTATGCCTTCAGGCGAATGCGAATCCGCTGTTTAGTTCCTGTAGCCATTTCTTTCTCCTGCTAAGCGCTTGTCATTTGTCGTGCGGGTTGGCAGGTGCCACCCCTGGGGCCCTGCCAACCCAAACGGCAAAGCGCGCGCCATCCATGGGGCCCCGACTTAGTTCTCGACCTTGACGCAGACGCCGGCACCCACGGTGCGCCCCCCCTCACGGATGGCAAAATGCACGCCCTCTTCCATCGCAATCGGCACGATCAACTCCACCGTCATCTCGATGTTGTCGCCCGGCATCACCATCTCCACGCCCCCTGGCAGCTTGATCGCTCCCGTCACATCGGTG
>JBKPAZ010000058.1:0-46333 GCA_046726655.1 Chloroflexota bacterium
AACCTGCCGACTTATGCAGAGTTCTGCGCAGTACCGGCCAGGTAATCTATAGAAGGAGAATTCAATGGCAACGGTACGACTTGCGCCTGTCTTGCGAGCCTCCATTGGAGGCTCAAAACAGGTGAGCGCCCAGGGAAGTAATCTCGCGGAAGTATTGGACGATCTTTTTGCGCGTTTCCCAACGCTGAAAGAGCAGATTCAGCCCGATGGAAACCTTAGTCGCTTTATCAATGTCTATGTCAATGATCAGGATGTGCGCTATTTGCAAGGCCTGAAAACAAGTGTTGGTCCTGCCGACACCGTCATCCTTTTGCCCGCCATGGCCGGTGGGCGCTGATAGATAAACTAACAGGAAAAAATTATGCGCTACGGCAGCATATTAGACACCATTGGAAATACACCACTGGTAGAGTTAAAAAGTTTTAGCCCTCGACCGGGCGTACAGATTTTTGCCAAGCTGGAGGGTTTTAATCCCTCCGGCAGCGTCAAAGACCGCATCGCCAAATTGATGATTGAGGAGGCTGAGGCAGATGGGAAAATTAAACCCGGTTCAATTCTCCTAGAGCCGACCAGCGGCAATACCGGTATCGCCCTGGCAATGATTGCCCGTGTGAAAGGTTATCCGTTTACGGCGGTGATGCCTGACAATGTGACGCAGGAACGTCGCCAGATGCTCGAGCTCTATGGCGCAGATATCATCTACTCCGACGGGGCCCTGGGAAGCAATGGCGCGGTGAAACTCGCGCAAGAGCTGGCAAGCAAAGACGACAGGTACGTGATGCTCTACCAGTATGGTAACGAGGCCAACCCGCGCGCGCACTATGAAGGCACGGCTGTAGAGATCATCAAAGACCTTCCAGATCTGGATGTCTTAGTAGCGGGTCTTGGTACTGGGGGCACTCTCACAGGCAACGCTCGTCGTTTAAAGGAATACAACCCGGCGATCAAAGTCGTTGCAGCCGAACCTCTACAGAGCGATGGAGTGCAGGGTTTGCGCAGTCTCGAAGATGGTTTCGTACCTCCCGTGTTGGATCAATCACTACTCGATGCCAGGATCCTTGTTTCCGGTAGAGATGCTATACGCAGGACACGCCAGCTCAAAGATCAAGAGGGCATCTTTGCCGGCCCATCATGTGGTGCTGCTCTTCACGCTGCTCTGCGTGTTGCTTCCACCATGGATCGTGGCAAGATTGTGGTGATACTCGCTGATGGTGGTTGGAAATACTTGAGCGAGGACCTGTGGACACGCGACCTCGATCAACTTGAAAACGATCTTGAGGAAGTTTTGTTATGGTAGTCGAAGAGGGTTTCGTCGTCCATATTCCTCAAGCCATCTATTCAGAAATGCTCGAGCATGTAGTGGAGGGTTATCCTGATGAAGCCTGCGGAGCATTAGGCACAAAAGATGGTCGAGTAGTCAAGCACTACCCGACCGCCAATGCCGCCGAGCATCCCGATGATTTCTCCATCATCGACCCACTAGATTTGCTGCGTATTTACGAAGATATCGATGCATATGACGGCGAGATGATTTATTACCACTCACACCCCAAGAGCGAAGCCTATCCGTCCAAAAGAGACAAAGAATGGGCAATACGCAATAAACTCTACTACATCATCTTCTCTCACCAATTCTACCCTGAACCCCCCTATGTCAGAATTTTCTGGGTTAACGATGATGATTCTGTGGTTGAGGGGAAGGTAGCAGTGATTCCCTAAATACTTTGACCTGAATAAGTATATACCCAGTCAAGTTATGCCAGGTCAAGACCGGTTGACTGCTTCTGAATGACGCACCCACAAACTTCATAATTATATCGTTTATTAAGCAGGGTGGAAGAATCTGATCATTTTAGTAAGTCTATTTGGATTAGTCGTTGGATCAGTTTAAAATGTATTCCTTCTCTAATTACATGATCTGTCGTGTATTTTTTACCTGATGTTTGAGGTGCCGTTTGCAAGAGGTGCAAACTACTCTCCCCATGGGAAGTATTTTACGTGAACGCTACATTGTCGAGGGGCTGCTTGGCAAAGGTGGTTTTGGCGCAGTATACCTGGTGAAAGATGTTAGAGTTAACGGTAATCTTTACGCTCTAAAAGAAGCAATCAATCCACAAAAGAAAGATCGGGAACGCTTCGTCTTTGAAGCTGAGCTGCTCAGACATTTAGATCATCGGTCACTCCCTCGCGTCTATCGCGTTTTCGAGGATGACATACAGCGTCGAGCATACATGCTCATGGACTATATAGAGGGATCAAATCTGGAAGTATTGCGCCAGCAACAGCCTGGGAAACGCTTCTCATTACCTGATATTCTAACGATTATCGCTCCTATCGTGGATGCTGTGAACTATTTGCATAATCAGACCCCTCCTATTATGCATCGAGACATTAAGCCCTCCAACATCATAGTATCGGATTCCCATGATAATGCAGTGCTGGTCGATTTTGGTATCGCAAAGGCATTCGACCCCGATGGAACAACAACCGCGTTTCGCACCGGGTCGCCTGGGTATGCAGCCCCTGAACAATATAGTGCGGGCACCAGTACACGCAGCGATATATATGAGCTAGGTGCAACGTTTTATACAGTATTGACTGGCACAGTTCCCGCCGATGCTCTTCATCGCATTACTCATATAGGTAGCGGCCAGTTTGACCCCTTGGAACCTGTAAACAAGCTCAATCCCAGCATATCACAACAAGTCGCCAGGGTCATTCACCGCGCAATGGCCATAAACAGTAGTGATCGTTTCTCCACAGTCGCGCACTTTTGGCAGGCATTTAGCGCTCAACCATCCTGGAAACCATTAGATAATCCAATCATTGCACTGGCAACCCCCCAACCAGATGCTCCCCAAAAACAAGTCGATACTCCTATCCCTGCTGTTGTACATGTACAGAAACAAGAGCGTTCTCATCGTTCCAGCAAATCCCTGCTGATCTTACTTGTCTTGCTGCTCCTCCTTGTTGCCTCAGGTGTTGGGGCGGGTTTGTTCTCGAATCTATCCAAACATTCAACCGCTAATTCTGTTTCCTCAGTGTCTCAGACACTGGCTAGTGGTACGATAACTACAGCGATTTCTCCTACCCCTCTACCTACAGAGGCTCCCACTGCTCACCCAAAGGCCAAACCGACATCCTTGCCCGTCATTGTGCCCACACCTCATCCAACAATGCAGCCAACGCCTTCCCCTACTCCTACACCTGTTTCCTATCCAAATGTGGCAGGAAACTACAATGGCACAATTGATGACACCACGACGAATACCATCACCGCTATGGCTCTCTCGATACAGCAACAAGCGGGTCAAGGAAGTATCAATGGTTACTTCACCGTAAATCCGCCATTGGTAGGCAGCGGCAATTTCACTGGAACTGTGAATACAAACAAATATATCCAGTTCGTCGTAAGGGCTTACAAAAAGAATGGACCGCTTTATTTCTGGGGCTGGGTGCAAGCTGATGGAAGTCTCAACGGTGATTATTGCAGCTTGAATAAGCGGCATCAGTGTGATCCCAAGGCCGGTGCCTCTGGCACATGGAAGGTCGCTCCTGCTGCATTGTAGTCAAATTGTTTGCAAGGCGTCTTTGGATAGGCCCTTCTTCAGAGTTTCATACCACTTGACTGACTGCGTTCATTTCGTTTATCGTATAATTAGACTATCGAAATGATTTCAGGGACCTTTCTACAGCAACTGCAATGGTTAAACGTTTGTTTGCCCAGGGTTATGTCGAGCGCAGTCACGATGATGTGAACTGGCGAACCGTGTGGGTCAAACCAACTGAGTCTGGATGCCTGGCAGTACATGTCTTTCATCAAGCACGTTTGAACTCATTGAAACACCGCCTTGATCGTCTGAGCAAAGCTGAACATGCCAGCATTCTAGCGGCTCTGCCTGCGCTCCAGCTTCTCGTTGAAGAATAACTTATGATATTTCTCTAACAGATTTGATGTTAGTTAGCTAATGTAAGGATATACAATGAGCACTTCTCCCTCCCCTTCTTCCGATACTGCTACCAGTGCAACTAAAGAAGCGCGTGCTCACGAGACTGAACAAGGTCTGCAAAAAGATGGCTATCAATGGACCGCGCTTTCCGTTACAACCGTTGGAGCGCTGCTCGCCTCTATGCAAGGCTCTGCACTGCTGATAGCACTGCCCAATATTATGGCTGATCTGCATGCTGGATTCTTTACAATCATGTGGGTTTTAATGGGATACCTCCTGATTACTACCGTACTGACACCTGTTGTCGGACGCCTTGCGGATATGTGGGGACGCAAACGATTGTATAATAGCGGATTTGCCGTGTTCGTACTTGGTTCGCTTGTTGCAGGTCTTGCTCAACCCCAGTTTCATGGTGCCGACCTTATTCTGGGGCGCCTCATCCAGGGCGTAGGTGGAGCTTTATTGGTGACAAATAGTACTGCCATTGTCACAGACGCTTTCCGTAAAGGACGAGTTGGATTAGGCCTGGGCATCAATCAGATAGCAGGTGCGGCTGGTTTCTTGATTGGGCCAATCATCGGTGGTTTACTGACGGAGTGGTCGTGGCGCTGGGTTTTCCTGTTTAATGTACCGCTGGGTATTTTTGGAGTGATCTGGGGTATTTGGCGTCTGCGCGAGCCTGTGCAATTTGTGAAGCATCAACGCGTTGATTGGTTTGGTTTATTTACGCTCACTATAGGCCTGACTGGAGTATTGCTCGGCTTAAGTATGCTGGCATTCCCGATTCTAAGCCCACCTGTCACCGACACCATATTTGTCATTGGTCTGATCAGTTTGATTCTCTTTGGTATCATTGAGCCTCGTATCAAGCAGCCAATGGTGCAATTACGTCTCTTTACTAATCGGCTTTTTCTGATGGCAAATTTAAGTGGATTGCTTAATGGAATTGCTCGTGGTGCCGTGCTGTTTCTACTCATTTTCTTCTTGCAAGGTCCCTATGGGCAGGACCCGCTGCGTGCAGGATTGCTCTTGATCCCCTTTGGCTTAGCTTTTATGCTAATTGGTCCAATAAGTGGAAGAATGTCAGATAGTATTGGATCACGCATTCTGGCGCCTGTCGGCTTGGGTATCTCATCATTAGGACTACTTGGACTTGCTACAATCACACCAGCAACTCCATACTGGTTGCTTGCTCTCTTCATGGCCCTCATGGGTGGAGGCTCTGGTTTCTTCGTTTCGCCCAATACGAATGCGATTATGAGTTCCGTTGAGCCACAGAAGCGAGGGTCGGCAGCAGGCATCCTCACGATGCTCAATAACACAGGACAAATGCTAAGTATTGCTATCGTCTTTCCTCTGGCTCTGAGCGCTGTGCCAATGGTTGCGATGATGCAAGTATTCATTTATGGTGGGGGTATGAGTCAGTTCCCAGCAGCGCTTGCTATCTTCCTCCACGGTCTGCACTTTGCTTTCTTAGTGTCCTTTGGGATAAGTATGGCAGCGATGATTGTGGCTGCATTGCGCCCAGCACATTAAAAACTTGCAATTTTGCTTTGTGTTCTCTTTGTGATAATCCTGTCTTCCTCAGTGATGGTCTTGTGATATCACAATGCTACTTTCTAACTAGAAGGAGTAATGCAAGCCGTGTAAGGCCTGTTATCTGTTATACTATACATAATGGGTGCAGCCGTAATGACGCTCATTTAGAGCATCGTTTGGCATCTGTACAAATTTGCATTGGAGGAAGGCCATGGATATTCTTCTGATCGGGGCACCGGGAGCAGGGAAGGGAACTCAGGCAGAGAAACTTTCTCAGCTTTTCGCACTTAGACATATTGCGAGTGGAGATCTGTTCAGAAAGGCGTATGAAGAACAGACCGAGCTTGGGTTAAAAGCTCAGAGGTATGTTGATCTTGGGGAACTCGTTCCCGACGATATTACCATCCCAATGGTGATTCGTCATATTGAAGAACCTGAGAGCATGAATGGGGTGGTGCTGGATGGATTCCCGCGTACTCTTGTGCAAGCACAGACATTGGATGCAGAGCTACAACGTTTCAATCGCAAGATTGATCTTGTGATTTATCTGAAGGTTTCTCGTGAGGAGTTACTACAGAGGCTTGCAGGAAGAGTTTTCTGTCAGGCGAATCAACATGTATACCATGTCAAAAATCGTCCACCGAAAGTAGCTGGCATTTGTGATCAGGATGGAAGTAAACTCTACCAACGCCCTGATGATGCCGGAGAAGCAATGCGCAGACGATTGGTCATCTACTTCAATCAAACCGTCCAGGTGCTCGAATACTACGGCCAACAGCAGAAGCTGAGAGAGATAGATGGCAATCAGAATATCGATCAAGTACAGGCGGCGCTCTTGAACGAAATAAACGTCTATACGAGTAGCGCATCGAAGGGGTAGAAGGGTTTTTCATTTCTGGGGTTGACATCCTCCCCTGACTGATTTTGTAATCGGATTGTAATTTTACTTGCAGGCTAGCTATAGCGTTGTCCATGAAACTGTGCTAAAATCCCCTCGTATCTAAACCGGACAGGAAGATAAAAGCAAACTAGGAGACTTTCATTTGACAACGCACGATAGACGTTATGTGATCATTGGCAATGGAATAGCAGGAACGACAGCCGCCGATACGTTGCGCAAGAATGACCCGAATTGTAGCATTCATCTACTGACAAACGAACCTTACCCGCTGTATAATCGCGTTTCACTTCCGCGTTTTCTCCAGGGAGTGATAGTTGAGCAGAAGGTGATGATACGTGATTTTGCATGGCATGAGCAACGCAATATCACTCTGATAACAGAAACAATGGTAACAAATGTCAATACGGAAGAACGTGTAGTCGTTACTGATAACGGGCAGAAGTTCCCCTATGATGCCTTACTGGTCGCAACTGGGGGTTGGGCCAACCCTTTAAGGGTAGCGGGCGTGGCAGGTACCAGACATATCTATAACTTTGTCACACTGGATGATACCAAATCCATCATTGATCGTATGCTCGAATCGCGTACAGCCCTGGCTTACGGAGGAAGCTTTATTTCATACGAGTTGTGTGATGGATTTGCAGTTCGTAAGCTCGACACAACCTGGATAATGCGTGGCCCATACTGGCTGCGCTACTCGCTTGATCCCGCAGGTGGTGAAGTTGTCGATAACATCGCTAAAAAATTCGGGGTCAATGTCATTCATGGAGACGAAATCGAATCCGTCGTTCCCCAAAATGGTGTTCCAGGCTATGTAAAAACCAGGCGGGGGCGCGAGATTCAGGCCGATGTTATCGGCGTTGGCCTTGGGATCACGCTGAACTCCAAAATCCTGGCGCACACGCCGGTTGAGGTACGTAGTGGCATAGTCGTCAATGAATACATGGAGACCAATGTTCCTGGTGTGTATTCAGCAGGAGATGTGGCTGAATTCTATGACCCAACTATTGATCGTCATCATACAATGGGTACCTGGGACAACGCTATGGCGCATGGGCGTATAGCAGGTGTAAATATGGCTGGTGGGCATGAAGCATATATCGATGTTCCCACTTATACGAGCCCCTTATTCGATGTGAATATCGCTGTGGTAGGTACTGCAGAATCGAATAACCCAGAGCTAGAATCCATCGCTCGTCGAGAACCAGGCGAAAAAGGCAATGAGAACTATCGCAAACTATTTTTCCGCGAGAACAAACTTGTTGGTGTCCTCATGATCGGTAGCCCCAAAGGTCGAAAAAAACTCGTTGAAATAGTCAAGAACCAGCAGATTATAGAAACTGCTGCTGATCGTGAAGCGTTGCTTCAATTGAAATAACGCCTGACTGATTGGCTATGCAACTTGACGAAATATCACAAGCAGAGTACCGTAGAATCGGAGCTACCTGATTTTTAAGCTTCCTGAGCAGGTATGCTATCCTCTCTCTTGAAGCGTATTTTGTAGCTGCAGGCTGAATATCCAAAGGGGCGACATGCGTGTCGTTCCGATACCCCCAGGCGCAGGAGAAGTCTTCGTGGCAAAACAATGTGCTCATTGTGGAAAAATCCTGCCGAGTGATACCACTCGGTATTGTCCAGGCTGTATGAATAGAGTTCCGTCGTCTCGCCCGGTAAACAGTTCGTTATCGGTGGAACCTCCTGACTGGATGAAAAAGCTTGAAAGCAGTTTGACAAACACCAGGTCAAATGTTCCACTCCGTGAACTCCGTGCAAAAGTCTGGGAGCAAGAGCAAACTAAAGGCCTTACTTTGCTCGAGAATGACGGTGATCCTCTTGAAGAGGAGCAGCATGTGGTTGATGACTCGCCAACCAGGCCACTTCCTGCAGCAGGCCCTACCAACATTGACAGACATCCTCTCACAAAATCCAATCACACAGGTGAGCGTGTTGACGACGTGGAGATTGTAGATGATTTACCTACTCTGCCGCTTTCTCAACCTCCATTGCCGCCTGCGTACCCTCTACGACAGACTCCACCTGCATCAATGCCCGTGTCTCCCGTTGCTCCTTCGAAGAGCAACAGTCGCAAACGTCTTGCGCTTGTGTTCGTCGTGCTCTTGATCCTGTTGCTAGGTGGAGGAATTGCCTCGAATACTATCTTCCAGCCTTTCGCTGTGCCCGAGATAACGAAAACAACGCGGACTTTTCAAAATTCCGGGCTGGGCGTATCACTACAGTATCCTCAGAAATGGACAGTAGAGGTACATATACAGAGTGGAATCGCCTATTTTTATGACGATAACCATACTGACCAGGTGAACATCACTGCTGTGGCTACTGGCGGCCAGAGTATTAATCAGTATCTCAGCAAAACTGCAGGTTCGCTCAGCATGACTGGACAAAAAACAGCGGCCGGACTTTCATTTGCTGGAGCTTCGTGGCAACTGGTGCAGGGAAGTGTTCAGCAAGGTGGAGCTAGCTATACAGCAACATTACTGGTGACTATGCACGGGGGACGTTACTATGCAATCTCGCAACTTGCGCCTTCGTCCACTTATACCCTCGAAGATCAATTGGTTTTCTCCAAAATGCGTTCATCATTTCAATTTATATGATCCTCCTATAGTTTCTGATCTAGCTGGACCCAAACGACCGCGAGGTCGTCCTCGCAAGGTTGCTTTAAGCACGTTCACCAGTTAGTGGCGGTATACCGAACGACAGTGACGAGCGTCAGATTTTAAATATCTCCTGATTATTTGGATTTAAGAAGTGGGTTATTCCTGCTTGATCATATTCAGCTCTGTAACCCCCTTGGAACCATTGCATTTTGATAGGTTTATTTGACCAATCAACGGTAGAGATTTCAGGAGTTGTTGGCCCTCCTAAATCATAGTGTCCAGTATAAAAGAGTTGTAACCACGCTCGATAAATGCCAGAATTGGCTATAGGACCACCACCATAGCAAGTGTTAAGCATAGGGGTTGTACTCTTCCAGATATCTTGTGCCTGTTTTTGCATGCCAGGACTAGGATTGTTCTGCATCGTCAATGCTCCTTTTAGTTGTGCTAATGGATATGTTGGGCCAGGGCATCGGGCCCTACTTACAGCGTCTAACGTATTGTGTCCTTTAATCTGTGATGTTGGGTTTATGTTGTATCGTCGTACAAGCCATGATACAAGCGCAAGACTGGCAGCAACCTGCTCTTGCGTCATCGTCTGGCTGTTATCGGTTGTCCAGTCTTCATGCTCTATACTGATCGTACATGTATTTAGGTTTCCGTATGTTGCCTGTAATCTATCCCAATAGGGGTCATGCCCAGTTTCCAGACAACAGTTACCCCCTGCACCATCTTTAAGTAAGACAACCTGTATCACCGAACCATCACGCCCAACGATGAAATGAACACTTTTATGATTAACGGTATCGTTCTTAAAAGAGTTAGCTACGTCAATAGCAGTGCAGTTTGACCCACATGCAGTTTTATGTAGGACAATCGTAAGGTCAGTAGTGGGTATTGAGGTTAAAGCATCGGTGAAAACCCATGCAGGGTCGGTGATTATCATATCAATAGCACCAGGGTAATCAACGCTCATGGTACGTTCTCCTTTCCGTTAGCTGATGTTTCAATAGTTGTTGCTAACACCTTAGCCGATGATGTCAGAGTTGTGGATACCAATGGGGTTGCCCGTCCCACTCACAACGCGTGTTCGCAAACTCTTGTACACGAATGGGTTTACCATCCCATGTCACACTGCCATACTCAAGTGATATCGGCGGGCCTGGTTTCTTCCCTATGCTATAGAGTTGTTGCCAGGCAAGAGCAATCCCCGTATTATAAGGGGGTGGTGTCCCAGCAAAGATGGGTGCTGTACTCGCCCAACAGTCTTTTGCGGATTGTTCTATATTCATGTTCCCTCCAAATGGTGGATTAATCGCCCCTGTTAAGGGGTCAAAGCCAGCAGGGATAGGTGGGAGCCAGGGGAGCCTTACCATCGTTGCCCACTGGGTAGCAATCTGTTGAATGTCATAGCGTCTTGGACCTGGGTGCACGGTATTATTGACCTGTAAAGGTCCAACAATGTTCGCCGAATCCCTCACCAGTAAGTTCCCATCTGCTGCAATCCCAGTGTACACGACAATGTGGGTACCGCTCGGCCCCCAACTATAGGGATTTTTGCCGAGAACCAGGTCAACCGCGCTTGCTTCCGTGATCGTGGCGAGCAGTGGGTACCCTTGTGCCAAAGCTGCTTTAATGTGGGCAATATCACTGGATTGCTGGCTCGTTGAATTGATTGTCGGCAAATCCTGGTAGTCTAACCCACAATCCTTGATCATCTGATGCATCACATCAATCGAGGTCCCCTGGGTATTACTTGCGATATTAGGTCCGACGTATTTGGTGTAAAAGGCGTCTGCTGTTTGATCGATATCCTCTTGTGTGCCAGTTGCCCCCTTGCCAGGATAACCGGCAAACTTGACGATAGCAGCAGCAAACTCACCGCATTCAAATTCACTCTCATTTGGTTCAAACTGTGAAGCGTCTTGAAAGTCAGCTACCTCACCTTGAGCATTGAGCTTAATCATCAGTGTCCCTCCAAATGCCGCTACAAACTGATCTATCAGACTTGTATTCTGCACTTCTTACCAGTTTAACATGTAAATGTACTCCGGATTCCATTTCCAAGGGGATAAACGGTGGAGGTAGGAATTTTTTGCAGGTGAATTCTGCCAATGTTAAAAAATCTCTGGTTCGCCGTATTTTTTGAAACTTGCTGCTATACTTACATGTGAATGAATGCTATAATATCGCCGTCTTACTGGCATTATTCGCGCAAGATGCGCGCTGATGAGAAAGGAGGGCGCAGCGTCATTTAGATTGAGAATGCAGGCTGCGCAAAGATAATAACAATATGGATGATATTCGATTTGAACGACATTTCCGCACACCATATTCTGAAAGCTACTATATTATGCAGGGAGCAGGCATGCAGAGTAACAACCGTCTCGGAACGGTCGATATCCACTTCACATCAACGGCCGTTCATGGGACACTTATTTTGGAACGCGAACTTGAAGAGACCGAATTGACCAAACTTATTGAGCAAATCGATGAGGACCTTGTGCTCTCCGCTGATATGCCTCGCGATGACTTTCTGGTCAGCGTTTACGTTGGCAGAGACGTCGGCTTCTATAGTGATGAATATTTTGCTGATGAAAGTGATACTGACATAGACTTTCGTGACGATGAGGAGGTGTAATAGCCCTGAAGCGTGCCCTGGTGGTTATCTGCTAAGGACTTTTCTAACCTGAGTCAATCCTCTAATAAGCCGCGCCGCATAGCATACTTTACCAGTTCGGCGCGGCTATGCAAGTTGAGCTTATCCATGATATGAGTACGGTGCGTATCTACCGTTTTGGGGCTGATCACGAGGCGTTCCGCGATCTGGTTATTTGTGAATCCCTCAGCGACTAGCTTCAAAATTTCCCGCTCACGCTCTGTCAAACTGCTATAACTATCCTTCTCTTCACCTGCGTGTACCCTCTGCAGATAATCTCCTACCATGACTGATTGTGCGCTTGGAGAGAGGTAGAAGTTCCCATTCTGCACCACGTGCAATGCTGAAATCAATTCAGTATCCGCGGCCTCTTTGAGCATATAGCCAGAGGCGCCTGCGCGAAGCGCTTGAAAGACGTACTCGTCATTTTCATGCATCGTCAACACTAGAACCTTCACATCCGGCAGCACTTTTTTTATCTGTCTTGTCGCTTCAATACCATTCATGTCTGGCATAGTGATATCCATCAGAACGATATCAGGGCGCAGGCGCTGTGCTTCTTGTACGGCCAGGCGACCATCATGCGCTTCGCCCACCACATCCATGTCTGGCTGCGCATTGAGCATCATTTTAAGGCCTGCGCGTAAAATCGTATGGTCATCCACCAATAATATGCGTATCTTCATAACAATCCTATGTTCGGTGGGGTCGTTCGATGTGGTTGCCCACTCAACTTTTCACACCGCCAACTCATTTATTGTTTGTGATTGCAATGCTCTTGTCGCGGGTAATGGAATACTCACCTCAATAGTTGTGCCTTTTCCTGGAACAGCGTGAATATTGAGTGTGCCGTCAAGCAACACCGCCCGTTCATGCATCCCTGCTAACCCCAGGCCGCGTTCTTGTCCAGGCGTTTTGAGTAGTGTTTCATAATCAAAACCTTGACCGTCATCAGCAATCCGCGCATATACCCTATCCGTGTCCTCTTTCAACATAATGGTGACTCTACGAGCGTTTGCATGCTTTGCTGTATTGGTTAAACATTCCTGCACAATTCTATACAGGGCTGTTTCCATCTCGGCCGGAAGCCGTTCTTTGAAGCCTGGTGCATGAAACTCAACCTCGATAGAGCACTTCTTCTGGTATTCCTTTACATACCAGCGTAGAGCAGGAAGTAGCCCCAAATCATCGAGTGCGCTGGGCCTGAGATCAATACTCAGGTTGCGTATAGCTCGCAACGTCGAATGTGCCAGGGCGCGGGTATCTGCTATGCGTTCCCGAGCCTCTGGCGTCTCTACAGACTCTTCGAGTAACGTGAGACTGATTAAAAGCGAAGTCAGCACCTGGCTGGTTTCATCATGGAGTTCACGCGCTATACGCTGGCGTTCCTGTTCCTGGGCCTGAATGATTTGACTGGCCCTAAGACGCGATGCATCATCAAGAGCTTCAAGTACCATATTGAATGCACCGGCAAGTTGGTCCGCTTGCGAGTCAATGCCCGTAAGTGGCGCTCGTAACGAACTTTCGCCTGCCCGTACTCGTTTCATCACCCTCCCCAACTCCGTCAATGGACGAAAGGCGATCTGGAGTACGATAAAATTAAGTACTACGCTGACCAACCAGCCGATGGTAACGAAAATTATAAGGGACATTGGCGTTGCATATGGACTTACGTTCAGATGCGTTGCAAGCCACGTCCCGCCAGTTGCGCCAACAAAAATAATCAGGCTGTTAGCAATTAGCACTTTATAAAAAATGGGAATACCCAGAAGCGCTTTGAGTATACTGTTACCGCGTTGCTCGTCCTGATTATCCTGTCTGCTGGAGTGAGCCATAGCCAGTTCCTTTGTGGGCATAACTACATTTGTTCTATTCTAATTGTATTGATTGATTAGCTAACATGTCAAATACGCTGCTGGTATGCACGTTGAAATCAGGTGGACGCCGGATAAATATCAGGTACTCACCTGATGTCCCTCTCACGATGTTCGAGTAATCTTGGTTTAAGAAACATCTTGAGCATAACTCTTCTCAATTACCACAAGATGCGTTACAATCAAAGAAGGGTATTCATCGTGTGGCTTTTTATGATATAATTTGCCACACAAAATACGGGCTATTTACTAATCGGTCTTGACAAGACAGCTTGGTATGATCTTTTGAGGAGGCACAGTGAGTACTGTTCCGAAGAAAAGCTTGCTCGACACAGCCACGCAGAAGATGGTCGAGAGTCAAGCTTGGCGCTCTCTTTTTCGCCATGGCTATCCCGATACCCCGCTGAACCAGTCCCTGGTTATGATGGGCAATGTATTTCTGCATTTGCACCCGGTTAAAGTCAGTCGTCAGGCAATGAAAATTACCTATACCTGGTGTTTGGGTGGTATCTCGTTTTTCTTATTCCTCCTGCTGACAATCACTGGTGTGTTTCTGATGTTCTACTATGTCCCTGATACCAATCTGGCCTATCAGAACATCAACCAGCTGGCCACCGCTGTCTCATTCGGCCACCTGACGCGCAATATGCATCGTTGGGCGGCCCACTTAATGGTCGTTACGGTTACACTGCATATGATTCGCGTTTTCTACCACGGCGCGTACAAGCCACCCAGGGAATTTAACTGGGTGATTGGGGTCCTACTCTTCTTATTCACCTTGTTCCTGAGCTTTACTGGCTATCTCCTACCCTGGGATCAGATCGCTATCTGGGCTATCACCGTCGGCACCAATCTTGCGCCGTATGCTCCAATCCTTGGCGATCCCGTATATAAAGTGCTCGTAGCCGGTTCTTCAGTGACTCAAAGCACCTTGCTGCGTTTCTATGTGGGCCATGTAATCTTTTTGCCCCTGGTTGTGGCGCTGCTAATGGCCGTTCATTTCTGGCGTATACGTAAGGATGGTGGTGCTGCCGGGCCTCCTTCTCCATCTGGTAGAGAGTTGGAAGCGCGAGTAGAGCGTACAGTCGCTGGTTCTGCTCAACAATAGTGGGCAGTATCTGTTCCGTGCAGAGGTGCAATCGATTGCGCCCTGCAGGTTCTCTGAGTGAGAGGATGTACACATCATGTCTATTGAACAGAAAGAGCCAAAAGTACAGACACAGGCATCGGCAACCCAGCGTCGCTATCGTACGCTGGCGGTCGTGAGGCAAGAAGCAATCACGCGTGTTGAAAAACCGCTCGAAGACTCGGTGTTTGTCTGGCCCCATTTGATGGTCCGCGAGTTTTTCGCTGCGACCATCGTCACGGTAATGGTTACCATACTCTCTATTGCCATTGATGCGCCGTTGCGAGAGCCTGCCAATCCGAACGTGACGCCAAACCCGGCCAAAGCTCCCTGGTACTTCCTTGGATTGCAGGAGTTGTTGCACTACTTCCCGCCCACTACTGCCGGCGTGCTCATCCCAGGCTTCGTGCTCGTTGGGCTGGCTGTTTTACCCTATGTCGATCGCAATCCCAGCCGCGCTTATGCTGACCGTAAGTTGGCGATCGTGACTTTCACCATGTTTGCCGTGTTTTGGGCTTTCATCACGCTCGCAGGAAGCTTTTTCCGTGGCCCAGGCTGGGTGTGGATCTGGCCATGGCAGGCTATGTACTTTGACCTGTAAACTCCAGAATAGACAGAGAGGATAAACTATGAGTATTGATACTCCTCCCATCACACCGCAGCAGTATGAGGTCTTACATGGCGGTGGCGCTGAGGCAGCAGAGATAGCGAAACAACGCCTCTCCCGGCGGCGCTTCCTCCGCAGGTCTATGCTGGCAATATGGGGTCTATCTACAACCGCCAGTGTTGCTGGCGCGCTGTATTTTATGTACCCGAACCTTGCTGGTCAGTTCGGCTCTGATTTGACTGTCGGGAAGAAAACCGATTTTCCGGGGGCTCAGCCCAAAGACTTCAAAATAGGCCAGGCTGGTGTGTTCTATGTTCAGTCTGCCAAAACCTACCTGGTTCACCTGGCTCCTGGCACGCAATTTTTATTGAGTGGCTCTAATCTTCAAGATCAGTTAAGTACGGAGAACTTTGTCAAGGGCGCAGATGGCTCCTATTGGGTTGCTCTATACCAGCGTTGTGTCCACCTTGGCTGTACCGTTCCGTTCCGCGATGACTGCGTGAGCTTCAAATGTCCCTGTCACGGTTCGCACTATAACGTTGATGGAGAATATCTTGACGGGCCTGCTCCCAGGAGCCTGGATCGCTTTGCCATGTCCTTTAGTGGAACAGATGTGATAGTGAGTACAGGTACGCTCAATAATACGGTGCCGCATCCTGACGCTTCTACTCGTCTGATCCCGGTACCCACAGAGATATGCACATAGAGCATGGTAGTGCTCGACCAATTGCGAAAAGGTTGTAGTAAGGAAGTGTATATATGGTAGATCCTGTACAGGCTGCAATAGGTATCGTAGTTGCGCTGATTGCGGTGGGGGCTTTACTCTATGTATTTTATTCTCGTACCAACGCGGTTCAGAAAACCGGGTATGGCGCCCTCATCATGCTGGCAGTCGTTTCGCTGATGATACCAGTCTTCTGGATTACGGAATCAAACGCGCAGGCGATGGCAAAGCTCCGGCAGCATACGACTGATGTCAGTCGCGGCGCGCAGCTCTTTGCTCAGTACTGTTTCCAGTGTCATGGAATCAATGGGCAGGGTCTGATCGGTCCCAAACTCAACGGCAATCCTGCTGTCAATAAGCTGACCGATGATGATGTCATACGTATTATCAGTGGTGGGATCGCTAATACAGCCGATCCTTCCCAGTTGCTTATGCCTGCATGGAGTGAGCAGTTTGGTGGCCCACTCACGCAGACAGATATTCAGTACTTGTTTGCTCTCATTCGTTCGGCTGATCCAGATTATTTAACCAAAAATGGATATCCAACTGGCCCAGCCTCCAATGGCTTTAAACAGGTTCCTGTTATTTTACAAAATACTAACCCTACTGCTTACCAAACCGCTGTTGCGCAGGCAACAGCGGCCGCTGGTGTTGGTCAATTTGGTCAACCTGTAGATGCGACCAAGTCAACGGCAGTTACCATTAACATTGAGCTGCCACCTTCTGGCGCCACATGCAGCCCTGCCTGCTACGCTCCCACAAATGTCAAGGTCAAGGTGGGGGCAACCATCACCTGGGTCAATAAGAGTACGACGCCACATACAGTAACAGCCATGATGGGCGAGAATCCAGCTTCTGAAACGCCTGCGCCAAAGATATTCGACTCTGGCGTTAGTAAGCTACTTCTGCCCGGTCAGCATTTCACCTATACAGTAACGCTGGCTGCCTACAACTTTAATAAAGACCATCTAGTTCTCTACTATTGCCAGATTCACCCTAGTATGGTAGCTGAACTGACTATTGTTCCATAACAGGTTTCCGGTGTCGTGTCTCGTTTGAGGCGTGATACCCAATGTATTTTGATACTTGTTCTAATGCATGTCGCACAACAGCATTCGCGATATGTTGAAAGGGATTGCGAGCCATGCAACAAGCACAACAAAGGACTAATGGGTCCGGGGTATCCGCGCAAACAGAGCGCATCTCGTGGGCGCGAGCGATGATCTTCGCTGTTGGCTTCTTTTTTATCGCGGCTATTCTGATTGGACAAATCCCCGGCTATATTTATTTAGTAATGACTGCTTCTTCGTTAGTTGCCTTTGAGCAGGGTTTTCTTGCCTTGGCGGTCGTGTGCCTGGCCGGCTTTATTGTGATTCAAGTAGTCGTCATGCTCTTTGACCCCAAGCCCGTCATTCCTCCGATCGTTTTTAGCGTGCTAGGAGCGCCAATCGCTCTTGCCGGCCTGGCTATCTTACTCTGGGCTTCTTATACCAATAACCAGTACTTCCCGGCGAAAAATGTCACCTGGAATCCTGTGCTGGGGGGAAATGTCCTCTGGTTCCCACCTTTCTCATTTGATCTCATTATGCTTGGAGTGGCAATCATGGGCGTTGGCGTTACTCTAGTATTTTTCAGTATCCTGGCTCTACGCGAACAGCGCAATCCTGATCGAAGTGACCTGGGTAATACACCCGCTATCAGGATTATGCTCAGTACTGGAATTGTGTTCCTGATCGTTTTTATGCTCTTATGGATGCTTAAAAGCCCTCAAAGTGTTGTTTCGTCCACGGGTTTGAGTCTGGCGGTTATTAATACGATTTATAACATCTTCCTGGGAATCGCCGTCTTCTGTACGTTGGGCGCTTTTGCGCTGCGTTTCCATTACCTGTTGCGTCCAGTTCGCAAGCGTACCATGTCTGGCCTCTATCTTGTTGGTATTGGTCTAGCGCAGCTAGGCGTGATTTTCTTGCTGGCATGGTTCCTTGTCTATCCTGCGATTGCCTGGATCCACTCCTGGACGTTTCTCGGCCTGGGCAACTATCTGACGGTTTGCGGAAAGGCATCAGCGGTTCCGCAAACCTGTGCATTCTCACAACAAGCGGGGTATATCATTGACGCTGTTGTCACGACGAACTTCTTTATTTTGATGTTTGCCGCCATCGCAGTATGGAAAGGAAAGCGTAATCTCGTCGTTGTTAGCAGCTTGACCATCACAGCGGTGATTGCACTGGCAACGCTCCTGGTGCATATGCATCCGGATGAAATTTTTGTCGCCGAGCTTCTGACCGCTGGTATGCTGGTGCTAGCAGTGGTTTGGACGAGCGTCGCCCGCCGCGAATTTGCCGTCATTGGTGAGCGTAATCTGGGCTGTATTGGTCAATGGTTGGTTGTAGGTACCTGTTTGCTGATATACATCGCGTCCTTTGGCTTCTTCTCAATCCCAGGATTCAGGGAGACGGAGCCAAATATCCCATCCATACCTGGAACTGGCTTCAATGCTGGCGTCGCTGGCGGTGTTCATGCTATTGTAGTGTTCCTCGTCATAGGATTACTTGCCGGCATCCAGTTCTACTTCCTCGTACGCAATCGCTATCGCGTGTAGGACAGCGGAGGTTGTTTGACTGATAAAGATTCTGATCCTTGCCGCTGAGGTTGTGCCGTTTGCCAAGGTCGGGGGACTGGCTGACGTTGTAGGAGCCTTACCCAAGGCGTTCAAGGAACTCGGGCATGATGTGCGTCTGGCAATGCCTCGCTATGGCCAGGTCAAGCCGGAGCGATTCAAGTTGACAACCGTCCTGGATGCCGTCACTGTCAACATGTCGAGTTTCCAGGAGCAGGTGAGTGTGTGCCAGGGCACAATTGGCAATGGGATACCAGTCTACATGATCGATGCCCCTCGCTACTTTGATCGCGAGAACATTTACGGGTACATCGATGATGGTGAGCGTTTCATCTTATTTTGTCGTGCCGCGCTCGAATCCATGCGTACACTTGGCTGGTCTCCCGATGTCGTACACTGCAATGACTGGCAAACTGGTATCGTTCCGAACTGGATGCATACCGTATACCGCGATGACCCGTTCTTTACTCGTACCGCAACGGTCTATACAATCCATAACCTTGCCTACCAGGGCATTTTCGGATACCGCATCCTGGAAGTGGCCGGCGTTGCCGCTGGCGGATTTCTCTATCCACAGATCGTCGAACTTGCAAATGTTGTCGATATTATGGGGCGTGGCATCCTTTTTGCTGATGCTATAACGACCGTAAGTGAACGCTATGCTCAAGAAATACTCACACCCACGTTTGGCGAGAAATTAGATCAACTCTTGCGCTCGCGCCGCGAGCGTTTGTTTGGCATTCTCAACGGCATTGATTACCAGGAAATGAACCCCGCGACTGATCGCCATATTCACACACACTTTGATTCAGATACGCTCGATAAACGCACTGAAAATAAGCAAGCGCTCCAGGAACGAGCGCATCTCCCCTTCAAGCCAGACGCGCCACTCATCGCCATGATCTCGCGCCTGGCGGACCAGAAAGGCTTTGATCTCCTCGCGCAGATCATCCAGCCATTATTGGCTCAGGGCATTCAGTTAGTCGTCCTGGGTATAGGTGACCAGCACTACCACGAAATGTTCCAGAACCTGGCTGCCCGTTACTCTGAGCAAGTTGCCATTTTTCTTACGTTCAATACCGAACTGGCTCAGTCCATCTATGCCGGTAGCGATATGTTTTTGATGCCATCCCGTTTTGAGCCCTGTGGCCTGGGTCAATTAATTGCCATGAGGTATGGCAGTGTACCCATTGTGCGTAGTGTTGGCGGACTGGCCGATACCGTACAGGAGTATGATCCTCGCACCGGTGACGGTAATGGTTTCGCCTTCACCAACTATGACCCCTGGGAATTGTTCGCCGCCATCGTGCGCGCCCTGGAGCTCTATCGCTTCAAAGACATCTGGCGCACCTTGCAACAACGCGGCATGGCTGCCGATCACTCCTGGCAAGCGTCGGCCATACGCTACGTCGAGGTCTACCTGAACGCTATAGAGTTTCACAAGAGTGGCAAGTGACGACAGCTTACTTCTTGTACAACCTGCGGTAACCGTAATTGTCCCCTAAAGTCCTTGCTATAAGAAGACCAACCATCTGCATTTGAGGTCCTGTCACAATGATCTAAAAAGCCTGTCAGCTTTGCTTCTGCCGTGTCCGCCTGGTGAACTATCAAAGCCTCGATAGTCACAGGGCAGACAGGCGATCCAAATTCCTTTGTGCCATGATGCGCCAGGATAATATGCAGCAAGTCCAGGCATGTTTCTTCATCAAGCGAGGATACCTCCCGGGCATGTTCCTGCACGTATTGCGCACCCAGTATGATGTGACCGAACATATTACCGGCAGGAGTAAACCCGGCTCCAACCTGCTCTTCCAGTTCTTCTAGTTTGCCGATGTCATGCAAGAGGGCACCTGCAAGCACAAGCTCGTGCTTGCAGGCATAGAGTTGTGTTAGCTTTTCGGCAATAAGGGTGACATTTACGGTATGTTCGAGCAAGCCGCCAACAACTGCTCCGTGATGATGTACTGCGGCTGGCCAGCGACGAAATCGTTCCGTTACCTCGATCGTAAAACAATCAAGAAGAAGTGCCTCCAACCCTGGATGGTGTACTTTATTCATCAGTTTCCGAAAGTGATCCTCGAGTAGCTCTATCCTGCGACGCGTACCTACTACAAAAAGATCAGCTGGTGCAGTTTCGTCTAACTCGGCGCGAGTCAGCTTTATTTGCGTTTTATTTTGATATTCCTCGAGCACCCCTTCTACCAGAACGACCTTACCCTTTTGTGGCACACGTGTTTCTATGCGTGGGAGGTCAAATTGGTTTGCCTTGATTTCATTGCCCCGCTGATCACGCAATCTGAGTTGACGAAAGGGCCTGCCATTCTTTGCTGGGCGCGTCTGCACTTCTTCAGCGAATAACCATCCGCGTACCTCGGCATTTACCTGCAATTCGCTAATAACAATTGGTAATGGTTCTGGTTTTAACGATGTGTTTCGTTGAACTAATTGATCTGCCATATTCTGTATTCCCCCAAACGCAGTATTTTATTTCATGTAGTTAATACGAACGTGAAACATAGAACCGGAAATAGCGGCTGCTTTCCGCTTTTCCTTGTCCCGCCTGTATAGAAATAACATGGAAGTGATGACTCAAGCCCAATATACCAGCAAATTGACGATTTTCACGAAGACGCCTATACTAAGTGAGGCCAACGTAGAGTTGCCTCGAATGGAGGTATTGGGTTTCGTGGAGCAGAAGAGTTCTCAATCTGAGGGAGATGCTGACCATGACCTGGATCTGGTCAGGCGACGTGCTGCTTTGGCGACTGCATTTCAAGTCCTTCCCGCATATGGGTCAGCAGAGTTTTGGAGTCTTGTCGAAGAGCCTGAATTAAAAATAGCTTTACCCTTAGAAATTTTAGTCAAATGTGCCCGGGTCGCTATCGCTCGTGAGCAAAATGCAGGACGGAATCGTATTATTGAAGTCATATTTCGCCGTACACAATCCTCAAATGAATGCTGGTCTCGGAAAGTTCTCGACAGTGTTCATGTGCCTTCTGAGGAGCGATGTATGCTTGCGCATGATCTGTATGCCGACCTGTGTGAACGTGTTATACGCGCACTGATGGACATGAAACGGCTGTTCTGGGAAGAGAATTTTCAGCACTGCTTGCAGTTTGAGCGCAAACATGTCTTTCAGGCTTTTATGACGCGCGAAGGCCGGTGGCATAATCAGCACGCAGATGGAGTGGTTACCCACCGCGTTCCTCGCGTGCTTATCGAGAGCCTGGATCAACCCGTACTGCATGCAAATGGAGAGTTGTGGGCGCAGGATATTGAGGACGAACAGGCACAGCAAGCATTGCTTTCCGTGGAACAGAGCGATCTGTCACTTCTCATTCTGAACCTTCCGGAAAAACTGAAATCGGTCATCTGGTTGATTTTCTGGGAGGGCAGAACAGAAAAGGATGCAGCCCGAATATTGGGAGTGAGTGATCGCACAGTTCGCAATCGGCTCCATGAAGCTTTGAAGTCGCTGCGCGCGATGCTTGATTCGCAAGGGAAAACTATCGATGGATAGAGAACAGGAAGAAGCTGTACAGCATATTACTGCTCGTTACGTCGCAGAACTGCGCGCAGGGCATCATCCACGTTTGAGTGATTATCTGTCCCGTTATCCGCAATATGCAGATGCGATCACCAGCTTCGTGACATATTTTCACGCGACGGAGGCAAACATCCCTGAAGATACAGATGTCATACCTCCTCTCTCTCAGGCTTCTCGGGCCGCCCTGGATGAGGCCTGGAAGCGCGTCTTGCATCCTGAAAGTGTGGCTAATAATGCCCTTACTTCGTTGCAAAAAGCAGCCAAAAATGTGGGGAAATCGTTCTCGCAGTTAGCTGTGGAGATAGGTTTGAGCCTGGATATTCTCAAAAAGTTGGAACAACACATCATAGATGCTGCAACTATCCCACCGGAAGTATGTCATAGGTTAGCGATATCCTTGCAGCAACCCCTGGCAGCAGTAGAGATATACCTGGGATTCGCTGAACGTAGGCAGCTGACACAGGGCGTAGCGGAGGAGCCTGCCTCCTATCGTATGGAAGCGCAACCCAAATCCAGCATGCAAACACAGAGCTTTCAGGAAGCAATTGAGCAAAGCGTGTACCTATCCAACGAGCAGAAAGTTGCCTGGCGCAGCATTCTAGGAAAAAAGGATGTATTATAGTAACTTAGGGGAGGGCGCTGTCGGGGAACAGTCCCATAATGGGGAGAAGGACTGTCCCCGACAGCACCCCGTGGGAGGAGGGTACTTGAGAATTCTTTCTCTCAACTATAAAACTGGAAACGGTTGGAAGATTCGTCTATGTCACAGGTGATTGCATATCTGGATTGCCATTCTGGCATGAGTGGCGATATGTTTCTAGGAGCGATGCTCGATCTCAGTGCAGGGTTCTCACTGGACTCCCTTAAGCGTACCCTGGCAGCCTTACCCTTGCATGGTTACGAATTGAGGCTTGAGCCTTTTCAGGACAAAGGTATACACGGTTCGCGCTTTGAAGTCATACTATCTGAACAGGATGCAATGACGCCACAAACGCGACATCTCTCGGACATCGTAGCTTTACTGAACACCTCTCCGCTCTCCCCCAAAGTGCGCAAGATCGCACTTGCTATCTTTCAGTGCCTTGCCAAAGCCGAAGCGACCGTTCACGGTACAGGTGTTGAAGAAGTGCATTTTCACGAAGTGGGTGCCATTGACGCCGTCGTAGATATCACAGGGGCGGCAATCGCGATCGAAGCCCTCGGTATAAGCCAACTCTATGCTTCACCGTTGCCGCTCAGCAGTGGTCATGTGCAGACTGCTCATGGGATATTGCCTGTTCCCGCTCCGGCCTCGTTAGAGATTCTGCGTCAGGTTCCCGCTCCATGGAAACCATCTCCTGCCGAAGGCGAAATGGTGACTCCCACTGGCGCTGCGATTCTAGCAACCCTGGCCAAATTTCAAACGCCAGCTATTACTATCGAACGCGTAGGGTACGGCTTTGGTCGGAAGCAATTTCCCTGGCCAAACTGCCTGCGCCTTTGCCTGGGGCGAGCGGGAGATTCACTTCAACTTAGTGAACAAGCAGAAACACGAGATGGTGTAGCAGACACCGATTGGGTAACCGTCATTGAAAGCAACATAGACAATATGACAGGTGAGCTTTTGGGCGGACTTATGGATCGGCTGTTAACTGCTGGCGCATTAGATGTCAGTTACACTCCTGTACAAATGAAAAAGAATCGGCCGGCTGTCATGCTGACCGTCATCTGCCGCGTAGAAGAGGGCCATTCAATGGCCGAGTTGCTCCTCAGCGAATCTAGCACGTTAGGTGTGCGCATCTCACAGGTACAACGGCTCAAGGCGCAACGTGTGTTTGAACGCATCGAAACACCAATCGGCCCGATGTCAATGAAAGTCAAACGCCTGGGCGCCCGTGTCGTCAGTGCTACACCAGAATATGAAGAGTGTCAGCGTCTTGCTCTGGAACGAGATCTACCGCTTGAAGAAGTATATGAGATTGCAAGACATGTAATAGAGTCGGTACTTCTACGATAAGAACGTTTAAGAGAGCTTCTGTTTATTCCTTGATTGTATACGATGCCATCTTGAGCACTATAATATGAATGAGGGTGCGTAATGGAAATCTGTGCTGATCGGGTAAAACGACATAACGAGGAGTACTTACCTCACACTTCGTGTTCAGATAACTGTAATTGGCTAACTATGGAATTTAAAGATTGGCGAAAGTCGCCGGACAAGATGATAGATGAGCAAGAGGCTCCTAAAATTAGAAAATATAGGGGCAAGCAATACCTTGATTACATTGACGAGCAGATTCAAGAAGCACAGGCTCGTGGTGAATTTGACAATCTGCCCGGCTTTGGGAAACCGCTGAACCTTGATGATAGCATGTTTACCGGTGATAAGGCCCTGGCTTATAGTTTGCTTAAGCAGAATGGCTTCTCCCCGCCGGAGATCGAACTTGCGAAAGAAATTCGCTCCCAATTCGAGAAAGCTCAGGCGAAACTCGAAAAATTACGTCACCAGAGGAACAGTTTACGCACGCGACGTGTTCCACCTTTCGACAGCGAGAAGCGGGCTTTTAATCATGCAGTCGAGAAGGCCACTACCGGGTATGATCAATTGCTGCATGAACTGAATCGTAAGATACTCAAATTGAACTTAATCACGCCCTCATCTATGCACATGTCCATGTTCGAGGTTGAGAAGCTGGTACAACAGTTTCGAGTATCATGTCCCCTTTTTGATTGACTTGACGACATCTAAAATAACGAAACAAAATAGACACAGGTTTTCTCTTACTCGTTGACGTTGTTGTTCAGAAGGGAGGTAGCCGTTATGGGGTTGTTTGAAACAGAAGAAACAGACCAATTCACCTTTGAGCCATTTGCGGCCCATACGTTGTATACTGAAATCAATCGTTCGTTGGTTCAGCGATCGCTCGCACCCCTTGCGATACGCCTCCCTGATGCGATACTGACGATTGTAGACATGGCTTGTGGAACCGGAGCTATCACACGGCTTATCGCAGAAGAAATAGCCCGTCAAGGGTATCAGCAGGCACGCATTATCGGTGTTGATCCATCAGCAGAGGCGCTGCGTCTCGCGCGTAAAAGTATGAAAGAAATAGGGGTGAAAGCCGATTTCGTCCAGCGAGAAGCAGAGGACCTTGCTTCAATCGTTCAGAATGTCGATGCCGCTTTCTTCTGTAACGCTATCCACCTCATCTCCGATAAACTCCATGCGTTTCAGCAAATGGCCACTATTCTTGCTCCTGGAGGCATCCTGGCCTGCAATAGCGCTTTCTATGATGGTACCAATCTTGAAGAAACCACACGCTTCAGCCGTTTGTGGATACGCCGTGCCGTAGGTTGGCTGCGCAAAGAGCATCCAGAAGTACGTTTATCACGCGATGATAAAGCGACAGCTATGCAATGGCTCAATCCTGAGGGGTATATCAGTCTGCTTAAACTGTCTGGATTTAGCTATGTAGACGCGACCCAGGAACGAGTCACCATGTCACTGGATAGCTTGAGAGACTTGGGGCACTACTGGCTTTTCATCGAGGGGGCCTTGCCGGGAGCGCCATTGACCATTGGAGCCGAGGCCCTTGGCTCCACTGTTTACGAGGTTGGGCAAGAACTTGGCATGACAGAGGTACCTCGTACGTGGTTGCAAATCGTCGCAATAAAGTAATATATCACGTCGAGCTGATCTTGTGCATCCTTCGCAGCCTTCCCTAACCTGCGGGACAGTAAGCCCTATGTTGAAGGCATTACACCAACCTGCTTGAGGAACGTGACCATATCCCAGTAGTCGGAGTTGCGCTTGATCTTGTCCCCTTGCAGTTCGAAGATCGTCGAACCACGTATCGCGCAGGGCTTGTTTGTGGCCGGAAGCCCAGGCAGATCACCTTTGTGTGTGCCAGACATGAGCCACTCCGCACCTGCCCAGAGGCCAGCAACAAAATACGATGCAGGAGGCCTTAATGACAAGGAAGACTACCAGAAAGGGTAGTCCTCTATTGAGAAAGGGAAAGGCGGTATATGCCACTGTTTGGTAGGCCGAATAATACATCAAGAAAAGGCGAAATTACTGAGAGCATGATTCTGGCCAGGCTAGTGCAGTTAGGGTACGAATGTCTGATACCATGGGGACATGACCATCGCTATGATATTGCTATTGATGATGATGGAAAGCTCGTTCGCATTCAATGTAAAACGGCACGATATGTCGAAGAATGGGGATGTCTTGAGTTTAACACAGCGATCACATATGCAAGAGTTGGAGGTAAGCCGCATATTAGGAAAGGATATAAAGGGGAGGCTGATTACTTTGGCGTTTATTCTCCTGATACAGGGAAGGTGTACTTGATTTCAGTGGACGAAGTACCAATTGGCTCTAAAGCGAAGTTGCGCCTTGATGCCACAAAGAATAATCAACAAAAAGGCGTGAAGTGGGCGAAGGATTATGAAATATAAAGAGCCGATGGTCGGATTCGAACCGACGACAGGTCGCTTACGAAGCGACTACTCTACCCCTGAGTTACATCGGCTAGTAAAAAGTTTTGATTGTTACATTGCCGTTAGTGCTCTGCCACTGAGCTACACCGGTTTGAATTGTCTCAAGTACATTTTGACGACCTTGTGGAACATCAAAAAGCGCATTTGACGTAGGCGATTATACCCCTTGAGTATTCCCTGTGTCAAGCACTTTCCGCGCATCGCGCAGCATGCATGTACCACCTGTATGCATAAAGCTCCCAAATGTGGTACATGTAGGTCGAGACCCTCACTTACTACAAAGTAATCCCACATTCGCATTTTTCCGTAACTTTGTAATAAACTAGAGCAAAAAGGAAGGAACATATCATCATGAACAGCCTTGACCTCTTCCTGGTGCAATATGGCCTGACCGCCATTTTCATACTCCTCCTTGTCAAAACTATCGGTGTGCCCATCCCTATCCCGGCCGACCTGATCATACTGACTGCGGCGGCCTTCACTTTTCCTTTGGCTATCTGGGTGGATCGCTTTTCTCCATCATCGGGCATGTGTTACCATTATCGTGGATAACCTTGTTGGTGTTGGCGGTGCTCGTAATTGTATTTGCGCTGTGGATAATGGCCTACCGCCGGCAAAAGGCAGCACGACACGAAGTTAAGGGGGCCCCTGTCGAACTGTGGCATGAAGGTATCTGTCCAGCCTGTCTTGCCTTGTATTCTGCCAATCGATTACATGCGCTGCCCGCCGGCCAGACGAGGTACGAAGACCGTCTACAAACTTAGTAACGCAAGAATGGATATCTACAATGGCAACAACTTTTGTATTTGACCCTGATCGTGTAGCTTACTTTGAAGCCGCTGGCTGGCGGGCGTACTATGATCATAAATGGTTAAAAATGCTGCGTTTGATTGTAGGACTCTGCCAGGAGCAGTTTCGCATACCCTTTCCCATGTCGCTTAGCGCAGGCTACTACACTACGCGTGCCTCTCTGGCCTGGGTACCTGTCGATCATGACGAGCAAAAGATCCTGGCATATCTCGCAAAGTTCTACCGGATCGCGCGACGCTATTCAGGCCTGCAATTTGACCCGTCGCGTGTAGCGGTCTTAGAACTGCAATACTTTGACGTGCACCGGCGATTATCTGGGAAGCCAAAGAAAGGTGAATTTCTGCAAACACTTGTCGATCTGCACAGCGCCATCTTTGGATTGTCACCCGAACAAGTGCGGGAGTCTGCGGAGTGGAGATTGCTTGCTGCTAACACCGTTGATCTGATTACCAGCCATACATCGACCGATGTTGAGGGTGACTGGGCTAAGCTTGAAGAGTATCTGAGTCGATGTTATCGCTCGATTCAATACGAATTTCAAAAGAAGCATGCACAATAAGCCGTTTTGAGCCCGGTGATCCACAAGATTTACTGGTTTAACTTATGGTATATAGAACGAATTCAGGAGCGGTACTTCGAGGGATTTGCAGAAAAGGTCTACTAGCTCTGCGTCAAATTGCGTTCCCGCATGCTCGTAGAGTTCTTCAATCGCCTGGAGAGGAGTACGACTTCTCTGGTAGCTTCGATGAGAAGTCATAACATCAAATGCATCGACAATCGCTATGATACGCGCTCCTAACGGAAGTGCTCCACCACGTATTCCATCAGGGTAACCCCTACCATCCAAACGTTCATGGTGATGATAGACCGGGGGTATCACACTCTTTAAGAGCTTAAACTGGCTTAGCATCTTTGCGCCGTAAACAGGATGACGTTTAATGAGCTCAAACTCTAGACGTGAGAGACCTGACCCTTTTAGCAATATCTTATCGTTTATGTTCATTTTACCGATGTCGTGGAAAAATGCAGCCAGCCCTATCTTCAATGACTCAGCTTCTGGAAGATGCAGAACAGTAATCGTAAAAGAGAGCGCAAGGGATTGTACTCGCAAAGAGTGCTTGTAGAGCTGCACATCTTTTGCTTTCATTAGCGGTGCAAAACTGGAAAAGATATCGGAAAACTCTTGTCTCAGCTCATGGAATAAAGGTATGGCATGTATACGCATATGTTCCATAGATGTCAGGATGTGTTGTGTGCCTTGGGGCTGTTCAGAAAGGCCATACTCCTCAAGGCCTGGGTCTGGTGGATACCGGCATGCTAATCCCAGGAACTCACCAATTTGGAGTGAAGTGCCAGCTATATCTGGTGTATCTGTTGTGCTCTCATCAAAGAGAGGTTGAGTACTCATAATAAGGTCCTCTTGGGAAATGTGAACGGCATTTGTGGTGCTTGCTTATATATACGGTGCAGCGCTACATTTTTTTTCATTTTGTATTGTTATAAGTCTCTTTGTATTAATATATACGTCTTATATAGCATTTTGGAGACAAGCATGCTATCTTATGCCAGTTGAATAGTACTATTAGTTCCCGGTGCTATCTGGTGCCAGGCTTTATTTTGAGCTTCTAGGAGTGTTTGCCCTGGTTGTGTTCATTGGTTGTAAGAAACGAGCAGTGAAACCAGCGTTTCTCCCTAAAGTCTCTGGCATCCAAACTCGACAACAATTCTGGGATATGATAAGATATGAGCCAATTGGCCCCGATGTGAAGAGAGTATGTATGCGTACATTATTATTGGCAACGAGCAATCCACATAAGTTAGAGGAGCTTTGCGCTCTATTTTCCGGCATGCCGTTGAGGCTGTTGTCTCTAAAGGATATTCAGCTAGATACTGAAGTCGAGGAAACTGGAACTACCTTTGCAGAAAACGCGGAGCAAAAAGCTCGAACCTATGCACAGGCCTCAGGCATGCTCACTCTTGCCGATGACTCCGGCCTGGAGATCGATGCGCTTGGAGGCGCTCCAGGCGTCCAATCTGCTCGCTATCTGGGCAGGGAAACAACTTACGAAGAGCGTTTCTGTGTAATATTGGAGCAATTGAAAGGACTGCCGGTGGAACAGCGTACAGCGCGTTTTCGTTGTGTGATTGCCCTGGCTGAGCCATCTGGTGTTACTCGTACTGTGAATGGGGTCGTCGAGGGAGTGATTGCCTGTAGCCCTCGCGGAGAAAATGGCTTTGGTTATGATCCCATTTTCTATGTGCCTGAACTTGGAAAGTCATTTGCCGAACTAGCGCCTGAACATAAGAATCGTATCAGCCATCGTGCTCGTGCTGTGCAAGCGGCTCGGAAGCTGCTTGGAGACTGGCCCTACCTGTAATGTGGTAATGTGACCACCCAGAGAGACGCTAAGGAACGCTCATGGTAAACAAGCCCCCAATTCGTGTGGCACTCGACCTGGAAACGACGGGTCTGCATGCAGAACAAGATGCGATTCTTGAGATTGCTGCGATCAAATTTCAAGGCGCTACGATATTGGAAAAGATGGAGACCCTCATTTCCCCAGGGCGTACAATTCCTTTTCGAGTACAGCGGCTGACGGGTATCACTCCGCAGCATGTAGCTGATGCTCCAGGCTTTGAGTCGATTTCCAGGCAACTGCAACAATTCCTGGGTGATTATCCCATTGTTGGTCATAGTATCCCGTTCGATGTCGGGTTTTTGCGTCGTCGGGGACTCGTACGTAACAATCCCCTTATCGATACGTTTGAGCTGGCGACAGTCTTGCTTCCCTCATTACCAAGTTATAACCTGGGACAGGTGGCTGAAGCTTTAGATGTACCGGTCGCGCCTGGACGACACCGTGCCATGGTAGATACTATCCTGGCAATGCAGGTTTTTCTAGCGCTTCATCAACGACTTCAAGCTATTGATCTGTCGCTGCTCAAGGACCTGGCGAATCTGGATGCCCCGCGTACCTGGCCTCTCCTGGCTTTTTTCCGGCAGGAATTGCGGGATCGAATGGCCACAGACGGCTTGCAAGGGGCACCCTTGCGTGGAAGCCTTGGTGATCGTTTCGCTGCACAGTTAGGAATGGATCCTCGTATACTTTCTTTCGCTGTTGCCCGTCATAAAGAGTCTGGGCAAGAAGGAGTGAATGAAGAGTTGCTGAAGATGGCTACTGTGGATGTTAACATGGATCAAACCTCATCCTCATTCCTTGCTTCTTCAGTAGATCTTCCAATCACTAATAGCCTGGAAACGCTGGTTGAGATAGTTCCAGGTGAAGTTATACCTTCTTCGGGGACCGTATTTCTAAGTAATGAAGTGACGCAAGAATCGTCATTGCCTTCATCCTCTACACCAGCGCTCTCTCAACAAAAGCAACAGGACATGCAACTCGAGCAGACACACATGCATTTTGGCTATCAAACAGCCTATAAAGCTGTGCGCCAGGCTCTTGAAGACCATAAGTCTCTGCTCATCGAAGTGACTATCGGAGCTAATGATTATACGCCGGTTTTATTGCCTGCTCTTGAGTGGCTCTGCGAACCGCAAGTTAATGTTGTGGGCAAAGACGTGCCTCCCAGGCGTCTCGTCATCGCCTGCGCCAATCAGCAGGGAGCGCGACGTTTAGTTGAGCAGGTTTTGCCTCGTTTACAAACAAACCTCAAAGATCAACTGCCAGTAACTTACCTGGCTGAACGAGATGGCTATCTTTGCGTCCATCGCTGGTTTGGATCGGCTTTACGACGCACCAGTGGCGAGCTTTCCGCTGAACAGGCTCGTGGATTAGCCAAATTGGCACTGTGGGCACAGCAAACACTGACGGGCGAACGCAGCGAATTGACTATGTTGCCCCAGGAAATATCTGCATGGGAGCGTATCTCCTCCGGCGTAGAGCGTGTTCCCCTGGTCGATGGTGGAGTTGAGATACCATATCAAAGGTGTCTCTACCGGCGCAAAGGATATTGCTTTGTAAGCCGGGCAGAAAAGCGAGTCAAAGTCGCTAGCATTGTTGTCACCACCCATGCCGGACTCTTTGATGATCTCTCTTCCTCGCATTCGTTGCTGCGTGCTGTTGAGCGCTGGATGATACTCGACGCCGATCTCCTGGAAGAAGAGAGCGCTCGATGGAACAGCACTGAACTTGATCACGCTCGTCTTCTACGCGCGTTGAATACCATCGGCGTCGAATTGCCGGACGGTCGTTTTCAAGGACTGCTTGCGCTTGCAGCTCCTGCGTTACGAGAAAATGGGCCAGGTGGTCTTTCTGCTACTCCAACTATTGGAAAGTCTGAGCTTGATCCGCGTATGCTTTCCTGGTTTCAGACGTTACGACAGGCTCGTGCAGCCGTAGATAACTTATTCACTACGTTAGGCAATCTTCTCCAGGAAGGAGTGAACAGTGGCGCTCGAGATAAAGGAAAATCCGAATCGACCGGGCGTAATTATGGAGGACGCAATAACGAGCGTGTCGATCAACCACTTCGGCTCACCGCACAGCTACGTAATTTAGCCACGTGGGTTGAGGTAGAACGAGCCTGGCAGCAGGTCGATCAACGCTTGCAAGCAGTTATTGCCTTTGTCCACATGGCAGAAAAAATCATGCTTACTACACAGCATAGCCGCCATCGGCTAGATCTCGGCAGTGGAGAAGACGCATCTTTAGCCTGGGAGTTGGCTGCACTAGCCCAGCGATTTCTTGATCTAAAACAGCTTGGAAGGCAGGCTCTGATGGCAGCTAGCAATGGCGTGAATGCCGGTGATGAGGATAACGCAAAAGTGTACTGGTTGCGTGTGCCACCTACACGCCAGCCTGATTCGACCGCGGCCATTCCAGAACTGGCATCTCACACGTCGCCGGTCCCTAATCCAGAGAGTTCGCCTGTGCTCTATGCTCAACATATTCAAACTGCTGCTCTCCTGAAGGAGCATATACTTGCACCCAATGCAAGTGCCATTTTTGCAGGTGTGGCACTCTCTGTGGATCACAATTTTTCGTTTTATCGTGGTCGTCTTGGTCTCGAAGCCGATGTTTGTCCAGCGCTTTCCGTTGTCACTGAGCATCATGAGCAGTCGTTGCTCTACCTCCCCAATGATATTCCAGAACCAAATATGCCTCAATATCAACGTCACCTGGATGATGCCATTGTGCAACTTGCCACTATGCTGGATGGCCAACTAGTTGTCCTTTTCACTTCCTATGCTGCCCTGCGAAGCTCCTATGGCACAGTCAAACCGCTGCTAGAAGCGCGCGGAATACTGGTGTTGGGGCATGCTATCGATGGTTCTCCTCGCCAGCTCTGGCAGATGTTTCACTCTCAGGAGCGAGTAGTACTGCTCGGTACCGGCAGTTTCTGGGACGGCGCAGATGAAATCAGCCGAACTCCTGCCTGTATATTGCTTGCCCGCCTACCCATGCCCGTATTGAATGACCCTCCGATGGCTGCCCGTGCAGAACAGTATTCTGACCAACTGCATCAAGTGACAGTGCCGATGGCCGCTCTTCGCGTGCGCCGCGCACTGAACCGGCTTGCGTGGAGCAGCACCACGCGCAATGCCGTTGTACTCTTTGATCGTCGCGTCATCTCGAAGGAATATGGCGCAACGGTACTGCATACCCTGCCGCAGTGCTCACAGCGACAGGGTGCGGTATCGCACATGCCGGAGATTATCCTCGATTGGCTGACAGCAACAGGCTCCTGGGACTAATCACACAGCCTCTACCTTTGACTAACCTCGCGTTTCCGCCCAACATAAAAACCTCATGATGCTGTCCAACAGCGAAACAACACATACCGCACACTCATTCTATATGATTTTTCAAAAAAACATGCATCATCAAAAATCATAACCAGGCCTTAACCAGATCACAACCTTTTAGCCCTTCTCAAATTTATCTATCCCTTTCATAATTGACCATGGTAACTTGTGGTGTCTTCTTACTGATTTGTGAAGCAAATCGAGCTGTCTGTCATGGGAAAGCGCCGTTTCGACAATAAGTCGCATCAAAATGTTTGAAAGTGGGGCTTTCGTATCTGGTTATTACTACACACAAGCAGACGGCGATTCTACCAGGTTTTTTAAAACAAGCAAGCGGCGAGTGTGAGTGTAACCTTGTAGCGTATGTATGAATGGCGTAATAAAATGTCTTACGCCGGTATTTTCGTAAGGAGGTATGTACAATGGCTTTCGTAAAGCAACACATCAAGTTTCTCGCGGTGGTGACAGCTGGGCTGATTCTTCTCGCTGGTTTCGCATTCTCGTCCTTCGCCTTTAGCTCTCGCCAGGCAGCGCATGCGTCGGGTGGAGGTAGTTTCTACCAGCAAACCAACCTGGTTTCGGATATTGCTGGTGTGGCTCTCTTTACCGATAAGAACCTGGTCAATCCCTGGGGATTATCGCATAATCCTACCGGTCCCTGGTGGGTTTCGGACAACGGCACTGGACTGGCCACGCTCTATAACGGGAACGGCCGAAAGTTCCCGGTTGGTTCGCCGCTGGTGGTCACGATCGCACCCCCTTTGGGCAGTCCTGCTGGAACAACTGCAGCGCCAACTGGCAACATCTTCAATCCCGTAAACAGTACAAATCCGGATGACTTTGTTGTCAAGGAAGGCAATGTATCAGGCCCCAGTATTTTCATGTTTGCTACTGAAGATGGCACAATTTCAGGATGGAACCCTACTGTTGACCTGACTCATTCCATCATTGCAGTCGATCGCTCCGGTGTAGGCGCGGGCGCCGTCTACAAAGGACTTGCTTTTGGTCAAAGCGGAGGCAGTGACTTTATCTATGCCACCAATTTCCGCTTTGGAACCGTCGAGCAGTTCGATGCAAACTTCAAGCTGGTTCGTTCCTTCACCGACTCGCAACTGGCAAAGACTTGTCCGCTGCCAAACCAATGTTTTGCGCCGTTCGGTATCCAGAACATCGGGGGCAACCTCTACGTGACGTTCGCATTGCAAGATGCGGCGCATCACGATGATGCGGCGGGTCCTAGTCGGGGGTTTGTCGATGTCTTCGATACGAACGGAAATCTCATCAAACGCCTCATTTCACGTGGCGCACTGAATTCTCCCTGGGGCCTGGCTCTCGCTCCCTCCAATTTTGGCCAGTTCAGTAATGACCTGCTGGTAGGAAACTTCGGTAATGGACACATCAACGCGTTTGATCCGAGCACGGGGGCGCTCCTTGGCCAACTGAAAAATCAGAAAGGCTTGATCATCACGATTAATGGCCTCTGGGCATTGGTCTTTGGCAATGGACATGCTGCAGGCCAGACCAATGAACTCTTCTTCACCGCCGGTATTAACGATGAAGCTAACGGCCTCTTCGGTAAGATTCAGAGTGAAAACTAAACTCTGACTGGCGGGTATCTACCAGGGTGATCTGAACAACGCCTCTGGGCAGCCAGTTCAGCGGACATGCGCTGGATAGAATGTATGGACAACTGTCCAGCAGTGCTGTGGCTTTCTTGCTAGGCCTTTGATACAAAGTGCTCGGTGTGTGAATGCACCCCACTGCATACACACACCGAGCACTTTTGCGATACTCCCACAGCTGTGTGATGCTGGCGAAACAAACGCTCCAGTGGGCAGGGCCTGAGCGAGTTTTTCTCAATCGGGGCAGACAGGTCATCCTGTCCTGGCTCCCTCATAATCCACTGTTGGCTCTTGACGTACAAAGATATCATGTTGCACAGTAACAGTACTGGAACTAAGCCTGATATATACTGAAAGGATGCAGTATGCCTTCCAAAACGTCAGCGCAAATCGAAACAGGTAGAAATCTCCGCACGATCTATGGCGCTTGTCCACATGACTGCCCCGACTGCTGTGCTTTGGAAACCCAGGTAGATGAGCAGGGGCGAGCAGTAAGTGTGCGTGGTCGAAGCGACCATCCAGTTACAAGAGGTTGGCTTTGTGCCAAAGTCAATCGTTACCTGGATCGTGTTTATCATCCTGAACGATTGCTCTATCCGATGCAGCGCATTGGTCCAAAGGGCAGCGGCATTTTTGAGCGTATTTCATGGGACGAGGCTATTGCTGAGATCACATCACGTTGGCGCGACATTGTGGCCCAACATGGTGCGCAATGTATCCTACCATATAGTTATGCAGGTACTCTGGGGCTGGTCAATAATTCCGTCACCAGTAGCCGCTTCTGGAATCGCCTGGGCGCCTCCCGTCTTGAAAGAACCATCTGCGGCGCTGCGGCTGAAGAAGCTGTCATACTCACGGTTGGGAATCGCCTTGCTCCCTCGCCTCAGATGCTGGTATATAGTAAACTGATCTTGATCTGGGGCAGCAATCCCGCCAGCACCGCACCGCATGTAATGCCCTTTTTACGAGAAGCCCAGCGAAAGGGCACCCGTATTATCCTGATTGACCCTATTCGGACACTGACCGCGCGTTCAGCAGATCAGCATATACAGCCCCTGCCTGGCACCGATGCCGCGCTTGCGCTTTCCATGATGCATGTGATAGTGACAGAGGGACTACACCATCCTGAGTGGATCGCGGCGCATACCGTTGGCTGGGAATCAATGCTCGAACGGATCATACAGTTTCCTCCAGAGCGTGCAGCACAGATAACGGGCCTTGACGTTGAGACGATTCTTGACCTTGCTCGCACCTATGCTACAACTACCCCGGCATTGCTGCGCGTGACTGATGGGATCAATCGCCATACAAATGGCGGCCAGACAGTGCGCACGCTTGCCTGTCTCCCCGCTGTTACAGGGCAATATGGTCTGCCAGGTGGAGGACTCATGTATAGCACCAGTGATTGGTTGCAATGGGATCAAGAAGCGATAACGCATGCGCATGATCCAGCGTGCCCGCATCCACCACGTTCATTGAATATGAATCGTCTGGGAGCGATCCTCACGGGAGAAGCCAGGCCCCCTGTATACTCGCTCTTCATCTATAACGCTAATCCGGTCGCCTCCACGCCAAATGCGGGTAAGATCGTCGAAGGCTTGCTGCGCGATGATCTGTTCACGGTTGTGCATGAACTCTTCCAGACGGATACAGCACGCTACGCAGATATCCTCCTGCCTGCCACCAGCCAGCTTGAGCATGTAGATCTGCACAAACCATATGGACATCTTTCTTTGCAATACAACATGCCTGCTATTGCACCACAAGGCGAGGCACGCAGTAACTGGGATGTGATGCGTTGCCTCGCCTCAGCTATGGGTTTCAATGAGCCCTGGTTGCAACAGGATGCGAATGAAGTGATTCGTGAGGTAGTAGAAGCTACGTCACAACAAAATCCACGACTGGCTGGTATTACATTGGAACTTCTGCAGGCTGAAGGCTCTATTCCACTTGCTATCCCTGCCAGCGAAGAGATTCCTTTTGCAGATGGCATTTTTGGCACACCATCAGGGAAGGTAGAGTTTTATTCGACGACAGCGGCAGTCAAAGGATATGATCCCGTTCCTGGTTGGGAGCCTGAAGTAGAAGCAAGAACAGCGCAACATGCTCCATTATCTGCCGATGCTCGCCTTCCTCTTTTGTGCCCTGCTGCTCACCACTTTGTCAGTTCGACCTTTGGTAATCAGGAGCGACTGATTACCAAAGAAGGCGCTCCTACGCTGCGTATTCATCCGAGTGATGCCGGAGCGCGAAATATTCGGAGTGGGCAACTGGTGCGAGTGAGTAACGAACGAGGATGGTGCAGGTTAGTCGCCGAGGTGACAGATGAAGTTCGCCCAGGCGTCCTGGCAACGACAACCGTCTGGTGGCCGAAGTTCAGCCCTGATCGGCGCAACGTCAACTGGACTACGTCCGATCGCCTGGCAGACCTCGGCGGTGGTAGTACATTCTACACGAACCTTGTGACTGTAGAGGTCGCTGATTTGGATAAGTAATTTAGAATTTGACGTGCGTCACATGCTATGTTACCATTAGCTCTAGTGGAAAGCATGTCCACAACCACGAGGAGAGAGCTACATGAACCTATATGAGCAACTAGTAGTAGTACGCGAACGACTTGAAGGCATTGGCGCTCATGATGATAGTATGGATTTAGTAGAGACACTCTTGCGCAGATCCGAAGCAGCCAGGGGAGATAAAACGAACATTAGCCAGGTGCAAGTATTGCGACATATGCTGCGCATGCGAGAAGTCATCGATAACTATAATATTTACAACGACCTGCAAGAGCTTCTCAGCGAGCGTGACGAATTTGAGGTCTCGGCTCACGAAGATGCGGCTCCAGCAGCATATGTGGATACTGAACGCCATCCAAAGCCGAAATCGTTCTATAAAGCTAAGAAAGAAAGAGACAAAAAGAAAGGCTAGCCCATCGTTGGCGGGATGGTTTACACGCTCTCATCAGCGTCGTTGGATGAGTGGCTTTCGATTTGTTTCTGTTGCGCGTTTGCACCGCCGAGTTGCAATCGTTGTTTCATTGCTTGTAACTGGGCTTCTACATTCTGTTCTGCTGAGATCTTTTGCAGTTCGCGCTCGAGCGTATCACCGGAACCTGCTCCAAGCATTCCCTGTTCGCTGAGCGTACCCTGGTCGATCAGAGCTTCCATCGCATTTGCGCGAGCTTGCATGGTCAAGACTTTGTCTTGCGCCCGCTGCATCGCCAGATTCATCTCCGTCATTTCTTCAGAGATGCCTGTAATTGTTTCGTTGATCTTCACTTGCGCCTGTGCCGCGCTATACTGCGCCTTCACCATCTCTTTTTGCGTGCGGAACGCTTCCACGCGAGCAGAGATGGTACGCTCCATGTTGATCAACTTCTCCTCTTGTGCTTTCAATTGTGCTAATTGTTGTTCATAACTATTGATTTGTACCAGTAGTGTTTCTTTGCGCTGTAACGCCATGCGTGCCAGGTCTTCACGATTGGCCTGCAATGCCAACAATGCCTGTTGGTCAAGTTTATTTAACTTCTCGATCAGTTGTGACTGCTGCATTTCCAGGCGTTTTTCATTTGTCACAACGTCTGCAATCGAGCGGCGAAGCTGCTGTAGTTGCTCGACTTGCTTGCTATACGAATAGTCCATAACCTGCCCAGGGTCTTCGGCTTTATCTAAAGCTGCGTTGGCGCGAATACGAAAAATGTTTGCGAGACGTGAAAAGAAGCCCATAGAGTCCTCCTTATTGAGTTAAAAAAGCGATATAATTGAATAATAACAAACCTGTTTATTAACTGCATGATACCATACTTATAGCAAAAACGGTGTCAAAAAAGATAACCAAAACTTCATCTCATAAATGGGAATGCAAAGGGCGCCGCCCTTTGCATTCCCATTTATGAGATGAAGTCAACACAAACTATTGACTTTTACTCCTCAATCGGCTATACTCCACGTTGTCAACGCAATGCATGCGGGTTTGGTGTAGTGGCAACATGCAACTTTCCCAAAGTTGAGACCACGGGTTCGAATCCCGTAACCCGCTCCAAAACGACCTCTATCATTGGAATAGAGGTCGTTTTATTGCTCGCTGCCCCGAAACTGCGCTTGCATACGATGCATATCGCGTGCAACCGTTCTCAACCCAAAGAGGCAAACCAGCCCTGCGAGGAACAGGAACGTTGGCGCTGTAACGGTTAGCGCTAAACCAAGTGAAGAATTATTTGCAATCGCGCCAATCACGAATGGCGCTGCAGCATCACCAAGTAAATGCGCAAGTAGCAGCGACAGGCCAACCGCGGTGGCTCGCAACGCAGGAGTAATAACATCCTGAATCACTGCATTCAATGGTCCGGTACAGAAGCTGAGCGAAATGGCGCCTAGAACAAACACCGATATGAAGAGTGGCAAGGTGTGGATCAACAGCGCGATCAACACCAGGGGCGCGCCCAGAAGAAAGCCGAGTGTTGCAATCAACAAACGTCCTTCGGGTCGGCGCCTCTGCGCAAAGTCAGCTAACCAGCCACCTGCTACCGTGCCAATCAGTCCGCTGCCCACCAGTACCGCCCCAGAGATTGCCCCTGCGCGGCTTAAACTCAGGTGAAATGCATCAACAAAGTAAGTTGGCAGCCAGAACGAGGTGCCCCCAATCGTGAAAAAACTGAACACGAGCGCGGCTACCAGGGTCCAATAGGTTGGAATGTGACGCAGTTTTTTCAATGAGCCCTGGAAATCTTTTCCGAAGCTCCCATGCGATTGAACAGCATCGGCTTCATTTTTGTCGCCCTCGGCGTTTTCGAATGCGCCACGTCCTGGCTCGAGCATACGCCATGCGAGAAAAGCAGCGATCAGCCCAGGTATACCAACAATAAAAAATGCGTAACGCCAGCCAAAAGCGTCGGCAACAAAGCCGCCAAGGGTAAAGCCAATAGCAGCGCCGAGTAAAGTGCCTGCCGACCAGTAAGACAGGATGCGACCGCGTTTCTCTTTAGAGAAAAAGTCGCCAAGCAGCGAGAGAGACGCCGGGGCATAACCCGCTTCACCTATACCTAACACTGCACGTACACTGAACAACTGCAAGAAACTGCGTGTGAAACCTGCCAGGACGGTCGCCACACTCCAAATGCCCACGCAGAGCGCAACAATATTCTTGCGTATGCTCCTGTCTGCCCAGACTCCCAGTGGCAGTGTCGCAAGTGCATAGACAAGCAGGAACGATGATCCCAGCAGCCCCTCTTGCAGAGGTGTCAGTCCCAGGTCTGCCTGGATTTTCGGCAGTATGGCCGGGAGTACGTAGCGATCCGCGTAGTTGAGCACATTGATGATAAACAGAATGGTAAAACCAAAACGCGCCTGTCCTCTGGTGGGCATGACGAGAGGCTTCTCTTTGGACTGCACTGGAGTGGTTATCTTCATCAGGAGTATCTACACCTTCACTAAGGTTACGCCAAAAATATCTCCTGTGCCACTGATCTCTTCAAGCGCCCAATCGGGAATGGGGTCATCTACCGAGATGATCATCAGTGCGGTATCAGGAGAACGCTTAGGGTCTCTGATATGCGGTGCGCGTACACTGGGCCCCACGTCCATGTGACGGATATTGACGTTGGCTTTGCCCAGGATAGTGCCGACGCGCCCAATCATGCCCGGTTTATCGGGGTTGCGGCAGAAGAGGATGTAGCCCGCTGGCACAAATTCTGTCCAATAGCGACCAATACGAACGATACGTGCCTCATGATGCATTACCGTTCCGCTTATGACCTCTACAGAGTCATCACCAGAGCCGGGCTTCCCCGCGAAGGAAGAGCTATAGCCATTCGTATTCAAGAGACGTATAGTGACCAGGTTGGCAAACTCGGTTGGTATGGTCGATTTCTGTTCGATGATCTCCAATCCCCACTGTTTTGCCAGCAATGGCGCATTAATCATGTTGACATGTGCATCTGAAACCGATTCAAGCAACCCTTTGATGAGCGCTGCCTGTAACGGGCGCAAATCGTTATTCGCAATGTCGCCGCTGCACGAGAATTCGATCTTGTTAAACGGCCCTGGTTGTAGTTGTGTGTACAGGCGACCCATCTGCTCGACCAGCTGCATATAGGGTTGCAATATTTTCAGTGTCTCGGGAAGAATGAGTGGCGCATTGACTGCAGCTCGCGGAAAGCCGCCGCGCAAGACTGCCACGATTTGTTCAGCCACATCCGTAGCGACTCCCAATTGTGCCTCTTCCGTCGAAGCCCCGAGGTGTGGCGTAGCGATCACCCGCTCGTGTGCGAGCAGTTGCTTCAGAACTGCATTATCTCCAACTGGTTCCTGGCTGAAGACATCCAGAGCGACTCCCGCCAGGCGATTCTCTTGCAAGGCGTTGAGCAAGGCTTCTTCATCGATCAATCCACCTCGCGCACAGTTGATCAGTCGCGCCCCAGGTTTGAGCAGGTGTAATTCATGCGTGCCGATAAGCCCGCGCGTCCCTTGTGGGCCGCCGGTAAGTGAGGTATGCAGCGTCACAAAGTCAGACTCTTGTAGCACTTCTTCCATGCTCAACATGGTGACACCAAGCTTGCGTGCGTGTTCTGGGGCTGCGTATGGATCAAAGGCAATAACCTGCATTTCTAGCCCCTGTGCGCGTCGTGCTACTTCTGTGCCCACCTTACCCAGGCCAATAATGCCGAGTACTTTGTTTCGTACTTCAACTCCCAGGAAGCGATTCTTTTCCCATTTCCCTGTTTTCGTGCTGCTGCTGGCGGCAGGAATATGCCGCGCTAATGCCATCAACATGGCGATTGTATGTTCCGCTGCTGCAACAATGTTTCCCGTGGGCGAATTGACGACCATAATGCCCTGGCGTGTTGCCGCTTCGATGTCGATATTGTCAACGCCAACCCCTGCGCGTCCCACGATCTTGAGCTGTTTGGCCGCTGCCAGTATCTCGCTCGTTACCTGGGTTTCACTACGAATAATCAGCGCTGTATAGTCGCCGATCATGCTCCTTAGTTGCTCGGACTTTAGGCCGAGATGAATATCTATGTGCGCTTCTGGAAGCTGCGAGCGCAGAAGATCAATGCCCTCCTGCGCGATGCGATCAGCAATCAGTATCCTGATTTCTTCTTCCACGTGGCCCTGTTCCTCTCTCATTGTTCCAATTCCTCTCTATTAGCCATTAAAACCGAACTCTCGCAGTCGTATCTCCATTGTATCCATCGCCTCGACCAGGTCTACTTCCTCGAAAAAGCCGAGATGCCCCACCCGGAGGATCTTCCCCTCCAGGTGTTGCTGTCCGCCGGCAAAGACCACGTGATCCTCTTCGCGCAGTGTCTTGAGCAGGGCTTTCGTATCAATGCCTTCGGGTGTGAGCACGGCCGTAACTGTATTCGAGGCATTTTTATGATCAGCGAGCAATCGCAAGCCCATCTCTTTAGCCCGCCAGCGCACGTAATCGCCTATCCGCTGGTGCCGTTCAAAGATAGCCTCTCGTCCCTCTTCTAGCATCTTCTCGAGCGCCAGGTCCAGAGCGTAGAACAGCGATACAGGTGGCGTGGTTGGATGTTCCCATTTCTCTAGATACTTGCGAGCCAGTTCCCAGTCAAAATAGAAACGAGGTAACCTGGCAGTTTTATTGGCTTCCCATGCCCGGGGACTGGCGGCTATCATCATCAAACCGGGAGGCGTCATCCACCCCTTCTGCGAACTCGTGAAGACGACATCGATACCCCAGGGGTCCATTTCAAGTGGCACACACCCAAGCGAACTGACTGCATCGACGACGATGAGCGCATCGGGACTGAGGCGGCGTATCAGACCTGCCAGCGCTTCTAAGTCATTTGTAACGCCTGTAGAGGTTTCGTTATGCGTCATAAGCACTGCCCGGTAAGGGGCAAGAGATTTCAATCGTGTTTCAACTGTCGCGGTGTCAGCGGCCTCTCCCCAGGGAAATTCGATGCGTGTTACATCCAGTCCGTATCTCTCAGCGATGGTCGCCAGGCGATTTCCGAAAGTGCCAATCGTGATTGCCACCACATGCTCACCCGGTGAGAAAAGGTTGGCGACTGCTGCCTCCTGTCCTCCCGTACCGGAAGCCGAAAAGGTCAGCACAGGTGAAGTTGTCTGGAAGAAATATTGCAGGCGCTTTGTGACGCGCTGCAGGATGGCGGCAAACTCAGGACCCCGGTGGTTGATCAATGGCTGAGTGAGTTGATTCAATATCTCAGCAGGTACAGGCGTTGGGCCTGGAATGCGCAGATTCTGTACTGGAATAGATTTGCGAGGTTCTACGTGTGGGATAGGAATAGCTTTTCGTTCATGAATTGTCATACAATACTCCATCTATACCGGCCTGAATAGCCGGGCGATTTAATAGTCGGGGGTGCAGGCGGCGAGCCTGAAAGAGCGATGAGCGGAGACACCCCGCACCCCGCCAAGGGGCTGATCGCCCCTTGGAACCCTGCAATAATATACGGCGGACAACAACGTAGTATCCGCCGCGCTGCTTGATAACTCACTATGAGAGTATAGCATAGGAGGCAATTATAGGAAACACCGCGTATTCACTCACGCAGGGCTTTTTGGTTTACCCGTTCTACCATGATAACTCGCGATACAGCAAATGCAAAGCTTCCAACGGATGAGCGCAAAAATGGCGCATCGCAGATACGCCATTACGAACCTGCAACCAGGCCATCAAGGCGAGGACGCCACCATTGAGAGCTGCCAATGGATGTGAGCAGACATTGACCTTTGCCGGACGTCCCCTCGTCTCTTGGGCGTTCTGAGTCGTTACACAGCCCTTTGTGTTGTTGTATGATGATAGCGGAGACGTAAACGACCATCCTTTTGAGGTGACCCCATGAATGACTCTGAAGTGCTGGCATTTGTTGAACGTTGGGCATCGACGTACTGGCATGTGGAGCCAGTACACATGTCAATCGTAGGACGTCCTGGAAGGCGATCGAATTATTACGAGGTGGAAGTGGTTCTCCCTGGCGATACGGCGATTGTACGGCTTGAGTTGGAAGAGGATGGCATTCTGGCAGTTGGCGGGGTGCTTTGGCCAAATGAGTAGAGCAAACAGAGATGGCTGTGATCCACAGGATAGAGGGATATTCATGTGGCGAAAAATGCAATAATGAGGCTGGTGATGGGATGATAGATAGCAGGATACTACATCATGACAGCATAGGTATCACCACCCCTGTGTGAAGCGAGGACCTTTTGAACAAGGGAGTTTACTTGTGGGTCTTGCTCACCTTGAGGGGTACTTCTATATGTTGGCAAGCGTGCTAATCTGTTTTGACGTGCGACCTCAGGCGAGAAGCGTCTTTCGTCGTAGGTCGGCTGAATCTTAAAATGCCAACTCTGCTCGCCTTTCTCTGTTGGCTGGTATCCTGCGATGAGCATAGCTCCCTTAAATTGTGCGTGCGAGACATATAAGTTCGTCTCACGTTCATAATCGTGTTTGAGTCCGTAGCTGCTATGACGCTCATCGGCTTTTGGAGCAGGCTGTATGGCATGCTCTATCCAGCACTGAAGGGCCTCTTTTTCTTCTTGAGAGAGCGTGTCATACTCGTAAGGCTGGTCTTTCTGCCTCGTGTTGTGTAGTTCCGAGCATAGACGTTCGTAGTCTTTTCTGCTCATGCCCCTCTCTCCCTTCTGGATTTCTTTCCTTGAGTACTGGCCCAAGTAGCTACACCTATCCATGGTAACAGCTACTCTAGTAGAACTCTACAGTGTATCAGATTGTGATGCGTCGACATGCGGTTACCAGATCTTTTCGAAGTTCGACTTGCCACCATCATCAAGAGCGAACGCCAGGACAGCACCACAATTGCAAAGATCCATGATTGCACCTCCAGCTAAAGCAGAATGGCTTCACGCATAGAGGCAGCAAAATCATCCCAGGCGGCATGGCCAACAGGTCGCCCGAGGCGCTCGCCTCGATAGAGAGTGAGCGTCTGGTGAATAAGTGGATGATACTGCTCAGGCAGATGAGCTAGCCCCCAGACGCCTCCTGCGTCTTTGGAAAGGATCGTGCCATCATGCAGGTAGGCGCAGACACGGCAGGCGTTCAACACAAAAGAGATGGGGTCGTGTAGAGGATCACCCCGCGTCACCTGAACGTCTTTGACGATCGCATCCCGAAAATCCTGTTCTGGCACAGGGGGTAGGGCCTCCGCAATAGGTTTCCCATACAGACAGATGCCATATCGATGGAGGACCGTGAGGTGGACAGTGAGATCGGGATCGCGTCGGATGGTATCATTCCAGTGTTTCCAGGTGCCAGTGCGCAGCTCCTGTTGATAGTTCTCGCGCCAGATTTCACTATAGTGAAGATCACAGGGCAAAGGTTGCTGGAAAGGGAACAGATCTTGCTCAACCAGGAAACGGATGTCGAGCGGACACGGCATCTTTGAGATCCGTAGGAGGAGTTCAATGCATCTACGTTTGGTCTCCAGGTCTATCCTCTGTGCAGTCACCACAATCACATCGATATCACTACGGCCTGGCTGAAAGCCACCCAGCGCTAATGAGCCGTGGAGGTAGATGCCGAGGAGATTCTGGCCGAGCAGGCGTTGAAGCTCCGTTTGCAGGGTCTTGACCTCGGATTGTATGACTTTTGAACAGGTCGTCCAGGTGTATTGCGCCATGCTGTAAGACGTCTCTCCTTTTCTCTTCATGTAAGAGTAACCGCTCTGGGACGTTTGCGGATGAAGCGTCACGCGGTTGCTGCATATCTACGCTCCTTGTCTCCTCATGCCTTCTCCCTGGAGCAAGGTTGCCTCGCCCTCTGCAGTGACGAGCTCGATGTACGCATCCTCATCGACATAGGCTGAAAAGAGTTTGGTCCCGTTGGTTTCATCCAGGAGCACATACACGACTCCCCCATCAGTAGCATTAATTGTGCCTGTCTCTTGTGTGCGCTTGATACGCACGTGATCACCTACCTGAAAGTAGGTGCCGTCTGCATTTGTCTCCATCGTTCTGACTGCCTTTCTCATATAGCAGGCTGCGCCCAGTGGCCGTGGTGTTCATCGAGCTTCTTTTGCTTATTGTTCACAGTGTCAGCGTACATGTAGGCGTCATGGCGGACGACGAACGATCGCACAATGCGGTCATCGGGTCCTGGCTCTTCCTCCGCAGACTTGCGCTCGCGGATCAAAAACACCTGCTCAGTAAGGCGTTGGACATAGTAGCGGTCTTCCATTATCGTGATACCTCCGATTTGCTCATTGTTTGCTGCACTCTTCACGCTCTTACCTCAGTTCGCTCAGCTTCACGTATGTCGAACTTGTCGAGATTTGCTCCACTGAGGTCTACCCTGGACAACTTAGCCTCATCGAATATTGCTTTGCTGAGGATTGCTCCATCCAGATCTGCTCCGCGCAGGTCCGCTTCCCTTAGATCTGCTTCGCGCAGGTCTGCTCCCTGCAAATTTGCCTCGGTAAGATCAATCCCATAGAGATCAACTCCGTGCAAATCCGCTCCATGCAGGTCTGCTTCA
>JBKPAZ010000059.1:0-4481 GCA_046726655.1 Chloroflexota bacterium
GATCATACCCATGGACAATCCCAGGACAAGCAGGCGCGGGGTACGCGCTTGCATGTAGAGGGAGAACGCACGCAAGGAGATGAACAGGGAGGCGAAAAAGAGCGTTATCGAAAGGATGTTCGCAATCAGATTATCATCCAAAGTTACAAGACACACGTTTTGATTCATGACACACAATCTCCTTTTTCGGCTTAGAATAGGGTATTACTGCCCATTGAGCAACAGCGAGTTGTCTACTCGCTTCCCATCTGGGGTGTATAGCTGAATGCGATGCTGAGTCAACAGGATCTGCAAAGCCCTGTGGATCTCTTTCATATTGAGGTGTGTGGTGCTACAAAGTTCGTCCACAGTTTGCCGCCCATCGATGGCTGCATATAGACGGCGAGCCTGCCTATCTGGGATGATCACAGAGCCATCGAGCGGATTACTCGACCTCAGCAAATCCGGGTCCTCGCTCCGACGGGGGATGAGTTTCTGCAGCGCGAGCAGAAGCTCTTGTTCAGCAAGCCTCTGCGGGCTTGCTCCTCCGTGGTGTAAGGCAGCAGGAGGGCGAAGGTATTCAGGCAACACGTCCCCAACCACTTGTACAAGCGCCTCTGCCGTGAATGGCTTCGGTAAGTACCGGTCTGCTCCCTGTCGCAGGCCCCAACTATGATCGACCGGGGTGTTCTTGGTACTCACCAGAATAATGGGAAGGCGATGGTCAGGATCGCTAGCTCGGAGCCGACGGCATACTTCAAAACCGCTGATCCCTGGTAGTATCACGTCGAGGATCACACAATGCGGGCGTTCCTGAAGGGCCTTCATTACCCCTTCATGTCCATCAGGAGCATAAATCACCCGATACCCTACCTTCTCAAGGGCGAGGGCCATGAATTGACATGCACTCAAACTATCGTCAATAATAAGAACTGTGGTCGCATTTCCCATAAGAAGTACGGCCTTCTTTCATTCTGTCTGCATACAGCATTTTGTCAGCTCAAAAATGCTGGAAGACACGTATTCCACTATCTTTGATCCACACATGTTCGGCTACTCCAGCGTAATTATGCCCATCGCTTCAAGATCGTGCAAAACTTCCACAACAACCTCAACCGGTTGACACAATATGGCTGCAATCCTTTCAGCACTTCTCGTTCCATCGACTAATGCGAATACTTGCCTCTGTTTCCGCGATAAGGAAGGGAGCACCCTCTGTTCTACTTGCCTGAGCCGTTGTGGAACCCACGGTGACGATGAAAGGACGGCCTGAGAGCCATTCCTGGCTTGTGGCAATGCCTGTTGCGGCGTCGGCCCTTCCAGCGTCCACCTGAGGGACGGCAGGCTTGTCAGCCAGCCGATCGCTCCCCCATCAGTGAACAGGCTGCGCCCATCTGCTTTACGCCAGACGTGACAGACGGTCACTATTCCATCAACAAAGGAGAGTTGCGCTTGCCAAGGTTTTTCAGAGCCAATCTCCTCAGTTTCGATATTGACCACCCAGCTTTTCCGCATCTCCTTGAGCATCTGTACGAGTTCAGTAAAAGTGCTGTTGTACACGCTGGATCCTTTCACAGCATAAAGAATTCCATTGAAGACAAGCCCCAGATAGAAACAAGCTAGCAACGTCGAGGTAGACAATCATTCCCTGCATGGTTCGCCATGTTCGCTATCACTGCTATATGTTAGAGATGACGGAGCCCATGCTACAGGAGAACAGAATGCGGCGGTTGCTTGCCAACGCTTCGCAACTGGTAAGTCATGTGCAATCCTGTCAAAGTAACTCCCCCATCATATGGTCATATAACAGAATTGTAGGATGAACGGAGCACAACCCTACTGAGCCATTTGCTGTTTCATTTGTTCTCGTAGTTCTGTGCATTTCACCGATGTAAGGAGAGCAACTCGAAACGACATATAGTACATACCATATCTTCCAGATTCATACAGGCATACTCGATGAGCCTGCATGCTGTCCAGAGCGTCTCGTCGCACGTACTTCATCAGCTAGAAGCTTCTCGTCATCCTAAACGCGCCTTGCAAATGATGATGTTGTGAGTATCTACCAAATAAAATAATGCCATGCTACTCGCTGAAGATTAGACACAGATCTAATACTCCAAAGCAAAAGCTTGACAAGATAGTAGCCATCTACAGCAAAGAAAACTGCGCCTCTAGTATAGCAAACCATATTTCTACGTGTATTCTTCTATCTAAAAAATAGGACTTTTGGATAGCGTGATCCCTTTTGTAAATCGTGAAATGTTGAAATTTTGCATTTACACACCGATGAAGGGCGCGGGATCTGAGAGCCAGCACTGCATACCAAATTGAATGCGTATCCCCAATAATCCCATTTTGTACTCTGGGCGGAGTATCTTCGTTATCAAACGTAGAGGAGAAAACACAGCATTACTCCTGAAAGGGGGTTCGGTCATGGCCGACCGTGTAGGCCAACGCCTGGGGAACTATCACCTTGTGCGTCTGCTGGGACAAGGGGGGTTCGCCCAGGTCTATCTTGGCGAGCATCTGCGGCTGGGAACGCAGGCTGCCATCAAACTGCTCTTCACGCACCTGCCGGACGACGACGTGCAGCAATTTCTGGCAGAGGCGCGCACCGTTGCTCGCTTAGAGCATCCCCATATTATACGCATCCTGGATTTTGATGTAGAGCAAGATATCCCTTTTCTCGTCATGAGCTATGCACCCAACGGGACCCTGCGCCAGCGCTATCCGAAAGGAGCGCGCTTGCCACTGGACATCATCCTGACCTACCTCAAGCAGGCTGCAGGCGCGCTACAATGCGCACACGACGCCAGGTTGGTCCACCGGGACATCAAGCCGGAGAACATGCTGCTTGGCCGGTACGACGACATGCTGCTCAGCGACTTTGGCATCGCGGTGGTGGCCCACAGTTCCCGCTCACTAAGCACGCAAGAGATCATCGGTACGGTCTCTTATATGGCGCCAGAGCAAATCCAGGGCAAACCTCGCCCGGCAAGCGACCAGTACGCATTGGGCGTGGTCGCCTACGAATGGCTCTGTGGCTGTCCCCCGTTTCACGGCACACCGGCTGAGATAACCACCCAGCACCTGCACGCCGATCCACCTCCCTTGCGTGAGCAGGTCCCCGGTTTTCCGCCTGCCATCGAAGCTGTGGTGCTCAAGGCACTGGAGAAGGATCCACACCGGCGCTTTGCAAGTGTGCAGGAGTTCGCGAATGCCTTTGAACAGGCCTGCCAGGGCTTTCTGCAAGCTACAATGGCCATGTTACCGAATCCCACTTCCTGGCAAGCTTCCGCAACGCACATGCCTGAGCAAGCGTCTTTCTACACTTCCTCCACTCAACCCGAAAGCAAGCTACTGCCGTCAACACATGGTAAAGACGGAGTCTCACGGCGCGCGCTGCTGATTGGCGCAATCGGCATGGTTGGACTCGCCGCAACATCTGGCGGTTTCGGGTTGTGGGCGCTTTCACAGCGAAGACGAATAGGCAATACCATCGTGACCTATACAGGACATCTGAGTCCGGTGGCGACCGTTGCCTGGTCCCCTGATGGAACACGGATCGCCTCTGGTTCCGGGGATCAGACGGTGCAGGTCTGGGATGCGACTAGCGGCGGCCACCTGTTTATCTATCGTGGCCATACCACGAATATCAACGCAGTAGCGTGGTCTCCTGTGCGTATTGGCCGCCGCATCGCCTCGGCCAGCGGCAATAGTTTTTTTAATGGCGAGCATAACGTGCAGGTGTGGGATGCTGCGACGAAGGCACACCTTCTCACCTATCACGGCCACACGCAACCGGTGCATACGGTGGCGTGGTCGCCAAATGGCACACACATCGCTTCCGGGAGCGAAGATAAGACAGTGCAAATCTGGGATGCCAGCAGTGGAATCCTCATTCAGTCCTACTCCAGGCATACGGGTCTGGTATCTTCGTTGACGTGGTCGCCGGATGGCAAACGCATTGCCTCAGCCAGTGGTGATACCACGGTGCAGGTGTGGGATGCTCGCACCGCCACGCTCATCTTTACCTTTGATCATACAAGTACGGTGAATGCCGTAGCGTGGTCGCCAGATGGCAAACGCATCGCCTCAGCAAGCGGCAATTTCTTTTTGGGGGGCGAACACAGCGTGCAGGTCTGGGATGCGGCCACTGGAGTACACATCTTTACATATAAAGGCCATACGACTCCGGTAAATACCGTGGCATGGTCGTCGGATAGTAAACGCATGGCCTCAGCTTCAGCAGGCGTTGATAAGAACGTGCAAATCTGGGACGCGACGAGTGGGACCACTCTCAATCTGTATCGCGGTCACACGCTTGGGGTCAATGACGTGGCCTGGTCCCCAGATGGGCAGTTTATTGCTTCTGCCAGCAACGATGGAACAGTCCGTGTATGGCAGGCCTCTTGAAGTTGCTCCTACCTGACTTTTTTGAGTTTTTCTGCTTAGGCAAGAAGATCGAATGTGAGGAGAAATCTCATTCTAAAAAACAG
>JBKPAZ010000060.1:0-24359 GCA_046726655.1 Chloroflexota bacterium
GATTACGTTTGTCATATTAGCCAACAAGTTTGGATATAGAATCACGATACCTTTATTTCTTGTTGAATAGGAGATAGCTCTGTCGCTATCTTCTCAAACTTTGCCAACCGTACCGACGACGGCAATGCCATCTTCTCTTCAGGTATAACAGTTTGCGCTAATATGTTCCTGCGGCGCTCATAGAGCAAGACGGCAAGGATAATAGCCAGGCCAGCGAGACCATTCACCCACCAGGGCCAACCCAGAGCGACAACTGTCGCTGTAATAATCACATTCACCACAGCTAAAGGCAGCAGCAATGTCCAACCAAAACGCATCAGACGATCATAGCGAATGCGCGGTAGGGTGGCACGTATCCAGATAAACATGAAGAGGAAAAACGCTACTTTGATTAAAAAGATCAGGATCGATAGACCAGGGATACGTTCCAGCCCGAAACCGAAAAAGCCCCAGCCGCCGAAGAAGAGTGTCGAGGCAACGGCGCTGACTGTAATCATATTAATATATTCGGCCATCTGGTAGAGACTCCAGCGCAGGCCACTATACTCAGTCAGGTATCCAGCAGTCAACTCCTGCTCGGCTTCCGGGAGGTCAAATGGAGCACGGTTTACCTCTGCTATGGCCGCGATAAAGTAGAGCACAAAGCCGAGTGGCTGCGCGAAGACGAACCAGATGCCCTGATTAAGTTGCGCATGCACAATGCCAACCATGCTCAGTGTGCCAGCCCACATCAAGGTGCCACTGAGGGCCAGCCCCAGACTTGTTTCATAGGAGACCATCTGGGCTGCACTGCGTAATGATCCTAATAATGAATAGCGATTACCTGATGCCCAGCCACCGAGCACAATGCCATAGACCGACAACGATGAGATCGCGAGGATCCATAAAAGGCCTACATTGATATCATCAATGAATGGATCCCAGATACTTTGCTTGCCATCGAGCCAACCGGCGCCGATGGGTATAACTGCGAAAGCGCACAGTGCAACCACTACGGAAATCACGGGAGCGATCACGTAAATCGCTTTTTTGGCTTGCGCTGGCACGAGTTGCTCTTTGAAAATCATCTTCAGCGCATCGGCTATAGGCTGAAAGAGACCGAACGGTCCCGCGCGGTTTGGCCCCAGGCGGCCCTGAAGTTTTGCCACGACCCGCCGTTCGATCAGCGTCATATAGGCGAAGCCTGTCATCAACGCAAGAATCAGAATTGCGCTTTTGATCACATCAGCGACGATTGGGTTATTAAGAAAATCAAGCATGCGCCGCCCCCTTTCGCATTGCTATGTCGGCATCGCTCGACAATGCGCTCACTTCCTGCTCTTGGGTGCGAAGTCCCTGTGCCCCGAGGCCTTCCCACGTCAGCCCGGCATAGAATGGGTTGGTGGCGGCAATTTCTAGCAGTACGTCCTGGGGGTTGTTGTAGCTCCACTTCATGCCCAGGTGTTTCGCGAGATCCATCAGGATTTCCCAATCGGCCTTTGCTCCAGGCAGTGGGCGCAGCGCATGTCGAATCGCCTGAACATGGTGGTCGACATTGGTCATACTTCCATCTTTTTCCGCAAAGGTCACTGCGGGCAGTACCACATCGGCCTGCCGGGCTGTCTCTGTGAGTATAATATCTTGCACCACTAAAAATTCCAGATCAGATGGAAGCTGCCCTACGTGCCGTAATGGATTCGCACCCATCACATATAATGCCTTGATATCAGGGCTGCTCAGCATTTCGGTATAAGGCAGGCCTATCTCGGTAGCAGTTTGATAGCCCGGCAGAGTATCGGGCAGAAGCCCCATATCGCGCGCACCGAGAGAGTTGGCATCTTCGAAGAGTGGGCCAACACCAGCACCGGGGTGATCAGTGTTGCCTGTGACATAAGCCAGCGTCTGAAGGTCCTCGGCCAGTTCTTCGCAGTCAGGAGCCAGTGTCGCCATTTCATCATAAAGGATAATGGCTCCTTGTGAGTTTGCAATCTCGTGTGCAATTTCGCGTAACTGCATAGTCGCTTCGGCCCCCAAAAACTTCTCAAATCCCCGAACTGTTGCATCGTCGTACAGCATTTTTGTGCTCAGATACGAGTCGATAAATCGATTCTCTACTGTAGAGAGTCGATTTATCGACTCGTTAACTGCGCTCAAAAGCAGCTTTGCAGCCATGCCCGCACCATTCTGCGGTATACTAACTTTCTTTGCTGCGAAGCGGTCAAGTTCCGTAGCATCCTCGTTGATGATGTAAATTTGTGCCCCTGCCTTCATCGCCTTCTTGATGCGCAGGTTGAGGATGGGCTGGCGCTGGTAGGGATCAGAGGCGACCAACACGATATGCGAGGCTTTCTCTACGTCCGCGATACTGTTGGACATCATCCAGGGTTTACCAGTCAATGGATCGCGTGGACTACGGAAATACCCATGATGATGATCGATGTTGGGTGTACCAATGACCTCGCGCAGTAACTTCTGGAAGAGGTATACTTCCTCATTTGTGGTACGAGTCGATCCAATACCGCCAATTGCCTTGGCTCCGTGCTTGTCAGAAATACTTCTAAGGCGTGAAGCAATCATATAGAAAGCCTGATCCCAGGTTGCCGATTCTAATTTGCCATCGCGGTGAATTAGAGGTGTACGCAGGCGTTGCGGGCTATTGACAAACTCAAAGCCCCAACGGCCACGGTCACACAGCCAGCCATCGTCAATCGCATCGTTGGCGCGCGACATCAAGCGCATGATTTTATCGACGCGCACATCAATACGGGCATTGCAGCCGACGCTACAGTTATTGCACACGCTGGGAATGCGCTTCAACTCCCATGGTCGTGCTTTGAAGCGATAAGCTGTAGCCGTGAGGGCACCCACAGGGCATATCTCCACGGTATTACCGGAGAAGATTGAGTCAAAGGCGTGATCGGGCGCGGTGCCGACCTCCATTTTGTAACCGCGTGAGATCATCACGAGGCCGTTATCCATCGAGATTTCTGAACTGAAGCGCGTGCAGCGCTGGCATAAAATGCACCGCTCGCGGTCAAGCATAACTCTGTCGCTAACTGGTACTGGTTTTGGATAATGGCGCTTATACAGGTCGAAGCGCGTGTTACCCGGACCGTGGCGTAGTGTAAAATCCTGCAAATCGCATTCGCCGCCCTTGTCACAGATAGGGCAATCGAGCGGATGATTGATCAGTAAAAATTCCAGGGTACCTTTACGCGCTTTGATCACCTTTTCAGTTTGGGTATGGACCGCCATGCCTTCACTGACAGGGGTAGTACAGGCTGTCTGCGGGGGCTTGGGCACCTTCTCAATCTCAACAAAGCACATACGACAGGCGCCTAGAGGAGGCATCTTAGGATGATAACAATAGATAGGAATCTCGATTCCAGCCTGCTGGGCCGCTGCCCAGACTAACGTTCCGGGAGGGACCGTGACAGGAATGTCGTCAATGGTCAGGTGTATAAGTCCGTCTGGTTTCTCTTCTGACATATCTTTATTACCACTTTGTTTATCTGTAGGGACGCAATTCGACTTCGCCCTTGTAGATCTTGAAACTCTTTGTTCATTAGTGAGATGCAACAAGGGCAGCCCCTGCACCTACCATGCATCTTCTCTCACGAATGTGATAAGCAAATTCTTCGCGGAACAGCTTGATACTACTCGTGATAGAGCTGGTAGCAGCATCACCCAGCGGGCAGAACGATTTACCGCTAATGTTGTCGCAAATGTCCATTAGCAGGTCTATATCACTCTCCCTGCCATGTCCATGCTCGATACGATCTAGAATCTCAGTTAGCCAGTACGTTCCCTCGCGGCAGGGCGTACACTTGCCACAAGATTCATCGCGGTAGAACTCAGTCATACGCAACACTGCATCTACAATGCAGGTATCTTCGTGCATGACAACCACTCCACCGGAACCCAGCATTGAACCTGCTGCCGCTATGGATTCAAAATCCAGGGGGGTGTCCACTTTATCTGCTCCAAGTATGAATGTCGAAGAACCTCCTGGAATTATGGCTTTGAGTTGCTTGTCATCGAGGATACCTCCTCCATAGTGCTCATCATAGATCAAGGTACGAATTGGCGTACCCAGCGGTAATTCATAGTTCCCTGGCTTTTTAACATGTCCACTCAAACAGAAAATCCGTGTTCCCGTACTCTTTTCAGTGCCAAACGAAGCGTACCATTCTGCCCCGTTCTTTACAATCGCCGGCAGGGTGGCTAGTGTTTCGCAGTTATTGATGACCGTCGGTCCTCCATATAGACCGATCACAGCCGGGAATGGCGGCTTCAAACGTGGATAACCACGTCTACCCTCCAGTGACTCCATCAACGCGCTCTCTTCTCCGCAGATATAAGCACCAGCCCCGCGATGCAAAATCACGTCGAGAGAAAAGTCGCTGCCGAGGATATTCTTGCCAACGTAGCCAGCGGCATATGCTTCTTCAATGGCACGTTCAATCTGTCGGCCGGCCAGGGCCAGTTCACCACGTACATAAATAAAGGCTGTCGAAACATGGCAGGCATAGCTAGTAAGAATCACTCCCTCAACCAGTTGATGAGGGTTCTTCTCCATAATCATGCGGTCTTTAAAAGTACCAGGTTCGCTTTCATCAGCATTACAGCAAAGGTAGCGTGTCTTGTCATTTTTGGCAAGAAAACTCCACTTCATACCAGTAGGGAAACCTGCCCCACCTCGCCCGCGTAGACCCGATTTCTTGACCAAATCAACCAGTTCATCGGGTTGGTACTCCTTGAGTGCCCTGGCAAGCGCTTCATAGCCCCCGTGTTGACGATAGCCATCCAGGGTATCCAAACCAGGAGCATCTATATCTTTTGTGATTATAAGTTCTGGCATATATTAGAATCCCTCACAAGGGTATCTCTGTCTTTGAATCGCTTTTCTTTTCGCTTGCGATCTGCCCGTCTTGACTGGAAATTTCCGACAGATTCTTCATTGCTCCTAAATCTCTATCCCATTCATCAACCAGTGCATCAGCCATCTCAAGTGTAACATTCTCGACAAACTCATCATTGACTTGTAGCACTGGTGCAGTACCGCACGAGGCAAGGCATTCAGCGGTCATTAACGTGTAATTGCCATCGGCGCTCGTTTCGCCACGTTTAATAACCAGACGATGCTCAAGATGACTTACCAGCGCATCACAGCCGCGGAGGTAACAGGAGATACTGGTGCAGATCTTAATAACCTTTTTCCCAGGCGGCTGTTGATAATACATAGTATAAAAGGTGGCTACACTTTCAACATCGTCAACGGTCAAGCCAATCGTTTCGGCCACCGCCTCTAACGCTTCCTGGGTGATGTATCCCTCTTCTTGTTGGGCAATATAGAGCGCTGGCATAACCGCTGAGCGTGCAACGGGATAGCGCGCTGCCAGTCCGCGCATGCGCTCTTTCGCTTGTTCCGAAATCATCGATCAACCTCTCCAAGCACGATATCTATGCTACCAATCGCCGCTACTACATCAGCGAGGAAACAACCCTCGATCATGAGCGGTAATGCCTCAAGATTTGCAAATGAGGGAGCACGCACATGCATGCGATACGGTTTGGCCGTGCCATCACTCACAATATAAAAACCAAGCTCACCTTTGGGCGCTTCTGTACGTACAAAGACCTCGCCTTTGGGCGGGCGATAGCCTTCGGTATAGAGCTTGAAGTGATGGATTAATGCCTCCATACTACCAGTAATCTGCCACTTTGGCGGTGGCGCAACCTTGGGATCGTGAACTCGGTATGCTCCGGTTGGCATGCCTTCAAGCGCCTGGTTTACGATCTTCAGGCTCTGTTCCATCTCCAGCATGCGTACCAGGTAACGGTCATAAACATCACCGTTCATGCCCACTGGAATATCGAAATCAAACTTCTCATAGCCGCTGTAAGGAAATGCTTTACGAATATCCCATACAACGTTGCTCCCTCGCAGAACGGGACCACTTGCGCCATAGGCGATAGCATCCTTTGCGCTCAAGATACCCACGCCTTTTGTACGCTCCATCCAGAGCTGGTTATTGGTCAAAAGGTCGTGATATTCTTGCAAGCGATCGAGGAAGATGCTAGTAAACGCACGCACTTTTGCATCGAAAGCTGGTGTCAGGTCGGCCTGCAAACCGCCAGGGCAGATGTAGCTTGTCATCATGCGAACACCTGATACCTCTTCAAAGACGTCCAGGATCATTTCTCGCTCGCGGAAACAATAGAGGAAAACACTCATGGCTCCCAGGTCGAGCGCGTGAGTGCCTAACCAGACCAGGTGGCTGGCGATACGCTGTAGTTCGGCCAGAAGTACTCGTACATACTTAATCTTGTCGGTGATCTCGTCTTCAATGTCCAGAAGCTTCTCTACAGCCAACGAGTAGCCGAGGTTATTGCAGAGGGGTGACAGGTAGTCCATACGGTCGGTTAACACCAGGGCCTGATGGTAAGTCTTGGCCTCGGCAGTCTTCTCGATGCCGGTGTGTAGAAAGCCGATGTCGGGAACAGCTTTGACGACTATTTCACCTTCGATGGTCAATATCAGGCGCAGCACACCGTGAGTACTGGGATGCTGCGGCCCCATATTGATGGTCATGGTATCGACACGCTGCCCATCTTCAAGAGCCTGGCTATCTTCAATAATGTATTGTGTTTCTATGTCCTGCTGCTGCATATCTCCTCATTATTGGATTGTATTTTATCTCACGTGGGTTTTACCTGGCACCTGCAAGGTCAGTCCTACGTTTTTTCGGTTCCCGGTTCCTGGTTCTGACTAATTTTGCTGCGACTCTCGTTTAGTTCACGGCTATATGGCGTACGCAATGTCTGATTACCAACACCGGGGTCTGTATCATACGGTACCTGACCGCCCCAGTGAGGCTCAGGCAGGTCAAAGCCAGTAAGCGGATAATCCTTGCGCAGCGGATAGGTTGTCCAGTCCATAGGCATCAGGATGCGGCGCAGATCAGGATGACTAGAGAAGGTGATGCCAAAGAGGTCGTATACTTCCCGCTCGTACCAGTTTGCTCCCGGCCAGATGCCACTAACGGTTGGCACAGAGGGGTGCTCCTCACCCTGTTGTCCGACTCGTACCTTCAAGCGAAATTCGCTTTGATTGGGAAGAGACAGCAAATGATACACCACGTCAAAACGCGGTGTGCGCTCTAACCAATCAACAGCCGTGATACTTGAAAGGAAGGTGTATTGCAGGCTTTTCTGAAGATACGCACAGATAGTCACCAGGTGCTCTGGCAAAAGGACTATTGTTTGCTCTCCACGAAAATCGGCTGTTTCAACCACTGCTTGTGGAAACTTTTCTCTCACCATCGCTACAGTCGAAGTTGCTGTTATAGCCATACTATCGATGTTCCTTAACCATATCGTGTTTATATTGGTGCGCTTTTCCTAATTGTCGAGTTGTTTCTCGTGCTACAGTTCCTCTCCTATTGGTCCCTGAAGCTTTATGCCGCTGGCCTTCAGGGGGTCGGGAGGATTTGGAATACCATCGCGGATTTTGCGTTGGAGTTCATTCAACCCATAGAGCAGCATCTCTGGTGTCGGCGGGCAACCAGGTATGAAAACATCCACAGGTACTATTTTGTCTACTCCTTGCACAATCGCATAGTTATTAAAGACGCCGCCACAAGAGGCGCAGGCGCCCATTGCAATAACCCATTTCGGGTCTGGCATCTGGTCATAAATCTGCCGCAGTATCGGGGCCATTTTGATAGAACAGCGTCCAGCGACAATCATCAGGTCAGCCTGTCGTGGGGAGGCACGGAACACTTCGGCACCGAAGCGTGAGATATCAAAGCGGTCAGCGCTGGCTGACATCATCTCAATAGCACAGCAGGCGAGACCAAACGTAGCAGGCCAAAGTGATGAACTGCGCCCCCAGCCGATCAACTTACTCACTTGCGTTGTGAGAATGCCTGCTTCGCCGTTTTTCACGTGCAGTTCGCGCCGCAAACGCGGCGTTTGGGTATTCGAGAATGTCTGTACTGGCTCCCAGGGGTTTTTTACTCCCATGTAAATGCCCCCTTTCGCCACACGTAGATGTAAGCTATCATCAAGATAAGCAGGAAGATAAGCAGCTCAATCAATCCCAGCAGCTTGATCTGATGAAGTAGGATTGCTAACGGATAGAAAGAAACGATTTCAATGTCGAAAACAATGAATAGCATGCCTGTCAGGAGATACTTAACAGGAAAACGCCGTTTCGGCGCCTCAATCTCTTGAAGGCCACTTTCATAGGGAGCCAGCTTCTCAGGCGTTGGTTTCTTGGGTCCAAGAAACGTTATCAGAACCATAACCAGAATACCAAAGAGAACTGCCAGCGTTACATAGATAAAAATGGGGAGTATTCCCATGTACGAGGTCCTTCAATTCTCTATCCACATGCCGGGCGCTATGCACGATGAATTACACCCGCCAGGTGTCATTTGTACACTTCATCTCTCGTATGGTAGCATAGCGAGCGCAATAGTGTCAAATGAAAACTGAGGCGGCGAGTCCGTATTTTTGCAAAAATGTCACAAAACCTGCCACACAGTTCTTCGCTACCACCACTTTCCGATGAGACGATGCGGTGAGTGCGCGAGGTCTACGACAAATATATACGTTCGCAGGTCCATTCTCGCTGGTAAAAGTAAGGATGCCATTGCTAGCTGGATCATGGTTGCCAAAGAGTTAGGGCGGTCTGTTCCACCACCTAGAAAAATGAAGATAGCGTAATTTTGTGTGTCGACATAATGCTATGCGAGGTGCAAGATGAATGAGCAGTACAACCATTATTCAATGGAGTGAAGAGGATGATGAAGGTGCCGCACATTTTGCGCAGTATTTATTTGTCGCAATCAGTAGGCAGAGGCATGCCATGTATTAGGAAAGCTTTCCATCCCCCAATTCCCATACCTTCCCTCCAAACCTCTGTATAAACCACCGATCGTGCGAAATCGCGATCACCGGTCCTGGGAACGCCACTATTGCCGCTTCAAACGCCTCCAGCACATCCAGGCTGATATAGTTGGTTGGCTCATCAAGCAACAGCACATTCAGGCCTTCAGCCATCAGACGAGCGATCTCCAGTTTCCTCCTCTGGCCAATGCTCAATTGCCCTACTTTCTTGTGCATGTCCTCCAGACGGAACAAGCCATAGCCGATCAACCGTCCCACAAATTCTCCCTCGAATCCCACCTGACCATACCTGTAGGTCTCTATCACCGTTTTATCGAGATCCATCTGCGGGTCTTGTGGCAGGTAGCCCATGTGAGCGCTATCTACAATGCGTATCTCCCCTTTGTCCGGCAGTTCAAAACCCATCAAGATCTTCAACAAGGTCGTTTTCCCGGCTCCATTGGGGCCAAAGAGCAAGATGCGAGCATCAGAAGCAATAGTGAAATTCACGTCGTCAAGAATACAAGTTTCGTCCCAGCATTTTGTGAGATTGGAAGCCCTGATCACGACTTCAGCTTGTAGCGGCTCTACAGTGAAATATGAGCTTACCTGCATCAGTTTGGGTGGTTTGGGTATAGGATCCGCTTCGATACGACGCAGTTGCTCCTCGGCTGCTCGCACCCCACGCGAAATGGTATTCTGCACTCGTCCACCAAAAAAGTTATAGGCAGTCTTATCGTTATCTGTAGGGGGCCGATTATGTGCAACATTACGCGCCGTCTCGCGCATGCGCATGCGCAGTTCTTTGATCTCTTCTTGCTGCCTCTCGTAATCCTCCTCCCACTTTGCACGTTCAGCAGCTTTCGCCAGCATATAAACAGGACGAAAAGGCCGACATCGGCCTTGGCGGCATCCTACGTGAGTTGTTCGCTGGCTTGAAATTTGTCGCGGTCACGCGTATAGTGTTGATGGTGACTCTGATGGCATTGATTGCCATGCTTGGCGCTGGCGCCCTCAATGCGTTGAATATCGTGTTTGCCAGCAGAAACCTGCATATGGCTACCGCATTTTACGGCGTGTTAACAGCGGTGGGTGGTCTGGGCGGTCTGTTTGGCGTCATCTTTGCGGGGATTCTCTCCAAACGGATATCGCCCAGGAAGATGTTGAGTGTTTGTGCATTGCTTATTGGAGTGGGTTTCGCCATCTACTCTTTTCAGAGCTGGTATGTGGCTGGGCTCATCATCTGCTTCCTCATGTCCATCCCACAGGGAGGCATTCCTGTAGCCTTTGGGCCACTGCTCCTGGGCGCCACGCCAAAGGAAATGATGGGGCGCGTGCAAGCGGTGGTGGACACAAGCATGTCAGGGGTCAGCCTCATCTCAGTAGCCCTGGTAGGGTATTTGGGACAATTTCTCCCGGTCGGAGTTATTCTGATGGGATGTGGCATCTTGATCGCGATGGCTGGTCTTTTTGGTTGGGTTGCTATCCAGGAGCCAACAACTGCACAACCAGAGACACGCCCTCACTTCGCCTAAAGGATCTCTACTATTCGTACTCCTCTTGATGAAACAGAGGAAAGAAAGGTTGGAAAGAGATGATACAGCTCTTGCCCGATTGGATGTATCATGCCATTGAGGAATCGTCGACATGTCAATTCACCAGTGTTACGGAGAGCGGTATTCCAGTTGCACTGCCAGTAATCTTGAACCACTTTGACCCACATACGGGAACGCTGATCGTTTCTTCCCCGATCATGATGAAGCGAGTAGGGAACGTGCGACGGCATTCAGAGGTAGCCATGCTCTTCTCGCCAGTTGGAACAGGAAAGGGAGAGCCGTCGCATGTCTTGCTGGTACAGGGCCGGGCCGAGGTAGACGATACCGATCCGGAGAACGAGTGGAGACGTTACTTCGCAGGCTGGGCGCGAAGACACCCTCCCTCACGCGAGAACCTGTCGAGGATGAGCCAGGTGATGCCTGGATACGTTAAGCGAGCCATCATCCGCGTCCGACCTGCGCGCTTTCTCGGTTGGCCGGAAGGCGCTATGCAGCGCGCACCTGAAATCGTGGAGGTGAACCAATGATCGAGTGGACCAATGAATTTCTCGCGCAGATCGATTTGTACAGCCGCGCAGCACTCAGCTACATGGGTCTGGATGGCTACCCTGTTACACTCCCGTTGCCTTTCACCTTTGATCGGGCGGAACATTGCTTTACCTTGCCAAGGCCAACACAGCCACCGACCTTCTCGGTGGAAGGTAAGGGTCAGACTTCGCTGACCTTGCTGCGCTACGATCCTCAGGTGGTAAATGAACGCTATCTGCTGTCCTACGGTCAGCTAGCAGAGCATGGTAATGGATGGTCCTTCACTCCTTCGCGCGTGGTGCTTCCACGATGGGGAGGAAGGAGAGAGGCTTGAACTGCTCGCCTTTTTGTGATATATATGAAATACTATGATCCCTTCAGAAAATTCCCCTGCACTGTCTCGATCTGAATAAACCCACCGCCAACTACACCTAGTACAACAACCGCCTTGCCAATAGGGTTGCCATCAGGTCCAAATGCAATTTGTCCACCGACTCCCTGGATCGCTCGTGCGCCTGTAACCGTCGCCAGGGCTTGACGCAGATCAGTTGGCGTGATGCTCATTTTCGCTCCTGCCAGCGCAATTCTGCTCCCCTCCAGCAGTGCCATAGTAGCGTCAAAGGAGAGCATAACTTCACTATCTGGGCGGGTATAGCCGTATGTGTTTGGATGCACCTGCCCCGAAGGATTGAAGTACTCAGAATATTCTCGGAAAAATGCTGGTTTCTGCGCAGTCAGCCTCAGGACGTCCCACTCATCCGGGAAAGCGAACGCGGTAAAGCGTAGGCGACCAAAATTGGCATGTGCAGAGCTGGAGTAGCCCCCCAACAGGTAGAGCCCGTCCCCGCCCATCACCAGTAAGTTGGCAAATGGCCCAGTGCTTGGCAGATTAGTGACCAGCACACTGACATCATTCGAAAATCCTGAAAAGTAGATCAGGTCGGGATTATGACTAAGCGCATCTTGCAGGAGCGCAGGCAATGTCTCCGGTTTGCCTTCAGTATACTGCTCGGTGGCCACAATCTGGTTGCCATCAGCAGTGAACTGATGCCTGAACGCATCGGCCAGGCTCTTGCTGTAGGCCTCAGTCGGATCGACGAAGAGTGCCGCGGCCTTTGCGTGTAGGGTTTGTTCCACGTACTTGGCACCGGCCAGCGCCTGGCTCGCGTCCGGCGGGACCACCCGGAAGAAGTACGGTGAGATCCCCGTCAGTAATCCACTCGATGCTGTCTGGGCGACCATTGGGATGTGTGCCGCCGCCAGGACATTGACCGCGTTAAGGACACGCGAACTGTAAGGCCAGCCCATCACTCCCACAATCGTTTTGTCTGCCTGGGCTGCCCTCACTATTTGTTGTGCCACGGTCCTGGCATAGGTCTTGTCATTACCTGAATTGGCAATCAGCAGGCGCACTTGCGTCCCACCTGGGAGTTTAAAGCCATCGTTGTACTCCTTTTGCGCCACATAAGCCCCTTGAAGGTCACCACGCCCAGGTAAGCCTTCTCCAATCATCGTCCCAACCACCAGCGTAATATAGGGACGACCGGAAGCGAGCACCCGAAGATCTTCCAGGTAGATCAAGGCTTCGGCATCATTGGTATCTGCCGCTACTGCCGATGCTAACAGCGTCTGAGCACTGCCGCTATCCCCCCCTTTGAGCTTGTCTGTCGCCTGGCGCTTCAGGTTCCCATCTGCCCGGTTCGTGTCAAAGGCATGGGTCCCATCACTAATGCCGATGTATTCCCCATCTGGTGCCCTGCTCACTCCGATACCAGTCGCAGAGGCTGCCGTGGTAGGAGTAGTAGGATGATCGTTACGATGAGAGAGCAGGGTGAAAGAGAGGGCTCCAGCAAGCAGCAAGATCAACACTAGAAGCGCAAGAAGCATGTTGCGCACTCTTTTATCTCCCGGTCTTCGCTGCCATGCTCCTGGAGCAGGACTTACAGGTGGAGGCTGAGCAGGTAGTTGCGGTTGCGCGCTCAGTGGTTGATTCGTACCGGGTGATGTACTTGCCGCACCTGGCAGATGTAGCCGTTCGCGTAGACCTTTTGGGGTCTTCGTAGCCGGTGATGCAGCCAGCGCACCCACTGCTGCTATTGATCCGGACAACCCCAGTGCAGTATCGCTCGATATCCCATAGCGCCTCAGCAATGTGTAGTCGATATCCCGCTTCATCGCAAGGGCACTTTGGTAGCGTTGCGTGATATCATTCGCCAGCGCACGCAAGAGCACGCTCTCGACTTCCGGTGAGACCCGCTGGTTCAGCGTACGTACTGGAGGGTAGACAAACGGCGGGTGATTGGATGGGTCGCGGTTCGTCAACAGGTAATGCATCGTCGCTGCCAACGCATACAGATCAGATCGTGGGTCCACATCGCCCTGAAGCTGCTCGAGAGGTGCATAACCTGGAGTGCCTTGAGCTGGGGTTTGTTTCCGTTGTACATTGTTTGCCATATCGGCTATCACAAAGCCAGAGTCTACCAGGTATGCTCGTTTATCCTTAGCGCTGATCATAATATTTTCTGGCTTGATATTTCCATGTACCTGCGGTGGCGTATGACGCCCCAAATCGTCCAGGCTTTCCAGCACTTGGGAGGCATAGATCAGGACCTCCTGTTCCTCCATCGGCTGATTGAGGCGGTCCATACGCTCTTGCAAGTTTTCCCCCTCCACATACTGCTGCACCATGAAGTAGCGCGACCTTTCTTTTATTTGACCAGGGAACGACGGATTGGATGGCGTGTTTTGAACTGACTGGGTCCAGGGCGTCCCTACTTGTGTAGGTAGCACGGATACAGGCGGTACCGCACCCAACGGCAGGTGAGGTGACACTGGACTCTGGTAGCTTGATCCACTGATAGGGTCTACCGGGTAGACCGGTTGGCTCAATCCTTCAGGGACGGGCAGATTGAGCGCCTCCGCCAGAGCTGCAACCATGGAAGCAGCGCTAGGAAAACGGGCTGCCGGGTCTTTGGCGATGCTGCGCAGGATCACCACAGTCAGAGCCGGTGGGATAGTCGGGTTAATAAGGGCAGGTGAAGTAGGCATAGCATTGATGTGCTGCATCAAAATGGTAGCCGGATTGTTCCCCTGGAAAGGTAACACTCCTGTGCAGACTTCATAGAGGATGACCCCAAGGGAGTAAAGATCACTGCGCTCGTCACCAGGAAGGCCCCTGGCTTGCTCCGGCGAGGTGTAGATGGGGGTCCCAAACCACCAACCGCTCTGCGTGTTTGCGGCAGTTCCTAGCAATTTGGCAATACCGAAATCGGTGAGAATGGGTTCGCCGATTGGATTGCGAGAAGTACTTCGTTTGTCAAGCAGGATATTGGATGGTTTGATGTCGCGATGAATCATGCTTCTCTGGTGGGCATAATCGATGGCTGCGCTGATTGGTGTAAAAAGATGTAAAAGGTCAGCGGCGGATGGAAACTTGCCCACGCGAGACGTACTGCGGATGTAGCTCGCTAACGTTTGTCCTTCGACATAATCCATAACCATATAAGCAGTCGTATTCTCCGATTCTGGAGGCTGCGAGATTTGAAAGTCGTAGATCTTTACGATGTTGGGATGGTGCAGCGAGGCGATTACTTGCGCTTCGCGTTCAAAACGACTGACGAAACTGGGATCATTTTGCAGGTCGGCATGCAGGAACTTAATAGCGACATAGCGTTGCAATTGTGTGTCAAACGCTTTCCAAATTTCACCCATACCCCCGCGCCCCAAGCGTTCCCGCAATTCATATTTTCCCAGGCGTCTTGGACCTGAACTGCTTGTACTCATGGCTTCTCTGCTCCTTAGTAGATAGAGAAACTCTAGTCTGTTTCTTGACTCAGCTATCTAAGAGCCGCAATATTAGCAAGTAAACAAAAACGGGAATGGGGAGAACTATGCTATAGAATAATCCAAATTATAATGTTTGTCAATGAGGTAATTCACTTGCCTTAGAGTTCCATTCAGGCCATTGTAAGGTAGTCGGCGTCAATCGCAAGTCTGGTGTCAGGGAAGGTCACTACACTTTTATAGAATGGAAAGAGTGTCTGCTGCGGTACAACGCTGTTATCCATTGTAAAACATCTATTTAGGAGAGTGAGAAGTGAGGATGCCTTTATTTCGCGGGATGAAACGCTGGGGGGTGCTTCTCTCAGTATTGCTTTTGTCCTCGCTCCTTCTAGCAGCCTGTGGCGGAAATTCCCCCTCCATCTTGAACCCGGCGGGACCTGTTGCGCTAAAAGAATCGAATTTGTTCTGGTTCATCCTGGTTGTCGCCACGATTGTGTTTGTAGTGGTTGAGGGCTTATTAATTTATTCAATCGTGCGCTTCCGGGAACGACCAAACTCGCCTGCGCCCATGCAAATCCATGGGAATAACACAATCGAAATCATCTGGACGATTGTCCCCTCTATATTCTTGTTTATAGTACTTGTTGGAACCATCTATACGATGTTCGGATTGACCAGTTTCTCAAGCACTGGACGCCCGTTACAGGTTAGAGTGGTTGGTCATCAATGGTGGTGGGAGTTCGACTACCTGAACGAGAATTTTGTTACTGCCGATGAGTTGCACATACCTGTTGGCACTCGCGTAGAAGCTCAATTGCAGTCGAACAATGTCATTCACAGCTTCTGGGTTCCAGAACTTTTTGGCAAAACGGATGTTGTCCCCGGCCATAACAACATGTCGGTGTTCCAGGCTGATCGAATTGGTGAGTATCGTGCGCAATGTACCGAGTTTTGCGGCTTGCAGCATGCGCACATGAATTTTTATGTGGTCGCCCAATCACAAGACGCTTACAATGCGTGGGTGGCTTCGCAGCAACAAGCTGCAGCCTCAAAGCCGGCCGAACAGGTCGCGCTAGCTGGTCAAAAACTCTTCGCAGGTTCAGGTGGATGTGCAGGTTGCCACGGCATAGTGGGCGTCAATCTGAAGAGTTTCAATGATCCTCTGGCAAATGCGCTCATTGGGCCAAACCTGACCCATTTTGGCAGTCGCAGGCAAATTGCAGGAGGGGTTCTCCCATGGGACCCTGCTTCATGTGTAGTCGTTACTGGATCAGATGGACAGCCCAGGGTACAGAATCCCGATGCATGTGGACTTTATCAGTGGCTGCACGATCCACAGGCCGTCAAACCTGGCAACGACATGAATATTCGGCCTCTCTCGGATACCGAGATTGCTCAATTGATTGCGTACCTGGAGAGTCTTACATAGACCAGGCTATTATCCCTGAGGGGCGCGATAAATCTGGCCCCTACAGGACTAGATAACGGAGGAAATGCCGATGGCAACCCGTACAATAACCGAAGGCGTAACTATTGCACGTCGCAGGCGCCTGAGTGAAACCTACATTGGCGAATGGATCATGACGACCGACCATAAGAAGATCGGCGTCATGTACATTGTCACAGCCTTCTTCTTTTTCCTGGTCGGCGGGGTAGATGCTATGCTCATCCGCACCCAGTTGGCGGTACCGAATGGAAAGGTCCTGTCTCCCGAAGTGTATAACCAGGTCTTTACCATGCACGCCGTCACGATGATCTTTTTGTTTGTCATGCCGATGCTTTCAGGCCTCGGTAACTACGTTGTGCCACTAATGATCGGTGCACGTGATATGGCTTTCCCACGCATGAATGCGTTTGGATATTGGGTTATCCTCTTTGGCGGCGTGTTTTTGACTTCAAGTTTCCTCTTCGGTGCAGCACCAAATGCAGGTTGGTTTGCCTATGCGCCATTAACCGAGCTGAGCGGTCCTGGCACTACTTCTTGTGGTAATGCCGTTATGTGTACTCCTGGCCCAAACATGGACTTTTGGGCGCTGGGTATCCTGATGCTCGGTATCTCGTCTATTGCCGCCTCGATTAACTTTGTGGTGACCATCCTCAAGTTACGCGCTCCCGGCATGACGATCAACCGCATGCCCTTATTCACCTGGATGACCTTGATTACGGCTTTCCTGCTGCTTTTCGCCCTTCCCAGCGTCACGATGGCAAGCATCTTGATACTGCTTGATCGGCACCTCGGCACTCACTTCTACCAGGCTGGTTTTGGCGGTGATCCCTTGCTCTGGCAGCACCTTTTCTGGTCGTTTGGTCATCCAGAGGTGTACATCCTGATTTTGCCTGCCTTTGGCATCATCTCGGAGGTGTTACCGGTCTTCGCGCGCAAACCAATTTTTGGCTACACCTTCATTGCCTGGTCTGGGGTTGCTATTGGCTTCCTGAGTTTTACGGTGTGGGCGCACCACATGTTTGCGGTTGGTTTGCCACTTGTTGCGCAGGCATTTTTTGCAACCAGCACTACACTCATAGCGATTCCAACGGCGGTGAAGATATTCAACTGGTGTGGCACGATCTACGGTGGCAAACTCAGTTTCAAGCCCCCAATGCTTTTTGCTTTGGGCTTTATTGCCATGTTTTTGATTGGCGGTCTGAATGGCGCAGCGCTGGCGATTGTCCCCTTTGACTACCAGGTGACAGACACCTACTTTGTGGTTTCTCACCTCCATTATGTGCTCTTCGGTGGAAGCGTGTTCGGTATCTTCGCAGGCATCTTTTACTGGTTCCCCAAGATAACGGGTAAATTGCTGAACGAACGGTTGGGCCAGGTACAGTTCTGGCTGATGCTGATAGGTGTGAATCTTACATTCTTCCCTATGCATATCATGGGATTGCTTGGTATGCCTCGCCGCATCTACACCTATCCCGCTAACCTTGGCTGGAATGAATTGAACCTTATAGCAACGATTGGCGCCTTTATGCTCGGTATAGCTTTCATGGTGTTCCTCTGGAACTTCGTTGTCACGCTTCGTAGTGGTAAGGCAGCAGGCACTGATCCGTGGGATGCGTTTACCCTGGAATGGGATACCGATTCTCCACCCAAACCTTACAATTTCCTGGAAGTCCCCACCGTGCGCAGTCGCCGTCCGTTCTATGATAAAAAGCACCCGGAGATTGCAGACTGGAAGACTGCGACACACTAAAATAATGTCTTAGAAAAGAGGAAGATTGTGGCTGAGGAGCAAGGGCAGCGCGAACAGGCAGCTAAAAAACAAAAGGCTTCAAATGAAGCCATGGAACAGGCTATTAAACCAAAACAGAGTTACTGGCCTTTTGCGCTGGCTGCCTCGCTCACGATAACCCTCGTTGGAGTGATCTCTCATCCAATCGTCTTTTGGGTCGGAGTAGCACTTGTAGTCGTTTCATTCGTCGGTTGGGGACTTGAACGTCATTAGTTACGTATGCAGCGCATTGATCTGATCAGGTTTGAAGCGCTCTAGTGAATAGGAAGTAGTGACACGATGAGTATGGCTTATAGTGGGCAAGTTAGCGTATCTACGGAGCACGAAGAATTAGCAGGACGTGGTATTAACTGGTGGGGCATGGCCTTTTTCATTGCCTCAGAAGCTTTGATTTTCGCTAATCTCATTGCTTCTTACCTGTACCTGGAAATCCGCAATGGCAACTGGAGACCGCCTATTGATTACGTGATTCCATTGATTGGTACGGTTTTGCTGCTTGGTAGTAGTATTCCTATACGTATTGCCGGTAGTGCCATCGCCAAAGGCAATCAGCGCAATCTGAGGCTTGGTCTCGGCGCTACCATCACTATGGGCGCTTTATTCCTCGTAGGTTTGGGAATTGAGTATTATGGAGCTATTTTTGATAAGAACTTTACGCCATCATCTTCCCTCCAAGGCTCATCTTTTTTCACATTGACTGGTCTTCACGCTTCGCATGTACTCGTAGGTTTAATTTTTCTATTTGTGCTGTTGATACGCTCTCTGCGCGGCGACTTCACTGTGAAGCACCATTGGGCGATTACGGCCGGTGAGATGTACTGGCACTTCGTTGACGGCGTGTGGGTGTTTGTGCTTACTGTCGTTTATCTCTTACCACTCATCCGATGATACAAATATTTTTCCGCAGGTGCCGATTGGCTGACCATCGGGGGAACCCTCTCGCTATCCAGATGAAACAGTCAAAAAGCGAACGTCCGTGTACCATGTTTTCTATCTATATCCAGCGGTGTGTGTGCGTTCTTTTTCATCAAAGTCCTCTTAAATATCACAAATTCATCACAAATATATGGTATTATGTAGTAGATGCATGATTATGATCTCTGAGTGATTTGTTCAGCATAAGAATACAGAAAGGCAGCGAGCGGTGAGAAATATCATGCGAGACGGCGAACCAGCCGTCAATAGCCGACGAGATAATCCGCGTCAACCAGGAAAACGCGCAATCACTCGCTGTTCAATTTGTATGCGCCGTACCTGGTATAATGCCATCCCTCTTAAAGAGCCAGAAGGAGTACCAGATCCTCGTCAAGAGTGGACATTGTGTAAACGCTGTCACCAGGAGCTGCTCATTCAATTGCGCCTTTCTCCCATTCGCACACCGTTACGCCTGCGCATCGCAATAGGACTGGTTGCCGCCGAAAGATCACCATATGTATATGCCCCCGCACGTAAGGCGCTTAGCGACCGCTCGTGGATTATCATCATGGCGTGGGGCTTTGGAATTGCTATGGTTCTGCACCTCATCTTAATTGTGATGCTGGCTTTTGTGGCAGGGCACTAATCTTTCTCTTGACCTGTTTGCTAGAATATACAATAGCAAAGCATCTATTATTTCAACCTCAACAGAGGAGTCCGCTTTTATGTCGTCGAGTTTGGCACGAGAATATTATATACTCTCAGAGATCACGACGAATATGCGTAGCGGTTTCATTTTGCTTAATCCTGCCGAACAAGTTACTTACTTCAACCCCAGCGCAGAGCGTTTGATTGGAATTAATAGTGGCATGCTTCACGAACAGCCAGTTTTCGATGTGCGTAAGCACCTTATTTCCCTTGCCGCTAATCCTGAAAGCGCGCAGACAGAACTTGACCGCATCTGGCTTCATGCTGAACAGGAAGGCAGCACAGACCTGGCATTAGCTGATGCCGCCGTGCGCTGGTTGCGTGTGCAGAGCTTTCCCGTGCGAGATGATCTTGATAGCTTATTGGGCCGCGGCGTATTGCTCGACGATATGACATTGGAACATTCATCTGCGCAGACACGCAGTGAGACATTGGCGCTCGCCGCTCATGAACTCAAAACGCCGCTGGCTATCATTAAAGGCTGCGCCACTACCCTCCTGGGAAACTCAACGCGCTGGGATTCTGCCACGCTGCGCGAAATGTTGCAGATGATTGATACTCAGGCCGATCGCTTGCACGATATTCTCAACACCCTCTTAGATGTCTGGCGCATGGACGCCGGTGTGCAGAATTTGAGGCTATCAGAAATACACATCTTGAAAATGCTTGAGCAGTTAGTAGAACGCTGGCGCAAAAATGCTCTGCGTCACCAATTTATACTCAGCGCTCCAGCAGAAGACATCGTTGTTCGGTGTGATGCACTACGTATCGAGCATGCGCTCAACCATCTGCTCAATAATGCGGTAACTTACTCTTCTGGGGGTAGCGTTATCAGAATCCAGGTGGAGACAAACGATGTTGAAGTTTGCCTGAGTATCGCTGACCAGGGTGTAGGTATAGCGCCTGAGCACCTTGACCGCATCTTTGACCGCTTCTACCGTATTTCGCCAGGAGAGGAGCATCCAACTGGTAGTGGTTTGGGGCTATCGGTTGTGCGCGCAACCATAGAAGCGCATGGAGGTAAAATCTGGGCGGACTCTCCAGGAGTGGGACTGGGAACTACTTTCTATTGTACACTGCTCTTTACTCCGCCGGTAGAAACGGAGCCACTGCGCCAGATACCATCGGCAATAACAGCCACTTCTTCACCCAGTGGCCCATTGGCTGCGCCACGCACAGGTCCTCTGAGACAAACCCAGCAATCAAAGGTGTTTGTCGTCGAGAACGATGCGCGTATTGTCCGCTATCTCCGCGCTCACCTGGCGGAGCAGCAGTACCAAGTACACACTCTCAGTCATGGTATCCAGTTCTTGCGCCAGCTTGATCTTGAAGAGCCTGACATAATACTATTGGCAACACATCTGTCCGATATGAGCGGTGCAGAAGTGCTCCAACGTCTACGCGAATTTTCACCCACGCCAGTGATGATGCTCTGCGATGAGTGCGATGAAGATGAGCGCGTGCGACTTTTAGACTTCGGAGCTGACGACCTGATCGTGAAACCTTTCAGTATAAAAGAGCTACTTGCGCGCGTTCATGTTCTACTGCGACGTACGATTGTCCGGGGAGAGCAACTAACCGGTGAGGTTATTTTCAGGACAGGCGAGCTTACCCTTGACTACGCACAACACCAGGTAATCGTACGGGGGCAGCCAGTACAACTGAGCCGTACAGAATACAAACTACTCTGCACGTTGGCGCAAAATGCGGGCAGGGTTTTGACGCACGAGTTATTATTGGAGCGCGTGTGGGGGGCAGAATACAACCGCGAAGTAGATTTCATTTGGGTTTATATCAGCCGCCTGCGCCGCAAAATCGAAGCTGACCCCCGCCATCCACGTTACATTTTGACCGTGCCAGATGTTGGTTATAAACTGGTGAAATTGTAAGCTTTACTTCCCGATCTCATTATTAAAACAAGTTAGCGGTGATTTACTACTCACTTGGAGCATAAAGTTATAACCCCGATGAGTCAATGCGCGGATTTGCTATTGGCCTGGAACGACTGCTTATGCAGCTTACAGGTGCTCCCAATATCCGATTGACCACAACGTTCCCGCGCGATCTCGTGCGGCTTACGCCGTAAACAGTGCTTTGATTCAATTTGCAAACTTTCCTGATTATCAAGGCCATACGCTGTAGCATTCATCACAGCCGGTAGATATCGACGCCGCCCATCGTGATATGCGTTACAAAGTGTATGCGCACGGGTCTCTCTGGATTGCTCACAGCGGTCGCGAAATCAGGCGGCTGATCGGGGAGATTGATGATATAACGCAGCTTCTGCCTCGTGGTTTCCCACACGCCAGGGCCCTCGTGAACGTTTCTCCCTCCTGCAAAGGCGCTGCCCTCAAGCGTAAACTGGACGTACCGGGGAAGGAAAATTTCGACTGGAGTTGTCTATGCCATCATTAAGCTCCTTCTTCATGTTCTACTGTGTCTGCTACATTTCACTTCCCCTATTGTACTGCATCCCTCTCACAGATCAATCTCAGATCTGTCTAAGTCTCTTACACTTTCGTCACCAAAGATGGAGAACCTTATGTAGCAAAGACCATCTTCTCCCTGGAACTCCTGATCATCTGTGATAGTGCTGTGAAAATGAAGTCCACTTTTGTGATGCTCTCGTGATGTCCATGCGTTACACTGCATGCTGGAAAAGTCTGCACCAGAAGATGATGGCCGCGAGGAGGGGAGATTGACTAGCTTGCCCTCTCGTGCCGAAGCTTCTCTGGGCGCCTTCCAGCTCCTGCGCGTCCTTGGTCAGATGCTTATACTCACGGTTGCCTGCCAGGGCGTCGGTGGAGTGACAACATGCTCGTGGAATGAAAGAAGCAAGCAGATGAAATACAAACTGGTCCGTATTGCGATGATCGGCCACCTCGATTGGTTTTACAAGGCTTTCTTTGTGCTCGGCCTGGCGATCTTCGGACTGGCCACCTACCTGTGGATGGAGGAGTATCGTCGTCAGCACTTCCCAACCAGGCAGGGCAGTTCCGCCTAGAGGAATAGCTTGCTGTATTCCCTGCGTTGAACCGATGCAACAAGTCAAGTCAGCATATCAGAGGAGGAAAAGAACATGACCATGCATGCAGAAAAGACCCGTCGTTCCGGCTGGCAGGCAGTAGCTCGCATCGCCGGTCGGCTCTTGCTGGCCTTGGGCATCTTCCTGGGTGGGTATCTCCTCATCTACCGCCCCTTGCAATTGCGCTGGGGCGCCACCGACGAGGAGGTAGCACGAGTCATGCCCGGCGACGAGATCCAGCGCCAGCCAATCTTCAACGCCACGCGCGCCGTCACCATTCAAGCGCGGCCCGAGCAGATCTGGCCCTGGCTGGTTCAAATCGGCTACCAGCGCGCCGGGTGGTATGGCTACGACTGGGTTGATAACGATGGGATTCCCAGTGCCAGCCGCATCATTCCACAGTTGCAGCACTTGCAGGTCGGTGATGACTTGCCGGTCTGGAAGGGAATCAAGTACCAGGTCTTGGCGGTCGAACCCAACCGCTACCTCGTGTGGGAGAGCGCTTATGGGCGTGATAGCATGACACTGGCTCTCTACCCGCTCGACGCGAGTCACACGCGCCTGGTCTGGCGGAAACATGATGCTCCCTACATCTGGACGTCTCCCTCTATTGCCATCCCCCAACTCTTCGCCGACGGTGTCGATCTCATCGCGATTCGGCAGAACATGCTGGGCATCAAGGCACGCGCGGAGGGGGCAGGGCCTCCAGCTCCAGCGGAGACCTACACCGAGCTGGCCTTGTGGGTGGTCGCGTTCCTGGGCTTCCTGGTAGCCGAGGCCGGGCTTGTCATCCGGCGGGACTGGTTGCGGCCGCTGCTGGCTGTCTCGGCGACCGGCCTGATCACGATCGGCCTGATGCTTGTGAAGCCGCCGGTCTGGGTTGATGGGCTGATCACGCTCGGTAGCCTGGTGTGGTTGTGGTGGCTATATCGGCCAACTGTCCGGAGAGCGATCTCGGAGGGATCGGGTCTCCCGCCTGAGGTAATTGCGTAATCGCGTAAGAACATAGGTTTCAAGATGAAGGAGGAGTATCAAGATGTTTACGACGTTTGACTTCTGTCGAGCCACACCCGAGCTGGAGAGCCGGTGGGCTGAGGAAAGGTGTAGCTATGAAAACACGGCAGCATAATTACCAGGTAGTCCCGTATCCGAAGCTCCGACGCGCGCTGGCGGTCACGCTTCATTCAGCCCAGCGCAAGCCTATGGTCCGTGGCTTGATCGAAGTCGATGTGACCAGGGCTCGCGAGTTCCTGCGGGAACATAAAGCGAACACCGGAGAGTCTCTCTCGTTCACAGCATTCATTATCACCTGTCTGGCACAAGCGGTGGACGAGAACAAATCTCTGCATGCCTGTCGCAAAGGCAGGAAACACCTCGTCCTGTTTGATGAGGTGGACGTGTCGACCCTGATTGAGCGTGAAATGGCTGGCCAGAAGCAACCCATTGTCTATATTATCAGAGCCGCCAATAAGAAGACCTTCCGGCAGATTCATCACGAGATCAGGGCAGCCCAGGTGGAAGCAGTGGAGAAAGCCTGGGAGGGCTTCAGGGACTTCCGGTACATACCACTGGTGGTCTTCAGATTCATCTGGCCGATCTTCTGGTGGATGCTTGGCAGGTATCCCCAGGTGCAGAAGAAATACGGCGGAACGGTGTGCCTGTCTGCGGTTGGCATGTTTGGGAAAGGTGCTGGTTGGGGAGTCCCTATCACTGAGCATACCCTTGACCTCACTC
>JBKPAZ010000061.1:0-4907 GCA_046726655.1 Chloroflexota bacterium
CCGGGCGATCACTACACCGTGGTGCGCAACCCCAACTATTACCTTGCTTCCCAGGGCTTGCCGTACCTCGATAAGATCGTGTTCCGTGTTGTGACCAATCAGGATACGATCCTCAAGGACTTCCAGGCCGGCACCATCGACATGGACAGGCCTATGTGCCAGGCTACCAGGCCAATGCGCCCTGCCCGGCCTTTAATCCCAAAGCGGCAGGCGATCTGCTGACGTCGGATGGCTGGGTCATGGGCTCCGATAGCTTGCGGCACAAGAACGGGCAGACGTTGGAGTTCAAGTATTCGACGACGGCCAACAACATCTGGCGGGAGGATGATGAGTTGGTCTTGCAGCAGCTCATGGCGGCGATTGGCATCAAGCTGGACATCCAGAACTACCCGGCCAGTACGTTCTTTAGCACCTTTTTGACCGACGGCAAGCCGGGAACCTATGACATCGCCGAGTTCGAGAACGCGCTATCCTACGACGCTGACGACTACTCGGTGCTGGCGTGCAGCCAGATCCCGCCCGCCGGGTTCAACATTACCTTCTACTGCAACAAACAACTGGACAGCCTGTACGCGCAGGAGGAGTCGACGCTGGATCCGGCACAGCGGCAGGCGACCTTCAACCAGACCTCTACATCACCTTTTCTCCGCATACGGCCCCTCGCTTCAAACCTCAGTCATGTGATATTTGATCTGCTGCTGACGTATTTGTATATCATAACACGTACGCAATGTAAGCCGAACAGCCTGCAGCCAAAGATGCATACCGGCCATCTGGGCAAAAGAGAATTCAGCAGATACCATATGGATGCAGTACAATTCGGACGATGGATGAGTGAGCAGCGTCGCAAACATGGTTGGCGTAGCCAGCGAAGCCTTGTGGAGACTGTTCGCTCTAATCCCTTACTGAGCACATACAATATTTCTGAAGACTTTCTCGCACGCCTCGAAGCAGGCCAGTTGGCACATCCCTTTCGCGGCAGCGTGCGGAGACGGGTACTGGCACTTGCTTGGTTGCTTTGCACGACACCACGTGACCTGCGTACCTATCTGCGCGTGGCTGAGCTCACTGATCTCAACGCCAGCGAAACCGAATGCTTGAATGGCTTAAATGAGCGTCTCGCTACACGACCCACTTCCATCTGGATGTCCTTGCCTCCCCGCCCCATCCGGCTGATTGGTCGAGCAGCTTTACTAAATGAACTCACAGGTACCCTTTCTCATCTGGCGTCTGGCTTGTGCGCAATTACTGGTATGCCGGGTGCTGGTAAGAGTGCGCTCGCCTACGAGGCAGTGCATCATTTGGTCTCTAACGAACAGAAGCATCTACGCCTCTTTCTCAACGGCATCGTAACCTTTAGTGGCACAGGTCGTCGAGGCACCGGCGGTCTTATTGCCCTGCTAAACGATATCATTGCTGTGTTCTCGTCTCCAGCAAAGCCTGCCTCAAGGGCCAAACATGCTCATTTCGTGAACACTTCTTATGCGCCTGCATCATCCGATGCAGACATTATCCAGGCTGGAGCGGACGAGGCTGACCTCGCAGGCACTATTAATCGCACTCGCCTTGCACTTTCAAATAAACGTGTACTGATTCTTTTAGATGACGTGGATGCGCGTTTCCCCTTGCGCCAGGCGTTAGAGGCTTTGCTAGCACATAGTCAAAGTAGCAGCGACAGTCATGGAGCATATGAAACTGGGCGCTCTCACTGTGTGGTGCTAATTACCAGCCGCTATGTTCCTTCCCCTTCACTTGTAACCCACCATTTCCATGTAGAGCCACTTGACCCACTTGCTGCCCTCGAACTCTTTACTACCCTTGCCGGTCGTTCCTTGGCCCACGAGGAGCGCGGCTATGCGGAACAGATTTGCTCAATAGTTGGCTATCTGCCGTTGGCAATTGAAATGGCCGCCACGGCTGTCACTGCGAAAGGTATACCGATCTCGCTTCTGGCGGCACAACTTAGTGAGCATCCACTCGATACGGTATTAGATGGCGAAAGGTGAATTACGTACTACGCTCGCTCAGTCGCTCGAGTCTCTGGACCCGGAGATACAAAAGCGTTTCGCGTTACTCTCCATGCTGGGCAGCCAATCTTTCGGGCTGGGAAGTGCTGTGGCTATCGATGTGACGACAGGCTCTCATACGAAAACGGAGTATCCATACCAGGCTGCTCCCGCTGAAGAACTGCTGAACCTTTCCACACGTGCCATAATAGAGCCTGAGAAGAAAGGCCATAACTGTCCCGTTCATGTTGATTATCCAGTAGCCCTGCTCGCGAATACAGCAGCGACCGTCGGACTGCTTGTACAGCATTCCCTGATCGAGATTACATCTGACAACCCGCATTCTGCAACTACCCCCATAACGGATTGCAACTCTTGTAGCAACCGCATCCGCTACCGCTTCCATCCTTTGCTCTATACCCATGCTGCGGCTTGTTTGGATGAGCTTGAACAAGATATCATCGACTCCGCTCGCCAGAACATCCTGGCCTATGCGTTATCCTATATCGAGAGCTATCAGAATGATGTGACCCGCTTGAAGAACGAACAGGGATTTCTGCTTGCTGCCCTCAAGCAGGCATGGCAACAGAAAGAGTATCCGCTGGTTGCGCATTTCGTCACGGGTCTTTATCATCTTATTGACGGTCTGATGAGCGATCAGATAAGTGAACGTTTGATCCTCTGGGGGATACACGCCAGCCAGCAAATGCAAGATCATTATCGCCAGGCGCGTTTCCTGAATCACCTGGGCTTGTTATTCAGTCATCGCTGTGAATTTGCTCATGCCAGGCGTATCTGGAAGGAGAGTCTCGAGATCGCTGAATCGCTAGATAAACCTACTCAAGCTAAACTCTGGTACCCATTTGCTAATCTTGCGAACCTGGCCAGCACCCTGGGTGAATATGATGTTGCACAACACTTTGCCGAAATTTACCTGCAACACGCCCAAAGGTCTGGAGAAGCCAACGATATTGCCTTGGGATTCTTTTTACGCGGGTTCTTCGCACGCCTGCGGGGTGATGGAGACAGCGCATATCATGATCTGAGTTTGTGTATACGCCTTCTACCCAACACGGCTAATGCGTCCCGCGATGAACGTTTCTTTGCAATGCAAGTGCAAGCCGAATTGGCTCGTATCCAGGGAGACTATGCCCGTGCAAAAGAATACACCGAGGCTGGCGTATCACTGGTACAAGGCATATGTGATCTCTCTGCCGCTGAAATAGTATTTGACCAGGCCTGTTATGCCTGCCAGCAGGGGATGTTCGATGACGCACATGCTCAGATACTGGGTGTGTTAGCAATGGCAAAGCAGATTGGATCACGTCATTTCCAGATGCGCTCTGTGGCCTTGTCGCAGCAACTACCAGGGTATTTGAGGAAGCAGGCAGATTCATCGTATTTAAGCCCGTTTGTGCTTTAGACAGCAATGAACACATTGGACAACAAACCCAGCAATGTGCTTTATATATTGCATCGCAGATTTGTGGGTAATCATTTGGATCTTAGGGGACATCTGGGAATAACATGATTAGGGAATCACTCTTGTGATGGCCTCTGGAAGGGCCTTTCCTTGCGCGAATCATCAAGTTATTTCCGTAAGAGCCCTTAGACAAGAGGAGGGATATACACCAGGATTCAACTTTCGCAACGCCGTCTCAACGTTGGCAAAAACCAGATTTCTATAGGAGAGACGTTACTCTAGAGTGATAGAGTAATATTTTTGCTATCTTAACACCCTGTTGATTGCTCTACCGAACTGCATCGTAACAAAATGGGATCGAACTCTACAGTCTCAAAACCACAAAGGAGGATTTTCCACGGTAAAAATCCGTTCTATTGCTACACGATGCTTGTTTAAAGCCAGGTGTAGACGCCAATCTACGTAGTCCGGCATTCGATGAACGCTTCTCGACTGAGCTTTTAGAGAGCTTAATCGAGAAAAAGGCAGTTTTCTTTATGGCTGAGATAGTACTCGGATGTATCAAGTTCATTGGTTACCTGACCATAATATTTGCTAGTATTATTGGTATCCGATTTCTCTCTTACTTTCATAGCTTCTTCTTTCGCTGGCCGCGATACCGGCAGCTGAGATTGTTCACTACCGACGACATAAAAGCTCTTCCATGTATCCCTTTTGTGAAGATACAATTAACAACAAAGGGACTACCTGATAGTACCAAAGTTATCCGACGGGGAATCCAGAACATCATCACCCTTGTCAGGGAAGCCCCGGACTTGTATGAGAACAAGCTCAGTATAGAAGTGGTCACCGAGTCGCAGGAGCAAAAGGCGCTCCTGGAAGAAGATTTCGCGGAGTCTTCTTTCCCAGTGCAGGCCTTTGCGCTTCTAGTGCCCGGCGAATACGAGGCCCCGCATAAAACGAAGCTGAAAGCCCGATCTCTTCATTATATGGTTGAGTTAAGGCGGCGCGGATTCAACCGCAAACCAGGCCGCACCTATATCGTCCACTATGACGAAGAAAGTGTGATGGAGCCAGACGAACTGAGGAAACTCATGCACTACCTGGCTACCAGCCCCAAACCGCTCAGCGAAGGCCCCATTTACTACCCCCTGGAGTATAGCGATGCTCAAATGATTTGCCGGGCTATGGAGGCTAACCGCCCGATAGGTTGCTTTGAATGCCAGTCGGTTATGGAGAGGGGGATACCACTGCACCTGCATGGTTCCAATCTCGTAGTTGAAGAGGATTTGGAGGACGCGCTTGGTTGGGATATTGGTACCCTGGATGGACAACCACTGGTAGCTGAGGACTACGTCTTTGGGGTGCAGGCCTACCTGCGCCAGGGACCGCAGATATTCGGCTGGCACGGCAGCATCATGCTTGAGCAACCCCCGTTTTCGCTCAAGAGCGCCTTTAAGCAGCGCTACCGTTGGGTT
>JBKPAZ010000062.1:0-5466 GCA_046726655.1 Chloroflexota bacterium
CTGAAATATTGACCGAACGATAGAGTGAGTAATCACAGTTGCAGGGACCGCCAGCGGCACAACCAGTGCAGCAGAAAGTTTTTCCCTGAACTATTGTCGGAGGCCAGAGGATTTCAATGTCGCAATTTGCGCAACGCACAACCTGGCGCTGGGCATTGTGTTTGCCCTCAAGCGGTTCCTGATGATGTTTTCCATTCGGTTGAGCGCATTCTGCGTACATTGCTCTTGCCTATGTGTGATCTGTGACTGATATCGCCCGTTTAACTTCCGTTAGAGAGTATCTCACAACAAATGTTAGAAGCGCATAGGAGAAGTGTTAGAGAAGTGTTAGAATCTTTGGTGATATAATGTCTCGTGTTACGCATACTGGGAAAATGGAGATATGTGCATGACCTATATTTCAAGTGTTGGTGACAAGGCATATACTGTCGATGCAGGGGAGAGCAGCCCTCAGAGGGAGATCAGCATCGACGGGACGAGATATCACATCGATTGGCGGCAAATTGCGCCGCTTGCCTCAGAAGCTCAAGGGCAAAGCAGCATAGGAGGACGATATAGCCTGCTGATCGCGGGCAAATCATATGAGGTTTTCGCCAGCCGTGTCAACAAACCCGATATGACAGGGTTTCGTTATGAGATGCTGCTTGCAGGGCAACGGTTCGAGATTGCCGTAGAGGATGAGCGCGAGAAAGCCTTGACAGGAGCGATACAAGGGGCCCATGAATCTGGAGAGACGATGGTACGCGCCCCGATGCCTGGACTGGTGTTGGGTCTCCCAATGGAAATCGGTGCAAATGTCGAAAGAGGTCAAACGATTGTGATACTCGAGGCAATGAAGATGGAGAATGACCTGGCCTCACCAATTACTGGCACTGTGAAGGAGATCAGAGTGAGCAAGGGTCAGACAGTGAATCAGGGAGACGTGCTGGTAGTATTGAGCGCGGAATAAGCGCCCTCTCATATGTTATAATGCATTGGCACACAGAGGGAGGATGTCAATGGAGCTGCACACGAGTAAGAATTCCCGGGAATGGCGTGAAACGACGGCGCGTGAAGCAAAGCACAAGACAAAAGAGCGACAGCAAAAATTTGTTACAAGTTCAGATATTGAGGTGCCAGAGCTGGTCACCGAAGAAGAGCTGAAAGACTTCGATACCCATGCTGAACTGGGCTACCCCGGCGAATTTCCATTCACCCGTGGCATTCATCCAGGTATGTATCGCTCGCGCTTGTGGACGATGCGCCAGTACGCAGGCTTTGCTACGGCGGAAGAATCCAATAAGCGCTACCATTTCTTGCTCTCACAGGGCACGACAGGTCTCTCCGTTGCTTTCGATCTCCCCACACAGATGGGGTATGACGCGGACCATCCTCTGTCAGAGGGTGAGGTTGGTAAAGTGGGCGTCTCTATCTCCAGTCTTGAAGATATGGAGACACTACTCAACGGTCTACCCCTGGAGCGTATCAGCACATCGATGACCATAAATGCCACAGCCAGTATCCTGCTCGCCCTGTATATCGCTGTGGCGAAAAAGCAGGGAGCTGACGTACGCAAGCTCTCCGGCACTGTGCAGAATGATGTGTTGAAAGAATACATTGCACGCGGCACATATATTTACCCGCCGCGGCATTCGATGCGCATCATAACTGATATATTCCGCTACTGTGCTGAGAACCTGCCACGTTGGAATACGATTAGTATTAGCGGTTACCATGTGCGAGAGGCAGGTTCGACTGCTGTGCAAGAGGTAGCATTCACGCTCTCTAACGCAGTCAGTTATGTGCGGGCGGCGATTGACGCAGGGTTGGATGTTGATACCTTCGCAGGGCAGCTTTCGTTCTTCTTCAACAGTCACAATAACCTCTTTGAAGAGGTTGCCAAATTCCGTGCCGCCCGTCGTATGTGGGCAAACATCATGCGAGATCGCTTCCATGCGCAAGACCCGCGTTCAATGATGTTGCGATTCCACACACAGACAGCGGGTTCAACGTTAACCGCACAACAGCCCGATAATAACATTGTGCGCACGGCATACCAGGCGTTGGCTGCAGTACTTGGCGGTACGCAATCGTTACATACCAACTCAAAAGATGAGGCGCTTTCGCTTCCAACTGAAGAGGCTGTCCGTATTGCCCTGCGCACACAGCAAATTCTGGGCTACGAGAGCGGTGTGGCGGACGTCGTAGATCCACTAGCAGGCTCGTATTATGTAGAGTATCTAACTAATACCATCGAGGAGCAGGCCTGGGACTACATACGGCGGATCGATGCCCTGGGAGGCAGCGTACACGCTATTGAGCATGGTTTCATGCAAGCAGAGATCGAGCAGGCAGCGTACACATATCAACGCGCTCTTGAAGAAGAGCGGACTATTGTGGTCGGTGTCAATCGTTTTACACTGGAACACGAGGAGAGACAAGCGTTGTTGCGCGTTGACCCAGAAGTTGGAAAACGGCAGGTGGCAAAGTTGGCATCGTTACGCCAGCGGCGAGACAACGAACGAGTGCAGAAGGCTTTAACAGCGCTGGAACGGGGAGCTGCGGGCAGCGAAAACCTCATGCCCCTGATTATTGACGCAGTCGAGGCCTACGCGACCCTTGGAGAGATTAGTGATGCTATGCGCCATGTCTTTGGCGAACAGCATGAGTTTCGTAGTATAAAGTAGAATAAGTCGTGATGATGAATGATTGGAATCAGGTTGCAGAACAGAGGCATATAACATATCCTGCCCGTGATGCTGAACGTAGTCCACATACACTTGACCAGGAAAAGTCAGGGTTGTCAGGAAAAGCAGAGGCCCCTATTGGGGTCTTTGATTCAGGAGTAGGAGGGTTCACCGTTCTCTCGGCTCTACGTCAAGAATTACCAAATGAGAACTATATCTATTTCGGTGATACCGCACATTGTCCTTACGGGAAACGTAGCGACGCCGAAATCATTGAGCTATCGGTTCAAGCATGCCGTTTCCTGATCGACCAGGAAGTAAAACTGATCGTCGTAGCCTGTAACACAGCCTCACAAGCGGCACTCAATACCTTACGCGCCACCTTTACATCCATACACTTTGTAGGCGTGGTACCCGCGGTGAAGCCAGCCGCACGAGCCACGAAAAAAGGCCGTATTGGTATTGCTGCAACCAACCAGGCCGCCAAAGCGCTTTACCTGCAGCAACTTATCGACGAATTTGCGGGTGGTATTCAGGCATACGCCGTTGGTTGTCCCGAACTTGTGACCCTTGTTGAACAGGGTGAACTTGACGGTCCTGCCGTAGAGGAAACGGTCAGGCAAGCATTGCAGCCGGTAATGCGGGAAGAGGTTGATGTAATCGTATTGGGTTGCACACATTTTCCCGCGCTACGGCCTGTTATTGAACGTATTACCGCACACCAGGTACACATTATTGATAGTGGATCGGCAGTCGCCCGCCGCACGCATTATGTACTGGACGCAGAAGGATTGATTCAATCAAACAACTTGAATCATGCATATTTAGGGACGCTCCAGGTGTGGTGCAGCGGTGATGCCGGCATTTTTAGTCATGTTGCCAGTAAGCTACTTGACTATCCTGTTGTCGCTCAGCAAGCTAGATTGTAAACAAGGAGATTCATGTTCGCCCTCTGCACTCTCAAATAATTACTTCTCTCCACTACTAGCTACTCCAGTACGCTCTGGGAGTTGCGCTGCAGCAATGGCAGCGCGACGAGCGCGGATGGCTGGCGCCTGAGCATGGCGGGTTGTAGCAACAGTAGCACGACTGATTACCCGGATGAAGCCAGCGAGCATGATGAAGTTCAACACACACAGTACGATCAGGAAGACCAGGTTTGACAGCCCGAAACTGCTCAGGATGAGGTAGACCAGGGCCGTAAACAGGATATTTCCCAGGGTGATTGGAATAAGTATCAACCAGGCAAATTGCATGAGCTGGTCTGCACGCAGGCGAGGCAAAGTGCTGCGTACCCAGATAAAGACGAAACAGAGGAAGTAGACTTTCAGAATGAAGTAGCCAATGCCCAGGATATTGCCGAGGAACTGCCAGCCAAAAGCCATGCCAGGAGCGGTTAAAAACCCGACCCCAGGACCAGCCCACCCACCCAGGAAGAGTGTGGTGGCAATTGCGGAGACGATGATCATATTGCCATATTCCCCGAGGTAAAATACCACCCAGCGAAACCCACTGTACTCGGTGAGGTAGCCGGCAACGAGTTCGGATTCTGCCTCTGGTAGATCGAATGGAGAACGGTTGGTCTCGGCAAGCCCACAGATGTAGTAAATGACGACCATTAAGGGCTGTACCAGGAAGAACCAGGCCCAGGGTGTAAACCCCTGAAAAATGAAATCCCAGAAAGGGATACCTTTTCCAGGCCATAAGCTGCTACTTTGATAGTCAATAATCCCTTTGATAGAGATGGTGCCTATGCCCGAATTAGCCAGAATGCTTGTCAGCATCACGACACCTACCAGGGCCAGGACGAGCGGCAATTCATAGGAGATCATCTGCGCTGCAGAGCGAAGGCCACCTATGAGCGAGTATTTGTTGTTAGAACTCCAGCCAGCCATGACGATGCCGACGATATCAATTGAACTCATCGCTACGTAGTAGACGATGCCAGTGGCAAGGGCCGTGCCTGGTACCCCTACGTAGGGCGATAAAGGTATAACAGCGAAAGCTGCAATGACGGGAGCCAGGAATATCGAGGGAGCTAGCAAGAACAGTGATTTATCTGTTAAAGCTGCATGGATATCTTCTTTCATGAGTAGTTTGACGCCGTCGGCAAGCGTCTGCAAAAGGCCCCAGGGGCCAGTATGGATAGGCCCAACACGGTCTTGCATCCAGCCCATAATCTTGCGCTCTGCCAGGATCAAGATTAAGGCGCTGGTCAGGACGAAGCCAAAGAAGGAAAGGAAGGCGATGATGAACTGTAAAAAGGCCAATGAGAAGATACCATTAAATAGTTGGCTCCCTATATCATCAGCCATTACGCTTACTATATGCATACGATAACTCCAATACCTATCAATCGTCTGTAGGCCCGCATGCGTGGCACCCCACCCTTGGGGCGCGACAAATCAGGCCCCTACAGGTTGTTTAGCGATCAACTTCTCCCAGCACTAAATCGATACTGCCCAGAATAGCGATGACATCACTTATCTTATGTCCACGCAGTATCTCGGGTATGATTTGCAAATTCACAAAGGATGGGCCACGAATCTTGGCTCGCCATGGATATTCACTGCCATCACTGATGAAGTAGATACCCAATTCCCCTTTACTACCCTCGATGGCAAAGTAGGTTTCGCCGCGAGGAGGACGCAACGCAATGGGTGTGCGTAAGCCAATCGGTCCACCGGGCAATTTATCGATAGCGACACGGCAGAGGCGAATGCTTTCCCATATCTCTTGCATGCGCACTCTATAACGCGCAAAGCAGTCGCCTTCCTGACGCACCTGCACATTTACAGGT
>JBKPAZ010000063.1:0-11256 GCA_046726655.1 Chloroflexota bacterium
GCGTCAGATGTGTATAAGAGACAGGATCTTCTTACAGCAATTCAGCCTACTCAAACAACCGAGCATCGATACTCGCCTAGTATCCTCTATCGCGGTATCCGCTCCTATCGCTACCTCGCGACCCTCCACGTCCGCCTCTACTCTGGTAACCGCCTCTACTGCCGCCATACTGATTGTCGCGCTTCTCACGGGCCTCATTGACAATGATCGTTCGACTACCCAGGGTAGTACCGTTCAACTGCTCAATCGCCTTACGAGCCTCGTCATCGTTACTCATCTCTACAAAGCCAAAACCCTTACTGCGACCTGAATCACGATCAGTAATCACAGTAGCTGATACAACCTGTCCAACTTGCCCAAAAAGATCGGCAAGGTCTTGTTCTGTCGTTTGATAGGACAGGCTACCTACATAAAGTCTCACTATGGTATGCTCCCACATCGACGCCAACAAACTTATTGCGTTCGGTGGAAACACATTCTTCCCACATAAGCGAAACAACAACATCTGACGTCATACACGTAGTATAACATATATTACAACTACCTTTATTCCAATCGTGTTTCATTGGGTGCGCGTACGATTTTTGCATAATGTGTGGCGATACACAATAACCGACTATCGCAAACACATGCAGTGAGGTTCATGCAGTAGCATCTTCAATCACCCGCGCGGTATAATCCTCGTAATCAGGACGCCGGCGCTCGTAAACTCCAGACATCAATGGCGATGAAATCATAAAATCCGCGGAAGCCCGGTTGCAGGCAACGGGAATGTTCCACACAACCGCGATACGCAGGAGAGCTTTCACATCTGTATCGTGTGGCTGCTGCGTAAGTGGATCCCAGAAGAAGATCAGTAAATCAATCTCTTGCTCTGAGATCTTTGCTCCGATTTGCTGGTCACCACCCAGCGGCCCGCTCTGGAGTTTGTGAATCTCAACACCAAGCGCCTGTTCCAACAATTTACCTGTGGTTCCCGTTGCATACAACTCGTGCCTTGCCAGCAGATCTTTGTTAAATTCGGCCCATTCTAGGAGATCGCGCTTTTTATTATCATGTGCCACAAGGGCAATTCTTTTCTGTAGTTCTAACATTATGATTAAACCTTTCGTATTTCCCTACAGGCCCTTTCCAGGCGCAGGGATATCTATCACACGGTTCCCGCTCAGAACACAGCAGAGTTTCTTCGTTCTCGGGTGTTCTCCTATCGTAACCACGGAGGAGTGCTACATTGCACAGGGAGCGGTAATCAATCAGGAGGTGATGCAATCCACTACGATGTGGAAGAAGAGAAGCGTTCAAATGACGGAAAGCTCAGTCGGCCTTCTTATACAGGACGTATCTGCCAGCAGGATGCTCCCTCATAAGCTTATTATATCTATCACCAGGATATAGTATACCATACTGAGGATTGCGTGCTTCGTAACGTCCTCCGATTACTGATACGCCGGGGGAACAGACGCAGTATCAGGGTGTGGGAGTGGTTCAACTTCGGAGAGGTAGCGTTCTCCAAACTGCTTGATCGCCTCCATGATGTCGACAAGCGCTAACCCTTTCTCCGTCAGGCGATACTCGACCCGTGGTGGGATCTCCAGGAAAGCCTGCCGCTGCACAAAGCCGATCTCTTCCAGCATCTTGAGCCGCTGCGACACCGTCTTGGGACTGACATTGCCCATAACCGCCAGCAGTTCGCCAAAGCGTTTGGTGCCAGAGAGGAGGGTGTAGACGATCAGGAGCGTCCACACATCGCCGAGCAAGCGCAAGGCGCGGCCCACTGGATGGGTGGCACACGTTTCAAGCTGTTCAGTTGTCTGCGCGCCGGTAGGTGTATCCATAGCTCAAGTGTACCATATTTTCTGCTTAAACACAACTTCCTTGACAAGAGAAACTGCATAATATATACTTACTTCCATAAAGAAAGTACCTAATATTTTGGAAAGAGAACGAGAAGGGTTGAATGTTCCCTTTCCAAACAGTATCTAGTTATTTCGTTTACAAGGAGGCAATGACATGACAACGCAGAATGAACAGGAAGCCGGAACCCGCAGTGTCTGGCAGTTTGACCCTTTTCACACGCAAGTCGAGTTCGCCGTCAAGCACCTGGGCATGATGACGGTGCGCGGTCACTTTTCCGAGGTCAGTGCGACTGGCAATATCTACCCCAACAACCCCGATGCGTCATCGGTGGACGTCACCATGCAGACGGCAAGTATCCGCACCCACAACGAGATGCGGGACAACGACCTGCGCTCGTCGAATTTTCTGGAAGTCGACAAGTATCCGACGGTCACCTTCAAAAGCACCAGGATCGAAACGACCGGGAAGGATCGCTACACCATGACTGGCGACCTGACCATCAAGGGCAACACCCGGCCGGTGACGTTTACCGTGTTGAAGTATGGGGAATTCAATGACCCCATGATGGGTCACCGGATTGCCTATAGCGCCGAGGGCCAGATCAACAGGAAGGACTTCGGCTTGACGGCCAACATGATACTTGATGGCAAGTTGGTCGTCGGCGAAAAGGTCCAGATTATGATCGAAGGCGAGTTCGTCGAGCAAAAGCAAGGGTAAACTGCCCCTGGCGGTTACCACCATCACATTGGCTTCAACACCTGGGTAACTTTTCCCATCTTCACAAACATGGGTAGGCTTCACCAGAGCGGACTCGGCTGCATGTTGTGCCTGGCTCGGCACCAGACAGGAGCGGCACCCATATCGCCTGCAACCAGTCCGCGTGAGGTGGATGCTGGCTCTCAATGTTCCAGATGGGCGAACGTGCAGGGACATGGATATTGTATTTCTCTGTACCATGTCTCTGCAAACACTGTTGAAAGGAACACGATCCATGACAGTCACAATGAGTCTGGCTCTCCTTATTCTCCGCCTGGTGGTTGGACTGACGCTGGCTGCACACGGGGCGCAAAAGTTTGGCTGGTTCGGAGGTGCGGTTTTCTCCAAAACGGTGCAGGGGATGCAAAAACAGGGATTCAAACCGGCATGGTTCTGGACCAGTCTGACTATCCTTGGGGAGGTGGGGGGCGGTCTCTCCCTGGCGTTTGGGTTCTTGACACCTTTGGGAGCAGCCGGGGCCGTGGGTGTGATGTTCATGGCGATAGTCAAGGTCCATTGGAAGCACGGCTTCTGGAATAGGGATCATGGCTTGGAATTTCCGCTCCAGTTGCTCGCCTCAAGTCTGGCTATTGGACTCGTGGGACCCGGAAACTATTCCCTGGATGCTTTTTTAGGGATTGCTCTCCCGGAGGCGCTGCTGTTCGGTGTGCTGGCCGCCGCCGCTCTACTCGTCGATATCATCGGACTCCTCATCAGCCGTCCGTCTGCTGTCGTGCCCTCTGGGGGTACGTCCCGTGCCTCCTAATGAGGCATTCGGCCAGTGAATCTGAAGGACCTGAGCAGGCATGGGCCGAATCCCACCTGTTGATCGCGGTTGGTTGCTCCATATAAGAGACTGGTACTTGTGACGGCGAGACCTGCGTTACCTCGTGAGATCGATGAATCAAGCCTCCTCTTCACTCCTATATCATCAGATTAAAGTACATCATCAAATATATTGATATTATCGTAGTAATATGCTAGACTATCATTACGAAAGATGAAATTGCTGAGTATTTCAGGAGATAGAGCGTGGTCCAGACGCGCGAAGAACTTGAGCATGAGGTAGTGGCACAGTACCGGGCCCTGGGACGTACGCTAAAAGCGTCCTCAGGAACGGCTTGGATGGATATCGATCTCACGATAGCTCAGCTCCGAACGTTACATGTGCTGGCCGAAGAGGGTCCGCTGGTCATCGGACAAATTGCCCAGCGGTTAGGTGTTGGTTTATCGACAGGCGGACATCTTGTTGATCGGTTAGTGCAAGCTGGCCTGGCAGAACGCACGGAGGATGCCGAGGATCGGCGCCGAACACTGGCACGGCTAACCCCCAAAGGTGAAGACCTGTACGCACGACTGCTCAATCATCCACTGCAGATGCAATCCTTGATTCAGAAATTGGACCAGGATGACCTGGCGGCGCTCTTGCGAGGTCTACAGGCACTTAACCGGGTAGTAGACCAGAATTCCAGTGCAGACCCAATCAATGAGTGAAAGGCTTGCCAGGTCCCACCCAAAAACAGAGGCTGAAATACCACATACCCCGTGACAATTTACGATATATCGTAAATTGTCACGATATATCGTATTATATCGTTAAGCATGTGGAACAGAGCAACTTCTTTTCTAAGAGAAAGAACAAATCATTTACTACAACCATCACTCTCAAACAGTTGAAATACAAAGACAGAGGAGGAACCTAGTCTCATGGCACAAACGCAAAACGGGTCAGCAGTTGCCGTATCCACACAGGAGCCTCAACCTCTGAGTGCAACCCTCAGTCGTGGACGGGTCATCTCGATTCTTATCGGTGTGATCCTTGGCATGCTGCTTGCTGCACTTGACCAGACCGTTGTTGGCACTGCTTTACCCCGCATTGTCGCTCAGTTGGGCGGCCTCAATCACTACGCCTGGGTCGTCACCGCCTACTTACTCGCCTCCACGGTCTCGATTCCAATCTGGGGCAAACTCTCAGACATCTATGGTCGGCGGACCTTCTTTATCCTCGGCATGGTCATCTTCCTGGCCGGATCGGCTCTGGCTGGCACCAGTCAGGACATGACTCAGTTGATCATCTACCGTGGCATTCAAGGCTTGGGAGCAGGCGCAATGATGCCAATCGCCATGGCTATCATCGGCGATATCTTTCCACCGGCTGAACGTGGGAAATGGCAAGGCCTGATCGTGGCCGTCTTCGGCCTGGCCACCATTGTTGGACCAACCCTGGGTGGCTGGATCACCGATAACTGGGGCTGGCGCTGGGTCTTCTATGTGAACATGCCGGTGGGTATCCTCGCTATCCTGACGGCCGGGCTCGTAATGCCGAAGCTCGTCATCCGCAGGCAGCATATCATTGACTACCTGGGAGTCGTCACCCTGGTCGCAGGATTTGTTCCCTTGCTGCTGGCTTTCTCCTGGGCTGGCACGCAATACGCCTGGGGCTCCTGGCAAATCATTGGCCTGTTCATCTTCTCAGCCGTGATGTTGGTCATCTTCTTTTTGGTTGAATTGCGGGCAACTGAGCCGATCATCAGTCCCCAACTGTTCAAAAACAGCATCTTCTCGATCTCGAGCATCGCGATGTTCCTGGTCAGCGCTGGGATGTTCGGGGCCATCCTGTACCTGCCCCTCTTCGTCCAGGGCGTGCTGGGCGAAAGCGCCACGAATTCTGGCGTGGTCCTGACGCCACTGATGCTTGGATTCATGTTCAGTAGTATCGTGGGTGGGCAGTTACTCGCGCGCACCGGTCGCTACAAGATATTGGCGATCGCTGGATTCAGCGTCGCCGCAGTGGGCATGCTCCTGCTCTCACGTATGACTCCTACTACCTCCCAGGGCGAGGTCGTCCGCAACATGATCGTCACCGGCCTTGGCATCGGCGTGATGATGAGCCTCTTCACCATTGTCGTCCAGAATGCCTTCCCTTATAGGCAGCTTGGCGAAGTCACCGCCAGTCTCACCTTCTTCCGCTCCATCGGCTCGACAATGGGCGTGGCTGTGATGGGTACGATCATGACCAACGAGTTCCAAAATGCGATGCAGAGTAACATACCAGCCGTGCTGAAGCATGTCGTACCAGCAGACCGCCTGGCCCAGTTAGAGAACCCCCAACTGCTCCTGGCTCCAGATTTCGTGGCAAGGATTCAGCATGGCTTTGCTGCTTTAGGCCCTCAAGGACTGGTCATTTTCCAGCAACTCATTGAGGCAATCAAGTTGAGTCTTTCAACAGCAATCACCAACGTCTTCTTCCTGGGCTTCATCATCATGCTGCTAGGACTGGTCTCGGTGCTCTTCCTACGCGAGATACCACTGCGGAAAAGTAATACGACTCCAGTAGCTGAGGCTTCTACACCCACACCGGGCATAAATCGCAGCCGGGCCTTGCTTGGCCTGACACTGGCGCTTGTCGCTCGTGAGGCGCAGAAGCCTGATGCAAACCAACAGGTCCTGGAGACGCTTTCCAATACCGTCAATGGACGCTACCCACATGAGTGGAGCGACGAGCAACGCGGCAAAGCAGTGGCTCAAGACGTCATCGAACCCCTGGCCATTTCTCTCATAGCTTCCTCAATCGGCAATGGAGGAGAACATACCAACGGAGCAACACCTGGAACCACGGAGGAGACTGCTCCTGAGGCAAATGACATGCTCTCGACAAACAGTTTTATCGGCTAATGAGCATACGTATGAAGAGCGTAGGCTCTAGAAACATGGAAGTGTAACACATGCAAACAACGCGACCAACCCCTGGCAAATACATCTGCGGCATGGCGGCAAGTCTGATCATCTTCCTGGCCGGAGGATGGTTGATCCTGGCGCCGTTCGCGCTCGGGTACCAACCCTATGGGGCTAACTGGGTGAGCCAGACCACGAACAGCTTTGTGATGGGCATCTGCGTCGTCGTGGTTGCCCTGGTAGCCTTTGTCCTCTTTTTCCTGTCACTCCTCGGCTCCTTGCGCGCCGCTGGAGTGCTCACTGCACGACCCACGGTAGTGGCTCAGGCTCCTGCGCCATACCAGGCACAGGCAAGCATGCCTCAGGCCCCGGCACAAAGTCAAAGCGATCTTGACAAGACACTGGCAACGCTGGCGGCAGCACTCGCTGCTGATCTCAGCGCGCGTCGCCAGGCAAGCAGCGATCAACTAAGCGACCAGACCCAGCCGATGTTGAAGAGGAGTGAAGCAAAATGAGTATGAGATATGTAATGAGGCGGCTGATTCCGCCCGGAAGCTATGTGTTGTTTCTGTTCTTTCTGGCTGGTATCTGGCTGACGATCTCGCCATTTGTTTTGACGACCCAGCCATCCGGGTCGCACTGGATCGCCTCGACGACCAATAATGTCACTGTCGGTGTGATCATGATGGTCGTCTCGCTCCTCGGAATCCTGGGCTATCTGTTGTTCGCGCTACGCGATCTGATCCTTGAGACGCAAGCAAAGCAGGCAGCCGAACAGCAGGCTTCTCGGGTAGCAGAGTAGCTCATTGCTCGTCTGTTACAGGCGGATAAGATCGTAGTTCTTTCAAAGTCGCCGGGTCTCTACTTCATCTATAGAGACCTGGCGACTTTGATTAGACCACGATAGGAGAGGTATACTATAAACTAAGATTCGTAGCGAGGAGATATGCTGTGCGCCAGCTTCCAACAGGTACTTTGACGCTGCTCTTCACCGACATTGAAGGCTCCACACGCCTGTTACAGCAACTCGGTAACAACTATGCTGAAATGTTGCTGGAATGCCGGCGCTTGCTGCGTGCGGCGTTTCAGCAGTGGAACGGTCACGAAGTCGATACGCAGGGCGATGCTTTCTTCGTGGTCTTTGAGCGTGCTATTGACGCGATTTCTGCAGCGGTCACCGCCCAACGTGCGCTCTATAACGCTCGCTGGCCTGATGGAGCGATCGTCCGTGTCCGCATGGGGATCCATACCGGCGAACCGCAATCTACGGAAGAGGGATACATAGGCCTGGATGTCCATCGAGCCGCGCGCATAATGAGTGCGGCCCATGGCGGCCAGGTGCTGCTCTCCCAGACAACCCAAGACCTGGTTGCCTCCGAGCTGCCTGAGGAAGTAAGCCTGCAAGATCTCGGGGAATACCGGCTCAAAGACATTGCCGATCTCACTCGACTCATCCAACTGGTTGTTCAAGGCTTGCCCGCCGAATTCCCGCCTCCCTCGACCCTGAGTCTACAGCGCCGTCCCAGCAGCATTCCATCCCTCTCTACTTCGTTCGTTGGGCGCGAGCAAGAGATTGCTGCAATCTGCGGTCAACTGCGCGGGAATGTGCGCCTGCTCACCCTCATCGGTACAGCCGGGGTTGGAAAAACGCGCCTGGCTTTGCGGGTGGCGACAGAACTCACAGATGTATTCGCGGACGGTATCTGCTTTGTGGCGCTAGAGCAGTTGAGCGACACCGATGAGGTCATGACTGCCATTGCCCAGGCCCTGAGCGTCCAGCAAGAAAAGGGGCGCCCCCTTGTTGAGCAAGTGAAAGAGACCCTACGCGCACTATCGATTTTGCTGCTGCTGGACAACTTTGAACAGGTTCTTTCAGCTCGCCTGGTGATAGCCGACTTGCTGGCTAGCTGCCCGAAGCTGAAGGTGCTGGTCACCAGCCGTATGATGCTGCACCTGCGGGCCGAGCAACTGTTCGAGGTATCCCCATTGCCACTCCCTGCGCCTGGGTACCTGGTCGATTTAAAAGCTTTGTCGCAGTATGCTTCGGTCGCGCTCTTTGTGCAACGGGCCCAGGCAGTTGTGCCAGATTTTCAACTGATTCCAGGCAACGCGGCTGCCGTCGCGGGAATTTGTACTCGCCTGGATGGTATTCCACTCGCCATTGAGCTGGCAGCAGCTCGCACGAGACACTTCTCCCCTCACACCCTGCTTGCACACCTGGAGAAAGGACTGGCGATCTTGCAGGGCAAGGCACAGGATGTACCTGCACGCCAGCAGACTTTGCGGGGAGCTATCGCCTGGAGCTACGATCTGCTGGGGTTCGCGGAGCAGCGTGTGTTCCGAAGACTGGCAGTGTTTGCAAATGGTGCAACGTTGGCGGCTGCTGAGCAGGTGTGCGCAGGAGCAGGCACAATAAATGGAGGCGTCTTGGAAGTGCTAGAGGAACTGGTAGATAAGAGCATGTTGCAGCGACAGGAACGAGGGAATGGTGAGACGCGTTTCTGGCTGTTGCAGACGCTGCGCGAGTACGGAGTAGAGCGCCTTTCTGAAGCAGGAGAACTTGCAGCAACGCAGGCTGCGCACGCGGCGCACTTTCTCTCATGGGTGGATCGGGTCGCTTCTAAGCTTTTTGGGGCGGAACAGGCGGACTGGTTGGATCAGTTGGACCGCGAGTATGACAACGTGCGAGTAGCCCTCGAATGGATGCTGGACGGAACAGAGATAGAGACAGGACGAGCGGAGCAGGCTCTCCGGCTATGTGTGGCGCTGATGCTATTCTGGGAAATCCGTGGATACCTGGTTGAGGGGTTGGCCTTCATGGAACGTGCGCTGGCCCTCGGCCGGGATGCAGCGCCGTCTGTACGAGCCCAGGCGCTACACTATGCGGGATTTCTAGCACTCATGCAGGATGATAACACGCGAGCAGAGGCGTTCCTACGCGAGAGCCAACTCCTGTTCCGCGAAAGCGGGGACAAACCCGGAATGGCGAATATCCTGCGGTTGCAGGGCAATCTTGCCATCATGAAAAATAACTATAAGATTGCCCGGCGCTTGCTCGAAGAGGCTCTGAATATCTATCGCGAGCGCGGGGATATGCGCAGAGCAGCTTCGACCCGCGATGCGCTGGCTCAGGTTGCTATCGCACAATGCTACTACTCTAGAGCGCAATCGCTCCTTGAAGAAAATCTGGCGTCCTATAGAGCATTGGGAGAGCAGTATGGCACCGCATATCCACTCTATCATATGGCTCACATTCTCTTTCTTTCGCGAGGCGATCGTGCAAAGGCGCGAGATCTGGCGGAAGAGAGCCTCGCACTCTTTCGAGCGGTAGGAAATAGGAGGCTCATAGCGTACGTGCTCAGCCTGCTGGGGCAAATCCTGTCTGTTGATCGTGAAGACGACAGAGCGCGTTCGATGCTGGATGAAAGCCTGGCGATCTTCAAGGTGGTTGGGGACCGTTCCGGCACTGCTGAAGCACTCATCGCTCTTGCCCGCGTTGTAGCCTACCGGGGGGAACACGAGACCGCGCAGTCCTTCTACAAGGAGAGTTGGGAACTACTGCAAGCGATAGGAGCCAGGGAACTTGCAGTCGCTTGCCTGGAAGGATACGGGGAGGTCCTGGTGGCACAGGGAGAGGCGAGATGGGCAGTGCAGCTATGGGGAACAGCTGCAACTATTCGTGCTGCGATTGTGGCTCCTATGCCACCGGTCTATCGTGCTGTTTACATACAAGCAGTGACCTCCGCCCGCGAACTCCTGAGCGAAGAAGCCTTCCAGTCTGCATGGATAGAAGGAAGCAGGACACCCCTGGAGCAGGTAACATTGTCCCGGTGATGAATGCTTGCTGAACCTATCGTTTTAGCCAGGGTCGCTTGATTATCCCGAAATATGTGGTAATGCGAAGCACGGTTTCGGATCTTTCCGTAAGTGCAGTTTGCCGCTAAGGCGCTGCCAAAAAGATTCATCTTCTCTTTGCGGGGAAGCGATACCGTTTATGCAGGTCAACACGGTTCTTGCAGCCATCTTTATGTGGCAAGGTGGTCGCGAAATCGGCTCTTACGCAATCTCGCTGATTCGAACATGCTGCGGATAGGATGGCTCTCTGGCGATGGGCTCCTGGAGCGGTTGCTCTCGAAAGATCGTGTCCTGTAACGCCAAATTAGGCGAGGTTGCGTAAGCGCCAATATGGCCCTTGGACAGCTTTGGTGATGACAAATAGCTCTAGATTAGCTCAAGAACTCGTACGGGTAGGTCAGAGTGGCATTGACTCGTATCATCGTAGAAAAGATGCTTGATGTCTCACGAAAGCGGTTTGTGCGGTAGAATCGATCACCAGACCAGTCGAAGAGCCAATGTATGCCTTCAATCACCGCACCCATGCTGGCAATGGGTGAGACGCATGATCCATGCTCTCCCGATTGTCATAGAAAAGGCGGGTAGCCCCATGATCGGACTACCCGCCAGGATCGCACTTTTCGTTGTGGTTGGTGTTCCACTCTTCACAGTCTTCTTCCGTGTTGAAATGGAGGACCAGGTATTCACCTGGTCCTCCATTTTTTCATGTGACCCATCTCCTGTTGACACTACTCGAGTCCTCATCCCCAGAGATCAGAAATCACGTCTAGTGTTGGGTGTGTCCTCTGTGTACCTCTGCCAATTCGTGGCGGATGTCGCCTTCAGACGTTGCAGTATCCGTTCTCGGACGGTTCTCGAGTCGAGATGCAGCCTAACATCGAATCTGGTCAGACGCTCAGAGGGTCGGCATGCCCGCATTTACGGGCACTCTTCATCAACCTGAAAGACCACTCCAAGCAAGCGAATGAGTTGCTTCATGAACCACATACGGCCTCCTTTTAGAAGTAAGTAAGGGATGTGTGCGATTGCTGACAGAGCAGATCACCGTTGTCGCATCTCTTGCTCCTCGTCAAATCGACAGAGGGGATGTTGGGTGGCCTTACACGCTACGAC
>JBKPAZ010000064.1:0-20527 GCA_046726655.1 Chloroflexota bacterium
TCAAGCTTGGCGGGGGCCCGCTTCGCTCCGCAGCTTTGACCCGGGTGAGCTTGCGCAGTTTTTTGGTCTTCAAGCCTGATTGATGGTCAAAAATGGGCGGGTTTTTGCCCTCTTGACAAACTACACACATCGGTGTCATACTCCACATTCTTCCAGATTATTCTGCCACAGGTTAAACCGGCGCTCACTGCTGTTCGTTCAAAGGATTATTGAAATCTCTTGTCTCTGCTCAGGAGGTATGAGAACCGGATACGGGTGGTTGCCCGGAATTACCGTTTCCAAAGCCATATCCTCCTCCTCCTTATTGTTGCTGTCCTGGCTGCTGGAAAAAACCACCACCTGTAGAAGGAGATGTCGCAGGTGTATTCGATGCGGGAGTGGCCTGGTTAGAGGTAGTTCCGACCGCATGTCCTGCTACCAGGCCACCCAATAACCCAAAGGCTATAACAGAGCCTGCTACCAGCCATTTTTTGCACTCATGCACAAATGCTAACACTTCCGCTTTGGACTTACGCGGCGTGACCGGCCTGGCTTGCGCAGAGCGAGCATGCGTATTTTGTGATGAAGCCGCTCGTGGTAGAGGAGATGGCGATACAACTTCATTCCGCTGAGACATCGTTGGATTAGGATGTGTCACATATGGTTGATGGGGTACCGGTGGTTGCCTATAAGGATCATTTGCGTCAGGATAAAACATTCGTAAAAGCCTCCAACTTATGCATTGCTGACCATACTAAGAGTCTTATACTTTACTATAGCCGATGTTTATGAGATGCCCATGAAATTTCTATCAGGATTCTGTAAAATTTACCTCAAAAAAAGTATAAAGTGAGTTCCAGAAGCAGAAGCACTAATGCACAGACTCAAAAGCATTGATGAACTTTTGCTACTGGCTCTTATCACTGCGTCTTGGTCCACTATTCCTACATGTGATATAGGGGCGACCGCGAGGGTCGACCTTTCCAATGGTTGCGCTTAAAAATAGCGCCCACGATGGGCGCTATGTGAACCATATTTTCGATAATAAAGAGAAAAACAGTGATGAATAGTTATGAGATGATAACCAGAAAGACCTTTGAGAGCGATCAACCACATATATTTTCCTTGATATCTACGCTATTGCCTTATCTACCAGCCGCGTACATAATCCCACCCCACAGATGAGCCAGAAATAACGGCTCGTAATAACTTTCTGAGGTATGACCCAGCGCAGTATACCAGGCTCTCCCACCATCATACTCGTGATACCAGGCAATGGGATGATCAGCTCCCATTGTCCCGCCCTTGTATGTACGCTCGTCGATAGTCATCAGTACATTGACCTTTCCACGAGGATTAGAAGCAAAGTTGTACCACTCATCTGTGCGTACCCAGAGCGCCGGTAGCATCATGGTTGAAAGATGGGTACTATCAGTCACATGAATAGTCGCCTGCACGACCTTCGAGTGTCCGTGGATACGGTCGAAATATGCTCCCACCAGGCCACCATACCAGGACCAGTCATATTCAGTATCACTGGCAGAGTGTACACCCACGTATCCACCTCCAGCCCGAATATAACGCTCAAACGCAGCTTTCTGGTTATCATCGAGTATCTTGCCGGTAGTCAGCAGGAAGACAACAGCGTCGTAGTGTGCCAGATTCGCATCGGTAAAAACCGTTGCATCCTCCGTAAAATCTACCGCAAAGTTATGTTCGGCAGCCAGCTTTTGGAGCGCTATCTTTCCATCCTTGATCGAGGCATGGCGGAAACCACCCGTCTTCGAAAAAACGAGCAGCCGCCTGGAGCATGGATTGTTTATAGTAGGAGAACTACTTCCGTTCGTATTGGCCTGCTGTCCACCGCAAGTGATCTGAGTCACAGTCGGGGTGGTTCCATGAACGAGGTTACAGCTTGCAGCCGTCAATAATGCGACCGAAAGCACAAGCACAAGTGATAGAGCGATCAGCCAGGGCTTCTTAATCATGTCTTAAGTGAAAGTTCATGTTTGAGCATTCACTTTCCTTTTATAACGCTAGTCTCGCCCGGTATATCCACACACTCCCACTCTTGGAGAATTTACCACAGGCAACAACATATCAATGTCTTCACCACTCTTTCTCACACACCTTTTGCTGCAATAGGCATTCTCCTCCACATCAAAATACCCTCCAACTACTAACGTAGCCGGTTTCCCGCACACTTTGCACAGCATCACAGGTTCGATGTTCCTGGCGAGAATTTCGATACTATCCTCATCTATATCCTGAACAAACCCCTCACGTTCTGACACCACTTTCAGTGCCAGGTCAGTAGAGGAGCCGAAGTCATATTCGTAGGAGAACTTTTGGCCAACTTTAAGGACTTTTTCTAGCGGCACATCCAGGCTACGATCCTCCACCATTTCAAGGAGCGCCTCGAGTATCTGCCTCTGGAAATAGCGAGCACGATACTCATTCCACTCTTCTTGTGAGTGCGGAACCTCTCTTTTGGGGATTGAATTCAGCTTTTCCTTTAGATACGTAACAAGGTCATCGATTGACTGAAACTTCTTGAGTTCGGAGAGAAAATCTTTGGGTAACATCTTCAAATACTCAGATGGAAAAGTCTCAAGTAGTTCATCTACATTGAACTCCTCTTCTTCCTCTTCCTCAATTTCCTCTTCTTCAGCCGTTTCAGCCTCTCCAAAATAGAAGTAATCATCAGGCTCTGATGAGTAGGACGTGCCTCCAATAGTAAATTCGCTCAGGTGGCCACAACACTCTAGCCAGATATCCCTGAGAAAGCCATCCAGGTCTGCCAGGGCATCCGAAGCAGGCATTTCAAGATGCATCCAATACTGCGGATTGTAACGTCCTTCAACAACGATATGGAAAAGTTTGGTTTTCTGGGATTCTGTCGTGCTTTCTGCCTCAGCAGCTCTTTGCTTGCAGTACCTCAAGTGTTGGGTCATCTTTGCTTTTTCAAACTCACCCTTGCAAAAACTGCATATGCCCTTTGAGACTTCTTTGGTTGCAGATGTGTTTGCCATGTTTTTCTCCTCTTCTATTCATATAGCTATAAAACTCCACCCGCTCATAGTGCGAGTCTTTTTCAAAAATCCCCCTACGTTACGTCCCGGCGAGACAGACCAGGTCTCTACTTTTGTGGTCGGTAGAGACCGGTAATATGCTCGAAGCGAGGACGATAGCGCGTGGTGTGATAATCGGCAGGATCCACACGGCGCGCAGGTAAGTCTTTACTCGGAATATCTGTGCTGATAAATGCGCCATCTCGGTGTGCTGCCATCACACCACATGTGCCGGATTCAACCTGGCTCATGACCAGGTTGGCATAATAAATTGCCATGTGTTTGTCATAAACATCCGGCTCACCACTACGCAGAAGATATGTTAGATCAATTGGTAGAAAGCGTATACCGGGCAGGCGTTGAGTAAGTTGGTCGGCCAGGAATTCAGCCACGTTGGCCTTTTTCCGGTGACCATACGCATCAGGCTCCCCGACTTCCGGCACCGGCATGCCAAAATTTGCTCCCTCAGAAAGTACCACTGTTGAATAATGTTGCGGATTGAGTCGATCGTCGACGACAAGTTTGGCCAACTGGTCAATGTTGACAGGGATTTCTGGAATCAGCACGCGATCAGCCCAGGTAGCAATAGCTGTCTCAAGTGCGGTAAAACCAGCATCACGACCAAACAGGCGAAACAGTATGGTCTCGCTATGAGACCCAGCAGTAGAGCGAATACGGTTGATAAATTCTGCCGCGCGATTGATTGCTGTCTGGAAACCAATACAATAATCCGTCCCAGGTACATCATTATCCATAGTTTTGGGTATACCCCAGACTGGAACACCTTTCGTTGAGAGTATAGCCCCATAACTCAAGGTGTCATCTCCCCCAATTACCACCAAACCATCCAATTTCAGATAGTCCAGGTTCGCTAGCACTTCAGAGGTCAGATCAACGTGATCACCCGGCGATCGGCTTCCGGCGTAGGACTTCAGATGGGGTGGAAGCTCACTTACACGCACACTTGCCGGATTGGTACGTGAGGATTGCAGAAAAGTGCCTCCCTGCCTATCGATGTTGCGCGTATTTAGCCTATGCAAAGGCATGAGATAGCCTTCTTGCCAGGTGATGGGCACCTCAAGATTGAAGATCTGAGATTCAATGCTGTGTGATCTATCAAGATAGGTGATACCTTTCCATCCTTCACGCAGGCCCATAATGTGGATACCCATTGGTTCCGCGCGATAGGCCAGCGCTTTAATTGCAGCGTTTAGCCCTGGCACATCACCGCCCCCCGTAAGTACACCTAATGAACGATTAGGTTTCTGTGTCTTTCCTGGCATCGTACACCTCTTTCTAGCTAGCGATTTATCCATGGAAATAGTATCTCATAAAATAAAGCAGTTATTCAAGCAACTACTCATTGACAGGCCCACGAAAACAATGCATACTGCCTACAGATTAGAACAGCATATGGATGTTGACATTGCGTCTTACGATCAGACAGGAAGCGTAAAGTGTCATGAACCAGAAGACAAAAACGCTTAGAAAGATACCTCATACCACGTTGCGCCGTTTGCGCTACACTCCCACGTATTTCTTCCTGATCTGGCGCTGGGCCTGGTGGTTTTATGCTTTTATGTGGATAATGGTCTCGCCTGTACAAAGGCCAACTCCTCTTCTACTGGCTCTTCTCGGTATCACGTTTATACAGTCCTTATTGGCCACTCTTTACACTCCTGTTTTCAAAATATTTTTCCCCAGCTTCCCACGGAAAATGAAGACAAACACGTCAGAACAAGGTAATGAGCGACGAGCTAAGCAAGAGCGACGCAAACTATGGGCACGTAATCGTCCACAACCAATCGCCGCAGATGATGATGCCGAAATACTACCACCTATAGCTCGTTCGAATAACCCTTATAAAGATATCGCTATCTATGGTCTGGACGTGATCATCTGCGGCCTCGTCATGTATTTTAGCGCTATCTACGGAGCTCCCCCTTTTGGCAATGGCTCACCATTTTACCGCTACGGTTTCTCATCAATCCTTGTTACGGGGTTCGCCTATCGCTATCGCGGCGGTTTAGCGGCGGCCATCGGCTACGATCTATTCGTACTGCTCGGGTTGTTCTTTCCACCACCTATGGCACATCTGCCTTATACACTACAAGCGCAAGAACTGCTAGGCTCAACACTTGATGCCCCACTCATCGCTATCTTGACTGCATATATGGCTACGTTGCTGAACAGCCTTACGCGACATAAGAGGAGCGAGCAAGACAGCGTTCGCAGGCAACGGTCTTTATTACGTGTCAGCGAGACGTTAGTAGCCGGGGCCAGCACTATGCAACAACTCTTACAGCAAAGTGTTAGGCAGATCCGCCAGGGCGGTCACTTCGAGTATCTCATCATCGCCATTATCAACCATGGAGAAGATAGTAAGAATCCACCATCCCAGATCGACACCATTGTAGAGTCAGGACGAGTCGAAGCAACACCTACCGAACCGAGCGAGGCGCTGATTCATCAAGTGGCGCGATCAGGGGAAAAACTCACTACTTTCGAGCTTCAGCATAGAGAAGGACAGGAAGAACCTGTTCGTTTAGCTCGCCTCTATTTGCCGTTTAAAAAAGAGGACCAGGTGTTTATGGTAATAGGAGCCGAGAGCAATCGGAAAAACCCCTTTGAAGAGCGGCAAGAGAACTTCTTAATCATCGTGGGAACGCAACTCATTATCGCGCTGGAGAATATGCTCCTGACGGAACAGGCTGCTGACCTTGCGGCTGCCGCAGAGCGAGGACGTATCGCACGCGAGATTCATGACGGCATCGCCCAACTGATCTACATGTTGAGTCTGAGCAGCGAGACATGCGCTGCTCTTCTCAAGCGTATAGGCGGCACCTCTACTGAAGAAGCGCTCGTGTTAGCGCCTGTGACCGAGCGACTTGATAAACTGGTGACCATCTCGAAACAGGCGCTCTGGGAGACACGCCACTACATGTTCACACTCAAACCATTGATGAGCGGCTCAACAACCCTGACACAGATGCTCACCACCCAGTTGCGCGAGTTTGAAGCGATCAGCGGATTGCCAGCGCATTTAGCAGTCGAGGGCATTGAAGTATCGCCAAACGGAGATCAAAGGCGCACGCGCAAAACGGCACAGGTTGGTACTGCCATTTTCCGTATTACCCAGGAAGCGCTCACCAATGCCTATAAGCATGCGAACGCAACACAGGTAAAGGTACACCTGCTCCATTTACCGCACTGTATAGAAGTCGAGATTAGCGATGATGGCAAAGGTTTGCATACAGCTCCCGACGCTTATGGTCTTCAGGCCAATGGAGAACGCGAGCGCATCTATTCTGGACATGGTATGCGAGGCATGCGTGAGCGAGCGGAAGAATTAGGGGGTACATTTGAGATAAGGCAGGCACCAGCAAGAGGCACCATTGTACTGGCACGCATTCCTATCTAAGGAGGCAACATCATGACAAAAACACGCATCATGCTCGTAGACGATCACGAGGTAGTACGCCTGGGTATGCGCACGGCATTCGAGGCAGAGCCAGATCTCGCAGTAGTCGGAGAAGCTAGTAACGGTGCAGAAGCTCTGGCTAAGATGGCGGTGCTGGATCCACAATTGATCCTCATGGATGTGCGTATGGAGAAGATGAATGGTATCGAGGCATGTCGCGAGATCAAAAGCCGTTATCCTGATGTACACATCTTGATGATCACTTCATACACTGACGATGACGCGGTGATCTCATCGATTCTGGCCGGGGCCAGTGGCTACCTGCTGAAACATTTGAGCCGGGCCGAGCTGCTGCGTTCAATTCGCCTGGTTGCCTCAGGTCACTCACTGATCGATACGAATACCGCTAAACAGACTATGGAACGCCTAAAGCAGATGCCAGGCAGTGAACTCACCGAGCGCGAACGCGAAGTACTGACGCTGGTAGCACGAGGTTACACCAACAAACAGATTGCTGATGCGTTGTACGTCAGTGAAAAAACTGCGCGCAACCATGTCAGTCATATCCTCGATAAACTGGGGCTTTCGCGGCGCAGCGAGGCAGCGGCATTTGCCGTCGAACACAAGCTCGTGCCTCCTCGAGACGCAACGTAGGGGCCAGATTTATCGCGCCCACAACCGGAGAGGTGAGAACTAAGGAGCAGTAAAAGTCTTGCGTGGTAAATACTGTCCCCCTCCTTTGCCTCCAACATACTCACCGTTACGCACAATCACCCGTCCTCGCAGCAGCACCGTATCTGGTACACCCTGAACACGCATGCCCTCATAGGGCGTATAATCGACACGCTGGTGCTGGGTTGCAGCGCTGATCGTCAGCGTTCGTTCAGGATCGAAAATAACCAGGTCGGCATCGCTGCCCGGTGCAACGGTTCCTTTGCGGGGAAAAAGCCCAAAGAGTTTGGCGGGCATTGTCGAAACCAGGTCTACAAAATGCTGCATGCCAAGCTTTTCCTTGCGCACACCATCGTACAGTAACATGACGCGATGCTCTACTCCTGGCAAGCCATTGGGTATCTTTGTAAAATCGTGCAAACCCAGTTCTTTTTGTCCATGATAATTAAAGGGAGCATGGTCGGTAGAAACCACCTGCAGTTCGCGGCGCTGTAAACCAACCCAGAGCGCCTCGTTGTCTGCATCACTACGCATTGGTGGGGTACAGACGAATTTTGCACCCTCAAAGCCAGGAGCAGCATAGCGACTGTCATCCAGGTAGAGGTATTGCGGGCACGTCTCACCCCAGACGGGTAACCCCTTTACACGGGCAGCAGCGACAGCATGCAACGAATGGGCGCAACTGACATGTACGACGTAGAGTGGCGCTTCCCCCAATGTTGCCAGCGTGATAGCACGCTGTGCGGCCTCACCCTCCAGGATAGCAGGGCGCGTATGCGCGTGATAGATCGGGGCAGTATGACCGGCAGCGATGGCTTCTCGCACGATGAAATCGATGGTAACACCATTCTCGGCATGCACCATCACCAATCCTCCCAGGCGAGCAGAGCGACGCAGTACACGATAAATCGTCTCGTCATCAACCATGAAGGTGCCAGGATAGGCCATCAATAGCTTAAAGGTCGTTACCCCCTCGGCAATCATCTCATCCATCGCCTCCTCTGGAGCAGAGGCAAGGTCAGTGATGGTGATGTGAAAACCGTAATCGATAACAGCCCTTCCCTCCGCTTTATGATGCCATGATTGGAGTGCTTCAGCCAGGCTATGCCCCCGTTGCTGATTGGCAAAATCAATGATGGTGGTAGTGCCACCACAGGCGGCAGCTATCGTTCCCGTCTCAAAATCATCACTGGCAACAGTCGTGGGCAGTGGAAGTTCCATATGTGTATGCACATCGATAGCACCAGGGAAAATATATTTCCCTTGGGCATCAAGTACTATATCACTTTGCATTGTAGCAAAGGTTCCAGGCGAACCAACTGCGACGATTTGCTCACCCTCGATGAGAATATCGCCGAAAAAATCATCGGTCGCCGTTATGATGCGACCATGAGTGATGACCGTAGGCATACATAAGCTCCTCTTCCAAATTCCAGGTTTACGACAGCGGAAACACCCTCAGATTACTATATACCACATCAGCCGCTGTCGTACCGTCAGTAGTCGCAAAAAAAGCTATCACACCCGACGAGTATGTTGGATCAGTTAACTGAACAAGAAACACCCCATTGACATAGAAAGACAGGTTACTTCCCTGCGCAATCACCTGCAACGTATTACTTGCAGCACTACCTTGCCGCAAAGCCGGTGTAGGCGTCCAATTCTTTAAAGGAGTGATAGTTGCAGTAATACGCTGAGAAAAAAGAGCAATTCTATATTTTCCAGCAGTATTGATCTCAAACAAATAACCACTATATTCGCCGAACAAATCGGTACTGACGCGGAAGAAGAGACCACCTGATAGCCCACTAAGAATACGCATATCCACCGCAATCGCCGCATCCTGATAGGTATTTGCAGACTCTTTGCACCCATGCCAATTGGTTCCCTCTTTGACATGGTAGCCATCTGAAGCAAAAACACACTTGTTACCCTGATCCCAATTCGCCGCCACCGTATTCGCGCTATGCGCATTATTCAACACATCCTGGTATACAGGTTTGCCAGAAGTAGCTGTTTGAATCACCCCGGCTGTAGCACTCGCTTTAGCCTCGGCCGTAACAGTCATGCCAGCTATAGCCGTCGCAGTTTCCTGAGCCTGGGCTGTTGCAGTAGCAGCCTGAGCCGCCAGGGCTGTAGCGGTCAAATTTGGCGTTGCCGTTGGAATAGTCGTCGGAGTTTGTACCCTGGCAGTCATCGCATTTTGGGTAACGCTCTTTACAATGGTACTCCCGCTCTTCGTATGAGAAATCACAATTGAAACAATCGAGACAGTGAGTAGCATCAGCGCTATCAATGCCGTTACGATAGCAAACCAGTATCGGCGTTTCGGTGGCCCGGGATGTATCTGCGCAGGGGTAGGTGGTAACGGAATTTGTGGTGACTCTGACTTTACAAGCGGAGCATCAAGACTATTCTGAGGGGATTTAAACTGGTAGCCTTCGGTCGCATTTGCCAGGGGCGATGACCTGACTGCCAAGTCGACTGTAGCCACAGGAAGTGCAGGAGAAGGCACGGCCGTGTCAGTTACTGCGTCCGGGCTGACAACTTCACGTTTTCCAACCTTAAAAGTATCAGTACTTTCCACTCCCCCTTTTTTGTTGCTGGCATGAACTGCACGGCAAAAAGCCTCGGCTAACTCAGCAGCGCTGGTATAGCGTTGCTCAGGCCTCTTTTCTAATGCCTTATTGATAACGCGCTCGACCTGCGAGGATATATGGGGAGCTATACTCCGGGGCGATGGCGGCCTTTTGTGCATATGCATCGATACCACAACGAGTTGACTCTCTGCGGTAAAAGGCAGACGACCTGTCACCATCTCGTAAAGCAACACGCCCAGAGAATAGAGATCGCTGCGTGCATCGGCTCTGTGATCAGGTTCAAATAGTTCTGGCGCAACATAATCGACGGTACCAAGTACGTCACCAGTGCTGGTAAATTGCGTTGCATCATTTGTAATCCGGGCAATACCGAAGTCGGTAAGATAACATTCGCCATCCACATTGAGCAACACATTCGAAGCTTTGATGTCACGATGCACGATTCCCTGGCTATGGATATAGTCAAGGGCGCTTGCAATACCTCGCGTCATGCGACAGGTCTCCTGGAGAGTGAGAGGCGAGCGACGAATACGAGCGCGCAAAGTGCCTCCCTCGAAAAAAGGCATCACGATATAGTAACGGGTGTCGCCTTCTAACTGGCATTGGCCAGAGTCAATGATCGGCACAAGGTGCTCGTGACGTAACGAGGCCATCACGCGTGCTTCACGAATGAAGCGGCGCAGCATTTCTTCATCTTCACGCTTGAAGACCTTGACGGCTACTTTCCGTTGAAATTGTAGATCTAATGCCTCGTAAACATCTGCCATTCCACCCTTACCAACCAACCTTCGCAGTTCATAGCGATCAAGGATTTTCCCCTCCAATGCTGCCATTCGTAATTTTCTCCAGGTATTGATGAATAACGATCAGGGTGATTATATCAGGTAGACCACCATGACTATTGTATGACAATTACATAGCCTGGCAGCCCTCACAGGTATCACACCCCCTATTGAATCAACTACAGGACCAGCCACTTTGGTTTAAACTCGATGCTTGCGCGTGCGTAAAAAGCTTCTGCATTTGGCGAGCTTGCCTCATCAGTTGTTAACAGATTTAAATACTTCTGCACATCATATGACAGTGCACGTGGAGCAGTTTTTTAATTGAGGCTGAAGTGAAGTTACTTATGCCTTTCGGCATAGGCCATTATGCCTGTCTGCCTTCATAAATTGTACGTCGTGCCATCTTTTACTGTATACTTGTACAAAATACCTAAATCGAAAGAAGGATCAATATCTCGTGCCACATGCAGCCAAAGTTCTCGTCATTGATGACAGCGCCACTCTCTGTCTCATCATGGCCCGCGCACTTGAAAACGCAGGATACCGCGTAATTATCGCATCTAATGGTAATGAAGGTTTAGCAAAGGCCCTCCAGGAGCGTCCTCATTGTGTCATCATCGACGTTGTGCTACCCGGAATCAGCGGCTTTGGCCTGTGCCGCCAATTGCGTGCCTTAGACCCACAACGTTACCTTTCAATCATTATGGTAAGCACCAAAAATACAAGTCTCGATCGCTCCTGGGGCCTACGTCAAGGAGCAGATCGTTACTTGCCCAAACCATTCTCTGATGAAACGCTTGTACATACCGTCGAGGAGGTTATCAGAGAACACGCATTACGTTGAAATAATAATAAACCTTCTATCCTAATCTTCTGCGAACCGGCAGACCCACTCGAAGTCTTCATCTGAAGCCGAGGATAGCTTACCTTCCTGGATAAGCTGTATACCAGAGTCACAGACGCTGCGTAGGACATGCTTCTCGCTTTGAGTATCTACCTGATACACACCGCCAGCCACAACATCGTTACCAAGCCATACATTGATAACAATTCCCTCAAAGGACTGCGCACTCAACATAAGCGCCGGTGCGCTTCTGCTTAATTCGTATGGTTCGATGCCATTTTTTGCTTTATCATGAATCAGCGTCACGTGAGTGTCCTCACTCATGTGGGGAAATGTGAATGTTATAATGGCTCTCGCCTCATCGTCAACTACAATGTAATCAACATATGCTTGAACTAATTTGCCGTCCATACCTTGCCTCGCTGTATTCATCACCAGCCAGGCACATTGCCATGCTGACTGGCATTCAGTATCGTTGATTGGTATCCTCTAAAGACAGTATAACTAATGCATTGCGAAGTTCATATGTGCCGTACTCACAAAGACATCACAAGAGAGCGTGATGCGGTCAATCTACCGCCCTCCCATAGTAAGAGCCATAATTGCATTCTGCGCATGCATACGATTTTCGGCCTGGTCATACACAACCGATTGTGGACCATCTATTACTGCGTCGGTCACCTCTACTCCACGATCGGCCGGAAGACAATGCATATAGATCGCATCTTCTTTTGCCAGGGACATGCGGCGCTCGTCGCAGATCCAGTGCTCGTATTGACTGATTGTGTCAACCATCTTTGACAGATCTTGTACCGCGACCAGTGGACCCCAGCTCTTGGGGTACACAACATCAGCGCCCACGAATGCCTCATCCATATTGTGGACAATCTTAAAGCTACCGCCTGTCTTACGCGCGTTTTCGGCAGCATTGTCCAGGATCTCCGGCATCAATTCGAACTCAGGTGGATGGGCCAGCACGATATCAGCGCCGAACTGCGTGAAGAGCTCAATTACCGATTGTGGCAATGAGAGCGGCTTGGTGTAGGATTTGGCATACGCCCACGACATCACTACTTTCTTGCCACGTACATCTCCTTTCTTCTCGATCACTGTCATGAGATCAGCTATAGCCTGGCATGGATGATAGATATCGCATTGCATGTTGATTACGGGCACGCTGGCATGCTCGGCCACATCTCTCAGGTATGCATTGCCGTCTCCCCAATCGCAATGGCGAATAGCGATGCCGTGTCCATACGCGGAGAGAATCTTGCCGATCTCCTTAGGAGTATCGCCATGCGAGATTTGCATCTTGTCCGGCTCCAAGAAAATAGCATGGCCTCCCAGGCGCGTCATGCCCGCTTCGAAAGAGGTGCGAGTGCGTGTTGAGGAGAAGAAAAAGAGCATAAACAGAGTCTTGTCTTCAAGTAAACGCGTGGGTAAATCAAGTCCCCATTTCATTTTGAGGTCAAAGGCGAGATCCAGTATAGTCTCCAATTCTTCCTTGGTCCATTCCTGCGTGCTGATAAAGTCTCGACCACGCAATTTAGTCTTCATTTCATAGCCTCCTTTCTATTCGGGTACAATCCATGTCCCTGTCCGCCCTGCGAGGGCTTTGCCGATGGTTTCGGGCATGGTTATCAAAGCAGCACTTCCACCGCGTTCTAGATAGTTGATGATAGCTCTGACTTTCGGTCCCATACTGCCTTTAGCAAAATGACCTTCCTCGTAATAACGTTTGACCTTGCTAAGCGTAATACGGTCCAGGTCGATCTGGTTGGGTTTCTTGAAGTTGAGGGCGGCTTTCTCTACAGCAGTAGATATGAGCAAGAGATCAGCATTCAATTCACTGGCTAGCAGGCTCGAAGCCAGGTCTTTGTCAATCACCCCTTCGACACCTGAAAGGTTGCCAGCTTCATCGCGCACGACAGGGATACCGCCGCCGCCAACAGCGACCACGATAAAGCCATTCTTGATCAGCGTATCTATTGCATCCCGCTCGACAATCTCTCTGGGAATAGGCGAAGGCACAACTCGACGCCAGCCACGGCCGGCATCTTCAACCATCATCCAGCCTTCTTTATTCATCTTCGCTCGTGCTTCCTCTTCTGTATAAAATGAGCCAATAGGCTTGCTTGGATTCTGCATAGCCGGGTCATTGCTATCAACGACCACCTGTGTAACCACCGTTGCACTTTGGCGCCGGATACCCCGGCGTAAAAATTCATTGTATAACGCCTGTTGAATCATATAGCCGATTGCACCCTGGGTATCTGCGCCGCAAGAGTCAAGAGGCACAGTATGCATTACTTTGCTCGCAAGTTCTGAGCGCAGTAGAATGAACCCCACCTGCGGCCCATTACCATGCGTGACGACCACATTCCAACCCTGCTCGATCATTTCTGCGATATGTACGGCCGTCTCACGCACCGCATTAAACTGGTCTGGTACGCTTTGATGTGCCTCATCCTTGATCAATGAGTTGCCGCCAATGGCAACAACAGCTAATTTACTCACCTGATACCTCCCAGGAAAAGCGGCAACATTGCATAGAAATCAGCGCACTGCACAACTTCTTCAGCAGGCACCTGGTCGAGGGTTGTATGTGCCCAATGTTCTTCACCAGGGCCAAATCCGATTGCCGGAATACCCGCCTTGCCCATCCAATACGTGGCGTTTGTAGAAAAGACCCACTTACCAGTTTTGGCGGGACGACCATAACAGCTTTCAAAGGTGACTTTACCGACCTGCACGTAGGGGTGATCCTCTGCCAATGACCATGCAGGGAATATCTTTTCAACGGGGAAGACAAAGCCCGTATAGCTCGGCTCTGTGTACATCGGCACAACAATTTCTGCCAGGTGAGCATTGGGCAAGGCGCGCAGTTCATTCAGTACAACTTCCTTTGTCTCGGCGGGGTGCATACGGCGATCAAGATAGATCGAGCACTCGTCGGGAACAGCATTAAGCGAGACACTATGCGTGCTGGCACTGGTCACGGTGATAGAACCGGCTCCCAGGAACGGATCAGGACGGCTTTTTAACTCTTGATGCAGTTGCTCGACGCCCTGAATGAACGGGATAGCCTTGTAGAGCGCATTGTCTCCGCGTTCGGGCGCGCTGGCATGGCAACTAATTCCCTTGAATGTGACACTTACTTCGGTGCGCCCACGGTGTCCACGATAAACTTCCATGTTGGTAGATTCGCCAATCACCACGAAATCTGGGCGAATGCCCTCATGTTCTACGAGCGCATTTCCGGAGATACCATCACACCACTCTTCCATATTGCCAAAATAAAATAGCGTCCAGTCTTTCGCCAGCCCCAACTTTTTCAGTGTAGCCATTGCATAGATCATGGGCGGTGTAGAACACTTCTCATCGCCAGCGCCGAGGCCGTAGATGATGCCATTCTCGAACTTGCCTTTAAAGGGATCCCACTCCCATTGGGCTGCATCAGCCACACCAACTGTGTCAATGTGACTATCATAGAGCAATACACGAGGACCATTACCTATGCGCCCTAAGATGTTTCCCATAGAATCTCTCCGCACTTCGTCAAAGCCAAGTTCAGTCATGCGTGCGCCAATTGCATCCCCAACCGCGCCAATCTGGCTATCAAAGCTGGGAATAGCGACAATATCACGCAGGAACTGGATCATTATGTCATGATGCTTTGCCAGTTCTTGCTTGACGGCTGTTTGCGCTTCACGGATGTCCATAATACATTCCTTCTTTCTACACCCTATTCCAAAGGGCCTGTGAGAGTTCCCTCGCCCGTGCGTGAATACGAGCTTCATCAACTGTGAGCAACTGGCGATTGCGCATCAACCAGCGTCCGGCAACCATGGTCGAGTTTACATGATGACTATCCATGCCAAAGATCAGGTGCCAGGGAAAATTTCCACTGGTGAGCGGCGTCGGTGGTAAGTAATCAAGCAACACGAGATCAGCGGCAGCGCCAACACTCAGTTCACCGACACGTGGAAAATCACGACAGAACGGGCTAAAGACGGCATCCATAATGCGGGCGTTGTGCTGAAATGCCAGGTTCAAAACCAGGTCTCCGGGCATTACCCGCGCATCTTCAAGCGCCAGTTTGTGCAGCAAGTACGCTGCCTTCATCTCCTGCATCATATTCATACTAAATCCATCGTTGCCCAGCCCGACATTGACACCAGCGCGAACCATCTCCTCGACAGGTGCGAGTCCTACAGCATTGTTCATATTTGAGCGGGGATTATGTACGCTATGGGTATGAGTTTCGGCCAGGCGACTCATCTCACCATTGCGCACATGCACACAGTGCGCGGCTATACTGCGTGGCCCCAAAATAGTATCTGCTTCTAAACGATCTACCACACGCATACCATAGCGCGAAATGCTATCTCTCTCGTCGGAGATATCTTCGGCAACATGTATATGGAAGCCAACGCCCAGTTCAGCACCGCCTGCCGCGCAACGCTCAAGAGTAGCAGTACTCAGCGTGAAGGATGCATGCAGACCATAACTCGCAGCAATCATACCAGCTTCCGCCCGTTGCCTGCGTTCTGCGCGTAACAAGCGGATAAAGCGTTCATTCTCGCGGATACCATCAGTAACCACAGCAAGCCCATCGCGGTCAGAGACCTCGTAAGCGAGGCAGGCGCGCATCCCTGCTTGCTCAACAGCATCGGCGATTACGTCCAGGCTTCCTTCTATCGCATTCGGGCTGGCATGATGATCGACGACACACGTCGTACCGCAACGAATAGCATCTGTCATAAATACTTCAGCGCTGGCCCGGGTATCCTCCAGTGTTAAAAGTTTGTCGAGCCGCCACCAGAGACGCTCAAGGATTTCGGGAAAGTTGCGTGGCGGGTCACCCTGAATAGCGAGACCACGAGCAAATGCGCTATAAAAATGAGTATGGCTACAAAGGAAGCCAGGCATAATCAGGCCGCCATTCGCATCGACGTATTCGGCATCAGGATACTGCTGGCGCAGCGTAGTATCCACATCGATAGCTGCGATGCGGCCATTGCGTACCAGGACAGATCCCTTTTCGATAAGCTGGTTTCGTGTGCCAAGCGTGACAACGGTCCCGTTGCCGATAAGGATGTCTGCCATTGATTTACCATCCTTCCTTTGGGTATGATGTATCGCGACTATCTCACCACATTCTCAACCATCTCCATCCCCTCTGACCCCTTCTCAATCGGCACTACACTACCCGCAGTCCCTACAACAGCATCGATACTTTTCAGACCACTCCCTGTCACCAGCAGAACAGCTCGTTCGTCTCTCATAATCCTACCTTCATCAAGCAGGCGAAGCAGGCCAGCATAACTAGCTGCACCTGATGGCTCAGCAAACACGCCTGTCAGCCTGGCAAGCTCTTTTTCTGCCGCGAGAATCTCTTCATCGGAGACGGTTACCCCGAAGCCACCGCTTTCACGAATAATTTTTACCGCCATTGCTCCATTGCGCGGTAAACTAACTGAGATGCCATCCGCTATCGTCTGCGCCGCACAGGGCCGCACTACACCATCACCTTCAAGAGCACGCACAATCGCAGGCGATCCTTCAGCCTGTACCGCGATCACGCGCGGGATGCGCTCGATTATCCCAAGACGATAAAGGTCTTCAAAACCACGATAGACGCCGCTGATAATGCAGCCATCACCCGTCGGCACGAGTACGCTGTCAGGAACCTGCCAGCCCAGTTGTTCAGCCATCTCTAAGCCAACAGTTTTCTTTCCTTCAACGAGATAGGGATTGTAGCCCGTGTTGCGATTGTACCATCCAAAGGTGTTACACGCCTCGATGCACAGGTCAAAAGCATCATCATAGCTCCCCTTAACAGCAAAGACGGTCGCGCCACACATGAGCAGTTGTACGATCTTGGCGCGCGGCGCGTTGTGAGGCACAAAGATATAACACGGTAGTCCCACTGATGCCGCCTGCACAGCCAGCGAAGAAGCAGCATTGCCCGTAGAGGCACAGGCCAAAGTCTTCCCCTCCGCTTCTGCCCGTATCACCGCAATGATACTTGCACGATCTTTGAGCGAGGCGCTGGGGTTGCGCGCGTCATCTTTGAGCCAGAGGTCCTTCATCCCCAGATAAGTCCGCAGGCGTTCCACTGGATAAAGTGGTGTTCCACCAATCTCCAGCGCAGGTTTATCCCTATGGCTATAAGAAATGGGGAGAAGCGCACGATATCGCCAGAAGGTGAAATCGCGATCCTCCGCTAGCGTAGCCCGGCTGATGCGCTGTGCTAGCTGCTCATAATCATAGTGAACTTCGAGGACACCGAGAGGACCACAGGTGGGACACGTATAGGTGACCTCTGCGGGGTTATAGCTGGCTCCGCAGAGCACACATTGTAGGTGATGAATATGGCCAGCAGACATTATTAGACCTCTAGTGAAGTACCTCGAGTTTGACACGTGCCAATTTTGCTTTGTCTTCACCGCTAATAGGATGCTCGCGGTCCGGCACCTCCAGTTCGGTGATGACGCCACAAAGTTCGGTTGAGAAGTAGCGCAGGCCATTGTCAGAGAGTACAGTTACGACCATGCCAATGTCAGGATAGCGTCGCGCAACTTTGATTGCAGCGGCAACATTGCAGCCTGAAGAGATACCACAGAAGATACCCTCTTCACGTGCCAGGCGACGAGCCATCTCAATGGCTTCATCCGATGTGGTAGTGACAACTCCGTCCAGGTATTCAACGTGCAACACTTCGGGGATAAAGCCATCACCGATGCCTTCGATTTTGTGTGGTCCCCAGGAGCCGCCAGAAAGGATATCGCATTCGGCAGGTTCAACAGCAAATACCTTGATCTTGGGATTCTGCTCTTTGAGGTATTTGCCCGCGCCAGTCACAGTGCCTCCTGTTCCCTGCGATAACACCAGCGCGCCAATTTTTCCCTCGGTCTGCTCCCAGATCTCCGGACCTGTGGTGCGATAATGCGCCTCGATATTATCAGTGTTAACAAACTGACCAACCTCCCAGTATTTGCCAGGTGATACTGCCTTGAGTTCTTGTACCTTTTCGATCACCAGGTCCACATCACTCTCAGCGCCGGGAGTCAGCACCAATTCTGCTCCATAGGCGCGGATGGTTTTCTTACGTTCATCACTCATACCGTCTGGCATGACGATAACAACGGGATACCCCTTAGCTGCGCCGACACAGGAGGTGGCAATACCAGTATTGCCTGTCGTGCCTTCAATAATGGTCATGCCGGGACGCAAGTCGCCTCGGCGCTCAGCCTCTGATACAAGAAAGGGTAAAATACGGTCTTTGACACTGCCGCTAGGGTTGAAATACTCGACCTTGGTCACGATGGTAGGTTGAATGTCACCCACAACGCGCCGCAGGCGTACCATTGGTGTCATCCCCGCCGTATCAAGAATGCTTTCGGCGATACGCGCACGACGATTCCAGTCAACCATCAGTTAATACCTCCTGTAAACGATAGCGGATAGCCGCTATAAATTGTCCCTACATCTTCAGTAAGGTGCGATCAATGCTATTCAACGTCGGACGACCAGACAGAGCCATTGCCAGTTCGAGTTCCCTGCGCAGAATCTCCAGCACACGATATGCGCCTTCTGCGCCACCGGCAGCAAGCCCCCAGAGAACCGGGCGGCCAACAAGCACGGCCCGCGCACCCAGAGCCAGTGCTTTCAGTATGTCAGTGCCTCGACGTATTCCTCCATCGACGTAAACCTCGCAGCGTCCCGCAACCGCTTCGACGATTCCAGGTAATGCTTCGATGCTGGCAAGAGCGGTGTCGAGTTGGCGACCACCATGGTTAGAAACGATGATGCCATCCATACTGTGTTCTATCGCCAGCAGCGCATCCTCTGCCGTCAGTATGCCTTTTAGTAGTATCGGCAGCGAGGTAATCGAGCGTAACCAGGATAGTGATTCCCAGGTGAGTGAAACCCACTCTTGTCCGGTCTTATCCACATCTACAAAATTCGCTTCGCGAAATGGTGGTGGCGGTATGGTTACGTTATTACGTTTGTCTTTCTCGCGATTGCCAAGAGTTGGTAGGTCTACAGTGAGAACAATAGCGCGATATCCCGCAGACTCTGCACGGCGCACAAGCCTCTCCGCAATCTGGAGGCTAGGATAAACGTAGAGTTGGAACCAGAGTGGGCCACTCGCCGCCTGGGTGATTTCTTCGAGTGATCGAGTCGCAGTTGTGCTCGCTATCATCAATGTATGAGCCATACCTGCCGCCTGTGCAGTCGCGCACTCGCCTTCAGGGTGTGCCAGGCAATGCATGGCCATTGGCGCTACCATCACGGGCATGCTTATAGGTATCCCCAGCACGGTGGTACGTATATTGAGCGCGCTGGCGCTGACATCTACAAGCACACGCGGACGAAGCTGGATGCGCTCAAAAGCTTCGCGGTTAGCTCGCAATGTTACCTCGTCGTCGCTGCCACCTTGAATGTAGTCCCAGTGTGCTGGATCCATTTGGGCTTGGGCTAGTGCCTCGTATTCAAAGACGTTTACAGGCTCCATACGAACCTCTCTTATCAAGATGCAAAGCTTTTATTGAGCCTAATCATTTGCCTGATCCATGTCCTGATGAGGTAGCATGCATAACGTGATAAAAATACATCATCTACATTGCGTTTTGCACCCTTACCCAGGTCGATCATTTTCCCCACGTGGGAAAAATGATCTCCAACGGCTTGTCCGCTGTTCTGACACGCTTCCTCTGCTCTTTCAATAGCATTCTTAAACTTATCCCAACGAGCATAGCCGAGTATCTTGGCAAGTTCGCGAGCGTTCCAGTACTCACTTCCATCCTCTGCTATCTTGCGAATAGCCTCAAACGGAGAGGCGTGTGGTATTCTAGCTTCACTGTCATCTTTGTCCATAATTTTCTCACCCTACAAACTTTCTTTATGTTTTCGCCTTCTGGGCATGAATAGCACGCAACACCCTCTCAGGCGTCAACGGTATCTGGCGGATACGCAACCCCAAAGCATCTGCAACTGCGTTTGCGACAGCAGGAGCCATACCATCAATGGGAATTTCAGCAATGGCCTTGGCGCCAAAGGGACCGAAAGGATCGCTCGTCTCCACAATATATGTCTCCATTTTTGGCATGTCCGGCGCACTATAAATCCGATAATCGCTGAGATTG